>JAOPYG010000029.1 GCA_025964685.1 Actinoallomurus sp. | reverse complement strand
GGGTCCCACTCGAAGTCGCACCAGTGGAACTCCCGCATCCAGAACGTGTCGAAGTGGAAGACCGACAGCGGCAGGTCGCGCTCGGCCATCCCGTCGATGAAGCTCGTGACCGTCGCCTCGTCGTAGGACGTGGTGAACGACGTGGACAGCCACAGGCCGAAGGACCAGGCGGGCAGCCGCGCGGGCCGCCCGGTCAGCGCGGTGTAGCGGCGAAGGATGTCCTTCGGCGTCGGGCCGTAGATGACGAAGTACTGGAGCGACTGGCCCTCGACGCTGAACTGCGTCCGCGCCACCGTCTCCGAGGCGACCTCGAAGGACACGCGGCCGGGGTGGTTCACGAAGATCCCGTAGCCCGCGTCGGTGAGGAAGAACGGCACGTTCTTGTACGCCTGCTCGCTCGCCGTGCCTCCGTCGGCGTTCCAGATGTCGACGCTCTGGCCGTTCTTGACGAGCGGGCCGAAGCGCTCGCCGAGCCCGTACACGTGGTGGTCGACGTCGAGGTCGAGCTGCTCGCGGACGTAGTGGCCGCCTTCGGCGGTCTCCATGATGGCCGTGCCCTTGGCCCGGTTCGCGGTGAGGACCCGGCCGCCGGCGGAGAACTCCACGTGCCAGTCGCCAGTGCGGGCGACCCGTACGGACAGCGCGCCGGAGGTGAGCACCGCGGACTCGTCGTCGACCGAGACGTCGGCCCCGGCGTCCTCCTCGTGCAGGGTGAACCGTGGCTCCCGCGCCTCCTCGCCCGCGAAGTGCGTGACCGTGACGCCGATGACGTCCGGCATGGGGGAGGAGTAGTTCAGCGTGACCACGGGCCCCTTGAGCAGGTCGCCGCGGTGCCGGATCGGCTGCGTCGGCGCGTACACGCTGAACGATCCCGGCGCGGTTCCGACGTCGAGGACTTCGTTCGGATAGGAGGCCTGAACGCCGTCGCGCAGCATCCAATAGCCGTCGGTGAACTTCATCGATTTTGTGGTGTGGAGACGCCAGGATCTCCACACCGTTCCCCCCTCATGATGTCAGTGGTGGTCCATAGCGTGTTGGACGAGCGAGCGCTCCCCACCACGTGGAGCAATGCCGTCAGCTGACCGGGGACTGGGTGGAAAAGACCTCGACCGACCTGGCGCGCCCCCAGACCGGCCACGCTTGCGGGCATACAGGTCACGCGGAAGTGAAGGCGGCCAAGAACATCGCGGCAGGGCGTGCCGTGACTGCGCGGGGAGCCCTCCAGCCGTTGGGCGGGGCCGTGAACCGCGAACCTCAACCTGTTCTCTCCTCTGCTTGGAGCGGGCTGGAGTCCCCTGCCCTGAGGCAGGGGAGCACGTCAATTCGCGGACCCGACGGTGATGCCGCGGGTGAGAGTGCGTTGGAAGATCAGGAAGAAGACGATCGCGGGGATGATGCCGAGGAGGGCGGAGGAGCTGGTCATCGTGGCGTCCATCAGCCGCTGGCCCTGGAGCACCCCGAGCGCGACCGGCACGGTCTGGTTCTCGTTGGAGATCAGGAAGATCAGGGGCAGGAAGAACTCGTTCCAGGTCCAGATGAAGAACAAGACGAACAGGACGCCGAGGGTCGGCCGGCTGATCGGCACGACGATCCGCCACAGGATCCGCAGCCGGCCCGCGCCGTCCATCCGGGCCGCCTCGAGGATCTCGCGGGGGAACGACGACAGCACCGAGGACAGCAGATAGGTCCCGAACGCGCTCTGGATGGCGGTGAAGATGATGATCACGCTGATCCGGGTGTCGTACAGCCCGACCTTCTTGGAGACGAAGTACAGCGGGTAGACCAGGACCTCCTGCGGCATCGTGTTGGCCAGCAGGAGGACCACCATGATCGAGACCCGGCCCCGGATCCGGCCGATGCCCAGCGCGTAGGCGTTCAGCACCGACAGGATCACCGCGAGCACGGCCACCGAGCCGCTGATGATCACGCTGTTGACCAGCTTGCCGCCGAAGTCGACGCGCTGCCAGAAGTCCTTCAGGCCCTGGAGATAGAGGCCCTTGGGCAGGCTGAGCGGGCCGTGCGCGGAGTACTCCGCCGGCGTCTTGAACGCGTTGACGGCGATGATGACGAACGGCAGCAGCATCACCAAAGCGAGCACGATGAGCGACACGAGCAGCGCGTACGCTCCCGGCGTCCGCCGCCGTACGGTGACCGAACTCATGCGTCCGCCCTCTCGAGGCGGTCCTGCCGCCGCAGGAACACCACCGTCAGCACCACGGTGATCAGAGTCAGCACCGTCGCGATCGCCGCGCCGTATCCGACCTGGGTCTTTTCGAAGAAGTTCTGCCAGGACAGGTAGGCGGGCACTCGTGTCGCGCCTCCCGGTCCGCCTTTGGTGAGGATGTAGATCTTGTCGAAGGTCTTGATCGCGGCGACGGTGCAGATCAGCAGCACGACGTACAGCTCGGGACGGATCTGCGGGATGGTGATGTACCAGAACCGGCGCCACCACGAGGCGCCGTCGATCTCCGCCGCCTCGTACAGCGAGGGATCGACCCGTTGCAGGCCGGCCATGAACACGATGAGCGGAAAGCCGATCTGGACCCAGATCATGACGCCCATCACGGTGTACAGCGCGATTTTCGGATCGCCCAGCCAGTCCTCGCGCAACGAGCCGAGGCCGATCTTCTTCAACGTCTCGTTCAGCGCGCCGTTGTCCGGGGCCAGCATCCAGGCCCACACGATCCCGGCCACCGCGAAGGGCAGGACCTGCGGCAGGTAGATGCACGCCCGCAGGATCGAGGCCGTACGCGGTCCGAACCGCTTGCCGATGACGTCGAACAGCGCGGCGGCCAGGACCAGGCCGATGGCGGCCGGGATGATCGCCATCGCGATGACGAGGGCGATGTTGTGCTCGAAGGAGGCCCAGAAGTCGCCGTCGGAGAACAGCTTCGTGTAGTTCTGCAGGCCGATCCAGCGCGGCTTTCCGATGCCGTCCCACGTGGTCAGGCTGAAGCCGATGTTCATCAGGAACGGAACCAGGATGATGCCGACGAACAGCACCCCGCTGGGGACCAGGTACACGGCGTAGGAGATGCCATCGCGCCGCCGCACGATGGGCTTTCGCGTCGCCGTGCGCGGCGGCGCGCTCAGGGTCTGGGTCATGGTGCGTCTCCGGTGCGGGGTACGGGCCGCGTGCCCGTACCCCGCGAGTCTCAGTGGCCGATGGTGGAGAGGTTCTCTTCGTACGGCTTGGCGAACGAGTCGAGCACCTGGTTCGGCGCGGCGGTGCCGTTCATGAGCTTCTGCGTGCCCGCGACGAGCACGTCGTAGTAGCCGGGGGCCGGCCAGTCGGGGTAGAAGCCGAGACCGTCGTTGCTGACGAGGGTCTGGTAGTTCTCGATCAGCTTCTTGTTCTTCGGGTCGGTGACGCCGTTCGGGTCGGCCGCGACGGGCACGCCGCCGTTGTTGGCGAGCAGGTTCTGGATGTCCTTCTTCATCGTGATGGCGATGAAGTCATAGGCGAGTTGCTTGTTGCCCGAGCCCTTCGGCACGACCCAGAGGTTGCCGCTCGACCCGAGGGTCATCTTGGTGCCGGGCCACAGGAAGGTGTCCCAGTCGAAGGTCTTGATCTCCTTCTCGAACCGGCCGTACCACCAGCTGCCGGAGAAGAACATCGGGTACTTGCCGGAGATGAACGACGTCCCCGCGTCCTCGGCCTTGGTGCTGACCGAGCTCTTGGCGATGTATCCCTTCTTCACCCAGTCGGCGAAGGTGGTCGCGGCGTAGGTCCACGCCGGGTCGTGGAAGTCGACCTTGCCGGTGTAGCGCTCGAAGCGGTCGACCCAGGGACGGTCGGCCTTGCTCAGCGCGAGCTGGTAGAGGTACTGCTGCGCCGGGTACTCCGCGCCGCCGTTGGCCATCGGCGTGACGCCCTTCTTGGCGAAGGCGTCCATCGCGGCGGTGAACTCCTCGAAGGTCGTGGGCACCTTCACGCCGTACTTGTCGAACAGCTTCTTGTTGTAGAAGACCTGCAGGTACTCCGCGTAGTTCGGCACGCCGTACCACTTGTCGCCGCCCATGACGCCCTTGGCGTCGTACTTGGCGGTCTCGGCGATATTGGGGCTGAGCTGCTTGTCCCAGCCGCGCTTGGTGACCTCGGCGCTGATGTCGGTCAGCAGACCCTGCTTGGCGAGCAGCCCGGTGGTCGCGTTGCCCTTGTTGTACTCCAGGATGTCCGGGGCGTCCTTGGAGTTGAGCACCATCGGCGCGGTCTTCTGGATCTGCTCGAAGCCCTTCTCCTCGAACTTCACCTTCACGCCGGGATGGGTCTGCTCGAACTCCTTGATCGCCTGGTTCCACGCCACCCCCATGGCGCTGTCCGGACCCTCGTAGTGCCAGAGCTTGAGTTCCTTCGGCGATGACGTGGATCCGCCGCTGCCGCACGCGGACAGCGCCAGCAGGCCGGCGGTCAGCGCCGCGAGCGTCTTTCCGGTCTTGAACATCGGGTTCCTCCAGATTGAGGGGAATGTCGAAGCGCTTCGACGGCGATCACCGGTCAGGTTCCGGGGATTTCCGGGGTGCTCGAACGGATCACGAGCCGTGGGGGGAGCAGAGTCGCCCCCGGTACCTCGTGGCCCTCGAGCTTGGTCATGAGGAGGGAGACCGCCTGCGCGCCGACGTCGTCGGCCGGGATGGCGATCGAGGTGAGGCCGAGGCGCTCGGCGAGCTCATCGGGCGCGATGGCGATCACGGAGAGGTCGTCGGGAACCCGGCGCCCGGCCGCGCGGAAGGCGGTCAGCAGCGGTTCCATGGTCGGCTCGTTGTGGATGACGATGCCGGTCAGGCCGGGATGGTCGCGGAGCAGCTCGGTCGCCGTCGACCGGGCGTCCTGGGGGTCACAGGGCCGGACGAGCGCGCGGACGCCGCGATCGGCGGCGGCACGCTGGAAGCCGGTCTTGGTGCGCTCGGCGAATCCGGTACCGCGCTCGTACACCGCGGGCGGTGCCCCGATCAGGGCGATCTCGCGGTGCCCGAGGTCGGCCAGGTGTTCGGCGCAGGCCGCGCCCGCCGCCTCGAAGTCGAAGTCGATGCAGGTCAGTCCGGTGGGGTCCGCCGGGAAACCGATCAGCACCGAGGGCCGTCCGAGTGAGCGGAGCACCGGCAGCCGCACGTCGTGCAGTTCGACGTCCATCACGATGATCGCGTCGACCAGCGCGGTCCCCGCCACGCGTTCCAGCCCGCCCACTCCCTCGTCCTGGGTCAGCAGGAGGACGTCGTGGTCATAGGATCGCGCGGTGGTGACCGCGGCGATCGCCATCTGCATGACGACCGGTACGTGGATCCCCGAGCGCAGGGGGACGACCAGGGCGATGACGTTGGAGCGGCTGCTGGCCAGCGCCCGCGCCCCGGCATGCGGCCGGTATCCGAGTGTGCGGACGCTCTCCAGGACGCGGCGGCGTGTCTCGTCCGAGATGGACCGCTTGCCGCTGAGTACGTACGACACCGTGCTCGGCGACACGCCGGCATGCCGGGCCACGTCCGAGATCTTCACCAAGTCCCGCTCCTGTCGAAGCGCTTCGATTGCCCGGAATGTTAAGCCCGTCACATTCTCGACGCAATGGGGTCGCGGGAATTCGTGGGAGCGTTCCCACGCAGGCCGACAAGGAGGAGGTCATCGTGAGGGGATGCGTCTCCGGGCGCCCGTCCGCATCATCGAGTGGTCGCAGACGGTCAACGGTCGCAGCGCTTTGACTGCTTCGACCTGCATTGAACGGGTTTTGATGGCAAGATCGGTTGACCAAAGTGCCGGATGGGGCGTCTGAGTCACCGGCTTGCCCTCAGTTCAGCAGCAGGAGGACACGTGGCCGCCTGGCCGAGTATCGAACGGTCCGACGACCAGTGGCTCGTACAGTCGCTGCGTTCCGGCGACGGAACCGCGCCGGTTCGTCTCTACGATCTCTACGCGGCACGACTGTTCGACTACTGCCACGTGCTGCTCCGTGATGAGGAGGCCGCGGCCCTCACCCTGCTCGATTCGTTGATCATCGTGCAGGAGCGCATCGGCGAGCTGGCGGACCCGCGGCTGTTCCGCGGTTGGCTGTACGCGGTGACGCGTGAGGAGTGCCTGCGCCGTCGTGCGCGCTCCGAGCTGCCGGCCGAGCGGCGGCGCGCGGCCGAGGCGACGGGTTTCGAAGCGAACGAGGCCACCCGGCAGCTCGTGCACACCGCGCTGCTGGTGTTGAACGGCCGGCAGCGCGAGGCGCTCGACCTTTCCCTGCGGCACGAGCTGAACCCCGACGAGCTCGCCCGGGCCCTGGGCACGTCGCCGCAGGACGCCTCGATGCTCGTCGCGCAAGCTCGTCACGACCTGGACGATGCCTTCGCCGCCGTGACGGTGGCGACGACCGGGCATGAGGACTGCCCGAGCGTCTCGGCGCTGGCGGGCCCGCCAGGTCGGCGCCTCGACGCGGAAACCTGTGGAAAGCTCGCCCGCCACATCGCCCGCTGCCCGATCTGCGGCGTGCACGCCGACCGCGGGGTCGACACCGTGCGCCTGCTGAACGCGATGCCCTTCGCCGCGATCCCCGCGGCCCTGCGCGAACGCGTCCTCACCACCGCGGTCGACCCCCGGTTCGCGGACACGCGGTCCACGATCGCCATGCGCGCCGAGCTTCCGGCCGAGGCCGAGCCCGAAGACGAGTCGCGCACCACCTCGCGCCTGTGGCCCGCCATGGCCGCGGTCGCGTTCGCCGTCCTGGTGATCGGGGGCGGGGTCTTCTTCGTCCTGTCGGACTCGGGCAGCCGGAACGCCGGCAACAACCAGGCCATCGCGTCCAGCCCCGGTGACCTTCCCTCCGACGACCCCTCGGCTTCGGACTCCGGTGGGCCGCTGCCCAGCGACAGCGTCGGTTCCCCCACCCCGACGCCGTCCAGCTCGAGCAGCACACCCACGCCCACCCCGACTCCGACGGACACCGCTTCCGGGCACCCGCATTCGTCCCCGTCAGCCGCGTCGTCCTCACCGGTGCAGGCGCCTGCCCCGCCGCCTCCACCCGCGCCGGGGACGCTGGCGGTCTACGGATGCACCATGCACGGCTCGCGTACCTGCACCGTCACGGTGGTCGCGCAGGGCGGCCCGGTGACCTGGAGCGTGACCGGTGTCAAAGGCAACATCAGCGCGGGCGGCGGCAGCAGCCTCGCCGCCGGCCAGTCCGCCGGCGTGACGGTGACCCGCGGCGGCGGTTGGTGCTGGGGCAACGGCAGCGGCTCGGTCTCGTTCTCCTCCGGCGCGAGCGCCTCGGTCAACTGGCACTGCTGAACGGGGGGCCACCCCCACCCGGTTCGTAGCGACGGATGAGGGTGGCCCTCGCGTGGGCGGGCTAGCGCCAGGTGTCGTTGATCGTCGCGGTCGCTCCCGTGCCGGTCGTGTACGAGCGGTTCGGGTCCGACTCCCAGGTGATCGATCCGTCGGTGTTCTTCTTGATGTACTTGTACTGGAAGGCGGTGCCGGTGGGCAACGCCACCGTGGCCGACCAGGTCGGGTAGTTCGCGGACGAGAGCGCCACGGCGCTGCCCGGCGCCCAGTTGCCGAGCGCGGGGATCGAGCCGACCACGTAGACGTTCTGCCCGAAGGCGGTCGTCGCGTTCTCGTTGAACGTCACGCGTACGCTGCCGGATCCGCTGCCGCCGCCCTGCCCGGTCGCGGCCACGTCGATCGCCACAGCGCCGCCGGGATTCACCTGGAACGTGGCGTTGCCTGAGCCGTCGACGGTGACGGCCGTGCCGGTACACCGACCGCTGGAGACGCCGCCGCCGACGACGTCGCAGTAGGTGCCCGCGGGCAGCCCGGTGGCGAACGTACGGCTCAGGGTCGAACCGGAGTTGTTCATGGCCACGTAGCCCTTGGCGCCGCGGCCGAAGGCGATCTGGTTCGCGCCGTCGGACCACCAGTTGGCGACGGAGGTGCCCTTGACCGCGTTGTGCCAGCCGACCATCCCGCCGAGCGTGCGGTCCAGGCAGTTCTGCCAGGAGGAGCAGCTCGTGTTGCTGACGTGCCCGCTGGAGTCCGACGGTGGTGAGTCGTCCGACCCGTTGAAATTGAAGCCGGAGTAGACCTGCGGTGTGCCGTAGCCCCAGGCCAGCGAGAAGATCGTGGCGAGGGTGTTCTTCGAGCCGTCCTTGTAGGACAGCGTGCTGCCGTTGCGCTCGGTGTCGTGGTTGGCGACGAAGACCACGGCCTTGTTGCTCGGCTCGAACCCCCACGACTGCCCGAAGCTCCGCAGGTTCGCGATATTGCCGTTGAACTGCTCTTTCAGCTTCTGGCCGTACACGAACTCCAGCAGGTCACCGGAGCCTTCGAAGGCACTGGGCGCCAGGTCGCCGGGGCTGCCCGGCATGACCTCCTGATAGATGTACGCGGACTTGCTCAGCTTCCCCTCGATCGCCTTCATGTCGGGCGAGCCGATGTGCTTCGCGGCGTCCACGCGGAAGCCGTCGACGCCAATGCTCAGCAGGTCGTTCAGATAGTCGGCGATCTTGCCACGGACGTAGTCGGACTCGGTGCGCAGGTCCGACAGGCTCACCAGCTCGCACTTGGTGACCTCGGTGAAGTTGTTGTAGTCGTGGATCTGGCCGTCGGACTGGGGACAGTCGCCGGGGTAGTGGTGGAAGTCGGCGGAGGAGTAGATCCCCGGATAGTCGTACTTGCCGAAGCTCTTGCCGCCGTAGGTCGTGCTGCCCTGGCCGGTCATGTGGTTGATGACGGCGTCGGCGTAGACCTTGACGCCCGCGGCGTGGCACGCCGACACCATCGAGGTGAACTGTGCCCGGGTGCCCATGCGGCCGTTCACGTCGTAGTCACCGGGCTGGTAGACCTCCCACCAGGGGTGACCGTCGCGGGTGAGGGAGTCCTCGGGCGGCGCGACCTGGACGGCGCCGTAGCCCTGCGGGCCGAGCACGTTCGTGCACTCGGAGGCGACGGAGGGCCAGTTCCACTCGAAGAGGTTGGCGATGACGTCGTGGTCGCCGGGCGGCGATGCCGCGGCGGGCGCGGCATGGACGGCGGGTACGACCGCGGCCGTCAGCAAGACGGCCAGGGCGGGCAACAGGCGTTTCAGCATGCGGGCCTCCTGGGGCGAAGGGATGGCGGGGTCCCCCGAGGGTGCTGCGGCCGTTCGTTTCGGTTGTGTTGCCGAGAAGATAACTCCGCCCCGGTTGGCTAGCAAGAGCTTTCAGAAAGGTTGCGCAAGGAGGCTGTCGAGGCTTGGCGACGTGCTGCAACGGATAGCGGTCCCGGCGCGGTCTTCGACGGTAGATTCACCTTTGTGAGCATGCGTCTGGCGGACATCGCCGCCCAAGCGGGAGTGAGCGAGGCCACGGTCAGCCGGGTCCTCAACGGCAAGGCCGGAGTCGCGCCCGCTACCCGGCAGGCGGTCATCGAGGCGCTCGACTCCTTCGGCTACGAACGGCCCGCCCGGCTGCGGCAGCCGCGCGCCGGTCTGATCGGACTGATCGTTGCCGACCTGTCCAACCCGATCTTCCCGGCCTTCGCCGAGGTCATCGAGAACACCCTGGCGGTGCACGGCTACACGGCGGTGCTCTGCGCGCTCGCGCCCGGCGGCATCAACGAGGACGACTACACGGACCTTCTTCTGGAGCGAGGGGTCTCCGGCATCATCTTCGTCTCCGGCCTGCACGCCGACTCCCAGGCCGACCACGGCCGTTACAAGCGGCTCACCGACCGTGGCCTGCCGATCGTCCTGGTCAACGGCTATGCGGGCGAGGTCGACGCCACATTCGTGTCCAGCGACGAGGCCGGCTCGATGGAGCTCGCCGTCGCGCACCTGGCGCAGCTGGGGCACCGGCGGATCGGGCTCGCGGTAGGCCAGGAGAGGTTCGTCCCGGTGATCCGAAAGACCCAGGGTTACCGCAAGGGGATGGCCGACCGCCTCGGCGCCACCGACGTCGACGGCTGGATCGCGAACACCATCTTCTCGATCGAGGGCGGCGAGGCCGCGGCCCTCCAGTTGCTCGACGACCGTTGCACGGCGATCTGCTGCGCGAGCGACATGATGGCGATCGGTGCGATCCGCGCGGCCCGGCAGCGGGGGCTGCGGGTTCCCGAGGATGTCTCCGTCGTCGGCTTCGACGACTCGCCGCTGATGGGCTACATCGACCCTCCGCTGACCACGGTCCGCCAGCCCGTACGCGAGATGGCGCTGGTCGCCGTCCGCAGTCTCCTGGATGAGATCCAGGGCGTGGGATCGCCGCACACCGAGCTCGTGTTCCGCCCCGAACTCGTGGTCCGCAGGTCGACCGGGCCGGTCACGAGCGACGCTTCGTAGCGTGTTGCACGATTTTTCTGCAAAGTATTTCAATCGCGCTTCCTGACTGTTACGTTCTGCGCAATCCGATGGCGCTCGAGGGATGACGCGCGCTGTCCTCCTTGCAGAGGAGTTGCAGAACTGATGGAGTTGTATTGACTCAGCAGTACGCGGATCCGGCCACGTCCTTCACGCGGGATCCACGCTGGTGGCGTGACGCGGTGATCTACCAGGTCTACCTGCGCAGCTTCGCCGACGGCGACGGCGACGGCGTGGGCGACCTGCTGGGGGTCCGCAGCCGCCTGCGGTACCTGTCCTGGCTGGGCGTCGACGCGCTGTGGCTCACGCCGTTCTATCGCTCCCCGATGGCCGACGGCGGCTATGACGTGGCGGACTACCGGGCGGTCGATCCCGCTTTCGGCACACTCGGCGACGCCGAGTCCCTGCTCCAGGAAGCACACCGGCACGGGCTGAAGGTCATCGTCGACATCGTCCCGAACCACACCTCGGCGGCGCATCCCTGGTTCGACAAGGCCGTGCGGGCCGGACCGGGCTCGCCCGAGCGTGACCGCTACATCTTCCGCCCCGGCCGGGGCGAGCTCCCGCCGAACGACTGGGAGTCGATCTTCGGCGGGCCGGCCTGGAGCCGGCTGCCGGACGGCGAGTGGTACCTCCACCTGTTCGCCCCCGAGCAGCCCGACCTGAACTGGGAGAACCCTGAGGTCCACGCGGAGTTCGAGGACATCATGCGGTTCTGGCTCGACCGCGGTGTCGACGGGTTCCGCATCGACGTGGCCCACGGCATGGTCAAGGCGGACGGCCTGCCGGACGCCGGGTACACCGGTCAGATCCAGATGCTCGGCCACGCCGAGCTGCCCTACTTCGACCAGGACGGCGTGCACGACATCCACCGGTCCTGGCGGCGGCTGCTGGACTCCTACGGCGGGATCGGGGTCGCGGAGGCGTGGGCGCCCAACGCCGAGCGGCTGTCGCACTACGTGCGCCCCGACGAGCTGCACCAGGCGTTCAACTTCCACTATCTGAAGGCGGACTGGTCCGCCGGGGACCTGCGCGGGGTCATCGACGACTCGCTCGCGGCGACCGGCCGGGTCGGCGCGCCCACGACCTGGGTGCTCTCCAACCACGACGTGCCGCGTCACGTCACGCGCTACGGCGGTGGCGGGATCGGTGCCCGGCGGGCGCGGGCGGCCGCGCTGCTGACGCTCGCGCTGCCCGGGTCGACCTACGTCTACCAGGGCGAGGAACTGGGGCTGCCCGAGGTCACCGACCTGCCGGCGGAGTACCTCCTGGACCCGCAGTGGGGCAACGGCCTGGGCCGCGAGGGCTGCCGCGTGCCGATCCCGTGGGCGTACGCCGAGCCGCCGTTCGGGTTCAGCCCGCCCATGGTCGGCGAGAGCTGGCTGCCCGTCCCGCCGGAGTGGCGGAGCATGACGGTGGAGGCCCAGCTCGGCGATCCACGGTCGATGCTGCGGCTCTACCGGGAGGCGCTGCGCATCCGCAAGGAGCGGCCCGCCCTGGGCGACGGTGGGCTGCGCTGGCTCGACGCCCCGCCGGACGTGCTCCTCTTCGCGCGTGATCCCGGTTTCGTGTGCGCGGTCAACCTGGGCTCCCGGCCGGTGCGGCTGGACATTCGTGGAACGGTCCTTTTGTCGAGCGGGGAGTCGCGCGACGGGGAGCTCGCCTCCGACACCGCCGCCTGGTGGGCTTGTCCCTAGAGGGGTTTTCCGCCGCCGAGACGACGTCGCGGACCGGTTCGCGTGGGCCGGTCCGCGACGTCCGTCGTTTCAGAGCATCCGCCAGAAACGAGAGCACTGCTCTTGACGGTGGACGGTCCCGGCATGCACACTGCTCTCAAGTGAGAGCACTGCTCTCAAAAGTCGATACCAAGGAGCACCCGATGGCCGCCGAGTCCGAGCCCCGTGTCATCCAGGGCAACAACGCCATGGACCGTTTCTCCCGCCGGCTCGTCAGCGGCCTGACGCGCATGGGGATCAGCCTGCTGGGTTCACGCATCCTCTACGTCCGCGGCCGCAAGACCGGCGAGTGGCGGACCACTCCGGTCAACCTGCTCGTTCACGAGGGGGAGCGCTACCTGGTCGCCCCGCGCGGTCACACGCAGTGGGTGCGCAACATGCGCGTGGCCGGGGGTGGCGAGCTGCACATCGGCCGGCGCGTCGAGGTCTTCACCGCCACGGAGCTGGCCGACGCGGACAAGCCGGAGATCCTGCGCGCCTACCTGAAGCGCTGGAAGTTCGAGGTCGGCATGTTCTTCGACGGGGTCGGCCCGGACGCCTCCGACGAGAAGCTGCTCGAGATCGCCCCCGGCTACCCGGTCTTCCGCCTCGGCTGACCGCCGGCGCGGCCCCCGCATACCAACTGGTACGCACTGCGTGACATTTTAATCGCTGTTTAGGACAAGTAAGCATTTGCCAGTCGAAGAATAATAAGCTTCGCTTAGTGTGTGGATAACGATGAGGCGCAGGCGGCCGCCGGCGTGCTACGGCAGGGGATGGCCCAGCTCGGCCGCCGGTTGCGCGCCGAGCGGGTCAGCCACGGACTGAGCCGCAGCAGGCTCAGCCTTCTCAACCTGCTGGCGCTGAACGGCGCGATGACCGCCTCGGCGATGGCCGCCGCCGAGCGCCTCCAGCCGCAGTCGCTGACGCGGATGCTCACCCGGCTCGATAACGACGGTCTGATCGTCCGCAGCCCGGACGACGCGGACCGGCGGCAGGTCCGAATCGACATCACACGCGAAGGGGTGGCCGTGCTCGACGAGGACACGCGCAGACGAGAGGCATGGTTGGCCAAGGCGATGGCCGAGCGGCTGACGCCGACCGAGCGTGAGCTGCTCCGCCTGGCCGCCGGTCTGATGGAACGGCTCGCCGATGGCTGACCGCACGGCCGCCCCGGAGGTGGCGGCCTCGCGGGGTGGGTGGGTGCGGCGGATGCTGCCGTTCGTGCTCGAGCAGCGCGGCAGCCTGGTCCGCACGTTCGTGGCGGGCCTGATCTGGGCGGGCGTCAGCACGCTGGTCCCGGTCGTCGAACGCCATGTCGTCGACGACGTGATCCTGTCCTCCCGCGCCCCTCTGACCCCCTGGCTGCTGCTCCTGTTCATCCTCGGAGTGATCGGCTTCGCGGCCGCCCGCACCCGCCGGTTCCACTCCTCGAAGGTCATGCTCGAGGTCTCGTACGGGCTGCGCGGCGCCATCCATCGCGAGCTGCAACGGCTCGACCTGCGGGCGCACGGCGAACTCGCCACCGGCCAGCTCGTCTCACGCGCCAACTCCGACATCAGCCTCGTGCTCACGGTGCTGCGCGTCCTGCCCACGCTGACGAGCAACCTCGTGCTGATGGTCGCCTCCCTCGGCGTGATGTTCGTCTTCTCACCGCTGCTCGCCCTCATCAGCCTGGTCATCCTGCCGATCCTCGTCATCGGCGCGTACCGCATGCGGACCCGGCTCTACCCGGCGACCTGGGACGTCCAGCAGCGCACGGGCGACGTCGCCCAGGTCGTCGACCAGGCGGTGACCGGCGTCCGCGTCGTCAAGGGGTTCGGCCAGGAGCGCCGCGAGTTCGAGCGGCTCGCCGACACGGCGTCCGGCCTGTACGGCTCCAGCATGCGGTCCGTCCGGCTCCAGGCCCGCTACCAGCCGGTGTTGGAGTCGATTCCGACGTTCGGGCAGGTCGGAGTGCTGGCGCTCGGCGGCTGGCTCGCCCTGCACGACCGGATCACGGTCGGCACGTTCCTCGCGTTCGCCTCCTATCTGGTTCTGCTGATCAACCCCGCACGGTTGATCGCACGGATGCTCAGCGCCGCCCCGCAGGCCCGCGCCGGAGCCGAGCGCATTTTCGAGCTGCTCGACACGACACCCGCGGTCACCGACGCGCCCGGCGCGTACGACCTGCCGCCGCTTCACGGTGAGATCGCCTTCGAGGGTGTGAGGTTCGGTTTCCTGCGGTCCCAGCCCGTCCTGGAGGGCTTCGACCTGCGGATCCGGCCCGGCGAGATCGTCGCGCTGGTCGGGGCGTCGGGATCGGGCAAGTCCACCGCGGCGTCGCTGCTCGCGCGTTTCCACGACGTACGCGACGGAGCGGTGCGCCTCGACGGTCACGACGTGCGGGACGTCACCCTCGCCTCGCTGCGCTCGCAGATCGGGATGGTCTTCGAGGAGAGCTTCCTGTTCTCCGAGTCCCTGCGGGACAACATCGCGTACGGGCGGCCCGACGCCACCGACGAGGAGGTCGAGGCGGCGGCGCGCGCGGTCGAGGCGCACGAGTTCATCATGCGCCTGCCGGAGGGCTACGCGACCGTGGTCGGCGAGCGCGGGCTCACGCTGTCCGGCGGCCAGCGCCAGCGGGTCGCGCTCGCCCGCGCGCTGCTCGCGGATCCCCGCATCCTCGTCCTCGACGATGCGACGAGCGCGGTCGACGCCAAGGTCGAGGAGAGCATCCACGCGACCCTGCGGCGGGTGCTCTCGGGGGAGGCGGGGCGGGGTCGCGACGGTGACGCACACCGGCACACGACGCTGCTCGTCGCCCACCGCCGCTCCACCCTCCGGCTCGCCGACCGGATCGCGGTGATGGACGCGGGCCGGGTCATCGACGACGGCACACACGCCGAGCTGATGGCGCGCTGCCCGCTGTACCGGCGGCTGCTGGCCGGTGAGGGCGACGACCTCGAGCCGGCGCCGGAGGCCGGACCCGGGCTCGTATGGGCCGACGAACCCGGCCACCGGCCCGGTATGGGCGGCGACTTCTCCCACGAGGACATGCTCGAACGCGTCGCCGCGCTGCCGCCCTCGACCGATGTGCCGGACATCGACATCGTCCGCGAGGCGCAGCCGCAGCCGAACTTCACGCTCTGGAGGTTCCTGCGGCCGTACCGGCGGCCACTCGCCCTCGGCCTGCTGCTCGTCGTACTCGAGGCCCTCACCGGCGTCGCCGGACCGTACCTGTCCCGTGACGGCATCGACGGCGGCGTGCTCACCGGGTCGCAGTCCGCGCTGTTCACGGCGGCGGGGATCTTCCTCGGCGTGGCGCTGCTGGGCCTGGCGATCTCCTGGGCCGTCACGCTGGTGGCCGGGCGTACCGGCGAACGGCTGATGTACGCGCTCCGGATCCGGGTCTGGGCGCAGTTGCAGCGGCTGTCCGTCGACTTCTATGACCGGGAGATGGCCGGGCGCATCATGACCCGGATGACCACGGACGTCAGCGCGTTCTCCTCGCTGCTGCAGGACGGCCTGATCAGTGCGGTCGCGTCAGTGTTCACGTTCGTGGGCGTCGCGGTGGCCATGGCGCTCATGAGCCCGTTGCTGACCGGCGCGACGGCGCTCGTGCTGATCCCGCTGCTCATCGCCACGGTCGCGTTCCGCAAGCTGTCGGCCGAGCCGTACCGGGAGGCGCGGGAGCGGATCGCCGTGGTCAACGCCAGCCTGCAGGAGAGCATGGCGGGGGTGCGCGAGTCGCAGGCGTTCACGCAGGAGGGCCGGCGGCACACCGAGTTCACGCGCGTCACCCGCGGGTACACCGACGCCCGGCTCGCCGCGCAGCGGCTCATCTCGCTGTACTTCCCCTTCGTCGACTTCCTGGCCGACGTCGCTGCGGTGCTCGTCCTCGCGCTCGGCTACCACATGGTGCGCGCCCACACGTTGACGCCGGGCGAGCTGATCGCGTTCGTGCTCTACGTCAACCTGTTCTTCTCGCCCATCCAGCAGCTGTCGGAGGTCTTCGACGACTGGCAGCAGGCGCGCGTGTCGATGGCGCGCATCAGCGACCTGATGGCCGAGCGGGTCGCGACGCCGGTCGCCGCCGCTCCGCTCGACCCCGGCCCGCTGACCGGCGCGATCCGGCTCGAAGGGGTGCGGTTCGGCTACCCGGGCATCGCGGAGGAGGCACTGACCGACGTCAGCCTGACGATCGAGCCCGGAGAGACGGTCGCACTGGTGGGGGCGACCGGCGCCGGAAAGTCGAGCCTGGTCAAGCTGCTGGCGCGCTTCTATGACCCGCAGGACGGCCGGATCGTCATCGACGGGCACGACCTGCGCGCCCTCGACGTGGACGCCTACCGGCGGCAGCTCGGGTACGTGCCGCAGGAGACGTTCCTGTTCCGCGGGACCGTGCACGACAACATCGCGTACGGCCGGCCGGAGGCTCCTCGCGCGGAGGTCGAGGCGGCGGCGCGGGCGGTCGGCGCACACGAGCTGATCATGCGGCTGCCCGGGGGGTACGACCACGAGATCGCCGAACGCGGTGCCTCACTGTCGGCCGGTCAGCGGCAGCTCATCTGCCTGGCGCGCGCCGAGCTGGTCGACCCGGCGATCCTGCTGCTCGACGAGGCCACCGCCAACCTCGACCTCGCCACGGAGGCCCGCGTCACCCGGGCGATGAACAGCGTCGCCTCGGGCCGTACGACCGTGCTGATCGCGCACCGGCTGCAGACGGCCCGGCACGCCGACCGCATCGTGGTGATGGCGCACGGGCGCGTGGTCGAGGACGGCACACACGACCAGCTGCTGCGCGACCGGGGACAGTACGCCTCGCTGTGGCAGGCGGCCTGATCCGGCCGCCGCTCGCAGGGCGTGTCTGACAATTCCCTGTCCTGCTGCGCACGAACGGGATTTATCGGACACGCCCTAGGCTCGGGGGATGAGCCTCTGTGGTGATCTGCGGTGCTGCTGAGCCTGCTGGGGGCGATCGCCGCGGCCGTGTGCTTCGGCGTCGCCACCGTGCTGCAGGCGGTCGCGGCCAGGTCGGCGCCCGCGGGTGAGGGCGTCGACCCATGGCTGCTGGTCGGCCTGCTGCGCCGGCTCCCGTTCGTGCTGGGTACGTGCCTGGACCTGCTCGGATTCGTGGCGGAGCTCGCCGCGCTGCGCAGCCTGCCGCTGTTCGTGGTGCAGGCGGCCATCGCGGCCAACCTCGCGGTCACGGCCGTGGTCGCCGTACGCGTGCTGCACGTCCGGCTGACCGGCGCCGAATGGGCGGCGGTCGCCGCGGTGTGCGTGGGGCTCGCCATGCTCGGGCTCTCGTCCGGCCACGAGCACCCGGCGCACGTCAGCCTGCGGTTCCGGCTCGTGCTGCTCGGCTGCGTCGCCGTCGTCGCCGTCGGCGGCATGCTGGCCGGGCGGTTGCGGGGCCAGGCCAGATCCGCCGCCCTCGGAGTGGCCGCCGGGCTCGGCTTCGGCTTCGTGGCGATCGGCGCCAGGGTGATCACGAGCCTGTCCCCGCTCGACCTGCTGCATGACCCGGCGACGTACGCCGTCGCGGGCGGCGGCCTGGTGGGGCTGCTGTTCTTCGCCACCGCGTTGCAGCGCGGCGCGGTCACCACGACCACGGCCGCGGTGGTCGTCGCGGAGACGCTGATGCCGGCGCTGATCGGGGTGTTCCTGCTCGGTGACGGGACGCGACAGGGCTTTGGATGGGTCGCCGTGGCCGGCTTCGCCCTGGCGGTGGCGGGCGCCCTCGCCCTCACCCGGTTCGGCGAACCCGCGGCGGCACCGACGCCGTCAATCCCCTAGGCGAGGCGTGACCGGTAGACGGCGCCGGCGAACGGCAGGGCGCCTCCCACCCCGCGTTCCACCTGCGGGGCCAGTCCGGCCGAGGCCGCCCACGCGTCGACCAGCCCGGCCGGCCACGGCGGGCGAACGCCGGTCAGCAGCACGACCATCCCCCCGGGACTGACGGCCCGGCCCAGCTCACGGACCGTGTGCCGGGGAAAGGGGAACGTCTGCGGGTCGAGACGGCAGACGAGCACGTCAGCGCCGGAGTCGGGGAAGGGCAGATCGATGCCGATGTCGCCGACGACCGGCGTGAGGGCGGACCGCTGCCCGGCTCGCCGCAACGCCCGGCGCAGCGCTCGTGCGCCCCGGCGTCCGGGGACGGTGGCCTCCACGGCCACACCGTCGACGACCAGCCGCGTGGCGAGGTCGTGCAGGTGCGCGCCGACGAGGCGGACAGGGCCGGTCCCGCCCGTCGCGGCACCGGCGAGGAGGCTCCCGAGAGCGACTTCGTCGAGTGGGCTACGCCCGGCTTCGGCGGCGGCCGGGCCGTTCATCGGAGGCTCTGGAATGGGGAGACGCGCACGCCATGGGGGTGGTGGACCACCGATCCCCTCCTTCGCATCTTTATATGCAACTTGCATACGTATCCTAATATGTCCGCTCCAGACCTACCAGACCAGGGTTAACCTGCACCAACTTGCCCGTGGTCGCCCCGCCGCGCGGGCCGTCGCGGCGACCCGCCAGGATCTCGTTCATGCGGCATGTGGATGTGGCGGTGGTGGGGCTCGGGCTGTCCGGATCGGCGGCCACGTGGGTGGCGGCACGGCGCGGGCACACGGTGGCGGCGTTCGACGCCTTCGAGGCCGGACACCGGCGGGGCAGTTCGCACGGGCATTCGCGGATCTTCCGCCGTGCGTATCTCGATCCGCTCTACGTCGAGCTGACGGGCCGTGCCCGCCGGCTGTGGGAACGGCTTGAGGCCGAGGCCGGCCGGCCGGTGCTGGAGCGGGTCGGCGGCATCGACCACGGTCCCGGCCGTGAACCGGAACGCATGGCGGCCCTGCTCAGGGAGCACGGTGTCGCCGCGGAGCTCCTCGCCCCGGCGGACGCCGCCGCGCGCTGGCCGGGCATTCGCTTCACCGGTCCCGTCGTCCGCGATCCGGAGGGCGGAGTGATCGACCCCGAGGCGGCCGTCACGGCGATGGCCCGGCTCGCCGCCGAGGCCGGGGCCCAGATCGCCCATGACCTGCCCGTACGCGACCTGGAGCCGGACGGCGACGGCGTGCGGTTCCGAGCCGGCGGCGAGACCTGGCACGCGGAGACCGCCGTCGTCGCCGCGGGAAGCTGGATCGGCCCCCTGCTCGACGGGCTCGTGCCGCTGCCGACGCTGACCGTGACCCAGCAGCAGGTCTTCTATTTCACCCCGCGCGAGCCCGGCCCCTGGCCGACGATCGTGCACGGCGCCTCGCCCGAGTCCCTGGAGATGTACGCCCTGCCCGAGGGGCCGCTCTTCAAGGTGGGCGAACACGTGAACGGCACGGTCACCACCGCCGACACCCGTGACTTCACCGTCGACCCGGCGGCGCGCGAACGCGCCCTGGGATATGTGCGGGAGTGGCTGCCCGGCCTGGACCCGGACGTCCGGTCGGAGACGACCTGCCTCTACACCATGGCGCCGGGGGAGGACTTCATCCTGGACCGCCAGGGTCCCCTCGTGGTCTGCTCGCCGTGCTCGGGCCACGGCGCCAAGTTCGCGCCGCTGATCGGCGAACTCGTCGCCGATCTGGTCGAGGGCGGTGCGCCGATCGCCCGCTTCGCGCTCACGCCGCCCGGCGGTAGCCAGGCGTCGCTCCAGCCGTATGGTCACCGGAGGCCGTTTCGTCGGTCACACTGATCTCATGAACAAGGAACGGGTGGCGGCCTGGATCGCCGGCTACGAGCGTGCCTGGCGCAAGCCGGGCACCGAAACGCTGGGCGAGAACTTCACCGAGGACGCCACCTATCTGCAGGGGCCCTACGATGAGCCCTTGGTCGGCCTCCCGGCGATCGTCGAGATGTGGGACGAGGAGCGTGACGGTCCCGACGAGGAATTCGAGATGACCAGCGAGATCATCGCGGTCGACGGCGACACGGCCGTGGCCCGGGTGGAGGTCACCTACGGCGACCCGGTCGAGGAGGAGTTCCGCGACCTGTGGATCATGCGCTTCGACGAGGACGGCCGCTGCCGTTCCTTCGAGGAGTGGTGGTCCTCCCCCGACGGGAGCGTCTGACTCGCGGTACGCCTATCGGGGCAGCTCCGCGACGATCCGCGGATCGAGCAGGTCCCGAGACTCGGCGTACGGCAGGGTGACCGAGTAGAAGGGGCACTCGCTGCCCGCATGTGACCACATGACCTCCAGCCCCTTCGGCGTGAGGAACGCCGAGATGCTCGGAGGCTGGGGTCGCTGGGTCGTGAGCGGCTCGCCCGGGGAGAAGTCCTTGCGGAGCAGAGGAGGATGGGCGCACACCAGCCCGAAATCGGGATTGGTCCAGTGGGCCCTCACCCGCTTCATCAGCGTCGCGAGACCGCTCGTCGTGAGCGTCTCGGGACGGAACACCTCCTCGGCCGTCAGCGCCTTCCCGGTGCGCAGGTCGACGTTGAGGGCGACGCGTGGCAGTTCGTAGTCGGCGGCGAAGCAGAACGTCATCGGCAGCTCGTAGCGGACCGACAGCAGCCGCGGTCCGCGCAGTCCGATCTCGGGCCGGGCCTGCAGGACGGTCGGTTTCGCGCAGGGCGGCTGGGCATTCGCGGTCTGCGCCCGCATCTCCTCGACCGCCCAGTCGAGCGGCCCGAGCAGCACCTCGTTGACCTTGCGTTGCACGGCCGCGTCCGGCACGCCGCTCACCTGGGCATAGCGGGCGTTCCGCAGGTCGAGGCCGGAGACCGGCCGGCTGTAGGAGGCCAGTTCGACCCGCAGGGGTGCCACGGCGACGGGCTTGGGTTTCTTCGGCTTGTGGTGGCTGACGACGATCGCGGCGGTACCCGCCGAACCCACCACGACGACGCCGGTGGCCACGGCCGCCGCCTTGACCGCGGCGTTGGCGCCGAACAGCTTGGTCAGCACGCCGCGTCCGGTGGCCGCGGCCGCCTTGCCCGCCGCGGCTCCGCTCAGGTGACCGGCCGCCGCGCCCGGAGCCAGGTGCGAGACCAGGGCGGCGAGCGGGAAGAGCGCGGCCAGACCGGCCGCGGTCTCGGCCAGGCGGCGCCAGCCGTTCGACTCCCATTCCGGCCCGTACGCGGCGGTGGCCGCCGCCTCCAGCTCGGAGGCGAACTCCGCCGCGCCCGGCGGACGGCCGGCCGGATGCTTGGCCAGACCGCGGCGGATCAGCGCCTGGACCGGCGGCGGCGCCTCCTCCGCGGGGATCTGACCGGTCGTGTGCAGCGCGCGGTACGCCTCCGTCGTGTGCCCCTGGTAGGGAGTGCGGCCTGTGACGCACTCGAAGAACACGCAGGTGGCGGCGTACACGTCGGTGGAAGGCGAGGCGGGCGCCCCGGCCCACTGCTCCGGCGCCATGTACGCCGGAGTGCCGACGATCTGCCCCGCCGTGCCGGAGCGCAGCGCGATGCCGAAATCGATGAGTTTGCTCTGCCCGTCGCCGCCGACCATGACGTTGGCGGGCTTGTAGTCACGGTGCACGACGCCCACCCGATGCGCGGCACCCAGGCCGAGCAGCGACCCCTTCAGCACCGCCAGCGCGGCCTCCGGCTCGAGCCTGCCGTGGTCGCCGAGCAGCGCACGGAGCGAGACCCCGTCGATCGCCTCCATTACGATCGCCGCCCCCTGCGGCGCCTCGACATAGTCGAAGAGGCGTACCACATGAGGATCGTTCAGACCGCGCAGGACCTGGGCTTCCGTACGGAACTCCGTACGGAAGCCGTCGTCGGCCACGGTCAGGTACTTCACGGCGACATGCGTGCCTGAACCTTCGTGCCGGGCCAGCACGACACGGCCGAAACCGCCCCGTCCGAGCTCTTGCAGGGTGATGTATCCGGGAAGTGACCATTCGCCCACGGATGAATCATGGCTCATCAACCGTGGATCCGGCGGGCTAATGCCTCAGGCTCACGGCCGGCCGAAGGGGGTGGCGGATGGTCCGCTGACGCCCGGGTCGACGCGGAAGATGCGGCCCGCGTCCGGTTCCGCGGCGCGCTGCTCCGGTGACAGGCCCTGCTGGGACGTCGTGACGAACAGCGTCGCGTCGCCGGGACCGCCGAAGGCGCAGCTCGACACGTTCGTCACCGGCAGGCGGACCGTGGCGACGGGCCGGCCGGAGGGGTCGTAGCGGCGCACCGCCCCGCCGCCCCACAGCGCCACCCACAGGAACCCCTCGTCATCGACCGTCATACCGTCGGGATGGCCGCCCTCGACCTCGATGAAGGACCGGCGCCTCGACACCTCCCCGGTCCGCACGTCGTAGTCGAACGCGTCCACGCGCCGGGTCGGGGTGTCGATGTAGTACATCGTGCGGTGGTCGGGGCTCCAGCCCAGGCCGTTGGAGATCGTCACGTCGTCCAGGACCTTGCGGACCGTGCCGTCGAAGACGTACAGCGAGGCGATCGGCCGTGACTCGTCATAGGCCATCGTGCCGGCCCAGAACCGCCCGGCCGGGTCGCACTTGCCGTCGTTCATGCGGACCACCGAAGCGTCGGCCAGATCGTCGGTGAGCGGCGTCACCGTGCCGTCCTCCTCCAGCGTGAGGAAGGCGGTGCCGGCGGCGAGGAGCCACCCCCCGTCCCAGCGGGGGACCGCGGCGCCGAGTGGACGGCCCACGTCATAGGACCGTGGCTCGGTGAGGACCGTACCGTCGAAGCCGGCCACCCACAGCGTCCCCGCCATGATGTCCACCCAGCCGAACCGGTCGCCGTACCAGAACGGTCCCTCGGCGTGCTCGACGCGCACCGGTGAACAGGGTTCCGCCGTGAGTTCCATGCTCGTGTCCTTCCTTCGCCCGGCATCCATGATCCCCTCACGGCGAACCCTCATGCGACGCGGCCCTAAGGTCGTGGCATGACGATCCAGAGGGGGCTGCTCGCCGGGGTGGCGCTGGACGCGCTGACCGGTGATCCGCGGCGCGGCCATCCGGTCGCCGCCTTCGGGCGTGCGGCGGGCGCGCTCGAACGCCGCCTGTACGCGGACTCGCGGGCGCGCGGGGCGGTGTTCGCCGGCGTGTGCGTGCTGGGCGCCGCGGGGCTGGGAGCGGTCGCGGCGCGCCGTCGCTCACTGCCCACGGCGGCCGCGACCTGGGCCGTGCTCGGCGGGACCTCCCTGGCGCGTGAGGGCAAGGCGATGGAGGCGTCGCTGGAGGCCGGCGACCTCGAGGCCGCGCGCGCCCGGTTGCCGCACCTGTGCGGGCGTGACCCGGCCGCCCTCGACGCGAAGGAGCTCACCCGTGCGACGGTCGAGTCGATCGCCGAGAACACCTCCGACGCCGCCGTCGCGCCCCTGTTCTGGGGAGCCGTCCTCGGCGTGCCCGGTCTGCTGGCGTACCGCGCGGTGAACACCCTTGACGCGATGGTCGGCCACCGCAGTCCCCGGTACGCCAACTTCGGGTGGGCCGCCGCGCGCGCCGACGACGTGGCCAACTGGGTGCCGGCCCGGCTGACCGGGCTGCTCACCGCCGCGTGCGCCCCGCTCGTCGGAGGCTCGCCGCGCGAGGCGTACCGGACCCTGTGCCGCGACGGCGGCGCGCATCCCAGCCCGAACGCCGGACGCTGCGAGGCGGCGTTCGCCGGCGCGCTCGGGGTGCGGCTCGGCGGCGTCAACGTCTACCAGTCCCGGGTCGAGCACCGGCCCGAGCTCGGCGACGGGCGTCCGCCGGAGACCGGCGACATCCGCCGCGCCGTACGCCTGTCCCGCGCGGTCACCCTCGCCGCCGCGGCGCTCGCGGTCGGCGGCCGATTCGCCCTCGGACGCCGCCGATGAAGGGCGCGCTGCTGGTCGCGGGCACGACCTCCGACGCCGGCAAGAGCGTGCTCACGGCCGGGCTCTGCCGGTGGCTGGCCCGCCGAGGCGTACGGGTCGCGCCGTTCAAGGCACAGAACATGTCGCTCAACTCGATGGTCACCGCCGACGGCGCGGAGATCGGCCGGGCGCAGGTCATGCAGGCCGCCGCCGCCCGCGTCGAACCGTCCGCCCACATGAACCCCGTGCTGCTCAAACCCGGCTCGGACCGGCGCAGCCAGGTGGTCGTGCTCGGCCATCCGGTCGCCGAGGTGGACGCCCTGGGGTACGGCGAGCACAAGGCACGGCTTCGCGAGGTCGTCGCGACGAGCCTGGCCACGCTGCGCGCCGAGTACGACGTGGTGATCTGCGAGGGCGCCGGCAGCCCCGCCGAGATCAACCTGCGCAACGGCGACCTGGCGAACATGGGCCTGGCCCGCGCCGCCGGGCTGCCCGTGATCGTCGTCGGTGACATCGACCGGGGCGGGGTCTTCGCCGCGCTGTACGGCACGGTCGGGCTGCTGGAGCCGGAGGACCAGCGACTCGTCGCCGGCTTCGTGATCAACAAGTTCCGCGGCGCGCCCGAGTTGCTCGCCCCCGGACTGGCGCAGATCACCGCGCTGACCGGGCGGAACGTCTACGGCGTGCTGCCGTGGCTGGACGGCCTCGGGCTCGACGTCGAGGACTCCCTGGCGCTGGGCGCGCCCCGTACGGCCCTCGCGCCGATCGAGGGCGGTGAGACGCTGCGCGTCGCGGTCGTGCGGCTGCCGCGGATCTCCAACTTCACCGACGTCGACGCGCTTGCGGCCGAGCCCGGCGTGGCCGTGTCGTTCGCGACCACCCCCGGCGAGCTTGCCGACGCGGACCTCGTCGTGCTGCCCGGCTCGCGGGCCACCGTCGCCGACCTGGGCTGGCTGCACGAGCGTGGGCTCGCCGGCGAGATCACCCGCCGGGCCCGCGCCGGACGGCCCGTGTTCGGGATCTGCGGCGGATACCAGATGCTCGCCCGGGAGATCCTCGACGACGTGGAGTCGTGCGCGGGCCCCGTACGCGGCCTCGGCCTCCTGCCCGCGCGCGTGGAGTTCGCCCCGGACAAGACCCTGCGCCGTCCCTCCGGCGAGGCGTACGGCGAGCGGGTGGAGGCCTATGAGATCCATCATGGGATCGTCGCGGTCGAGGGCGGCGAGCGCTTCCTCGACGGCTGCCACGACGGCGCGGTGTGGGGGACGACCTGGCACGGTGTGCTGGAGAACAACGGGTTCCGCCGGGCGTTCCTCGCCGACGTCGCGCGTACGGCGGGCCGCGCCTTCACGCCCGCGCCGGACACCGACTTCGCCGCCCTGCGCGAGGCTCAGCTCGACGCCCTCGGCGACCTGGTCGAGCACCACCTGGACACCGGGGCGCTGGAACGCCTCATCGAGTCGGGCGCCCCGGAAGGCCTGCCGGTCGTCCCGCCGGGCGGTCCGGGAGGCTGAGGCTCAGTGCCCGGCCTGCCGGAGGGCGGTCTCGATGACGTGCAGGCCGGCGATGGCGTCGTCGAGGGTCACCGGGGGTGGTGCCTCGCCGCGGATCGCGGCGGCGACCTGGGGGTAGAAGTCGTCGTAGCGGCCGGGTTCGGTGCGGTGCGGCCGGGCGTGGTCCGGTGTGCCGAGCAGGCCGTACTCCTCCGGCGGGGACGTCCCGAAGCCGTTATCGCCGGGGACCAGGCCGTCGCGGAGCTGGGCCTCCTGGCCGTCCAGCCCGTACGTCGTGTACGCGGCCTCGTCGCCCAGGACGCGAAAGCGCGGGCCGAGGTCTGCGCTGACCGCGCTCATCCACAGGTGGGACCGGACACCGCCGGAATGGGTCAGGGCGACGAACGCGTCGTCGACGGCCTTCGCGCCCGGGCGGCGTACGTCCAGTTCCGCGTAGACGCTCTCCGGCGTGCCGAACAAGGTGATCGCCTGGTCGATGAGGTGGGCGCCCAGGTCGTACAGCACGCCGCCCGCGGCGGCCGGGTCGGCGGTCTCCTTCCAGCCCGGTTTGATGCGCGGGCGCCAGCGCGTGAAGCGTGACTCCAGGCGCAGCACGCGACCCAGCGCTCCCTCGCCGGCGAGCCGGGCGACGGTGCGGAAGTCGCCGTCCCAGCGCCGGTTGTGAAACGGCACGACGAGCGGCCCGCCGGCCAGCGACAGGGCCTCGGCGGCCGTCGGCGCGACCGGTTTGTCGACCACGACCGGAATTCCGGCGTCGAGGGCGGCGCGCGCCAGCGGAACGTGCCGCTCGTTCGGCGTCGTGACGACGACCAGGTCGTATCCGCCGGCCCAGACGCGGTCCGGCCCGTCGAGGATGTCCGCCCGCGGGTAACGGCTCCGAACGGCGGCCTGCCGTTCCGGATTCGCCGTCACGACCGCGGCGAGCTCCAGGTCCGGCGCGGCCGAGATGAGCGGAGCGTGGAAGACGGCGCCCCCCGTGCCATAGCCGATCAACGCGACTCTAAGGGTGTCCACAGATGGCCTCATCGGAACCCATTTGATCACGCTCCGGGTCTGTCCCGACACCGCCGCCCGGCCTAATGTCGCGTAGGGGCCCACGATGGGGAGGAGCGCGCATGCCCGGACCATCCCCGGATGCGAATCTGGCGGAGGTGCTCAGCCGATGGACGGACGCGTTCGGCTGGGCCGACCGGGCCGCGTTCCTGTACGGCGACGACGTCTACACCCACGGCGAGGTGCACCGGGGCGCCGCCCGCATGGCGGGCCTGCTCCTGTCCCACGGCGTCGCGGCGGGGGACCGCGTGGCGATCGCGCTGCCCGCCTCGATGGAGCTGGTCTGGGCGTTCCTCGGCACCGTGCGCATCGGCGCGGTCGCGGTCCTGGCCGACCCGGCCGCCTCCGTCCTGCCGCCGGCGAGCTTCGCGGTGTGCATCGCGGGCCGGCATCCGCGCGTCCTCGCGTCCGGGGAGCTGGCCGCCGCGATGCCGGAGGCGCGCGCCGCGGATCCGCACCCGGTGCTGCCCGAGACGCCCGCCTACGGCCAGTACGCCGAGACCTATGCCCATGGCGACCCGGAAGAGTCGTATCTGGCGATGGAGCCCTTCGGCCTGCGCCAGAACGACGTGCTGTTCTCGGTGCCGAAGACCTACGACCCGGTCGGCCTCCGCAACACGATCTTCCTGCCGCTGTTCTCCGGAGCCAGCGCCGTGCTCGACTCCGGGCAGCGGTCGGTGCCGATCGTGGCCGAGGGCGTGCGCCGGCATCGGGTCAGCGTGCTGCTCTCCACACCGGCGTTCTTGGGCCGTCTCGCCGCGGAGGGCCCACGAGGCACCTTCGAGCCGCTGCGGATCGCGGTCTCACACGGCACGACACCGCCGGGCCGGGTCGAGCAGGGGCTCGGCTGCCCGGTGGTGACGCCGTAGTTGGTCAGCTGCCGGCGCCTCGATAGGTGCCGAAGCTCCAGAACACCCCTTCGGGGTCGCGGACGGTGAAGCCCGCGCCGTAGGACTCGTCGCGGGGTTCCCTGACGACGGTCGCGCCCGCCGCGCAGGCGCGCTTGAACAGGCCCTCCACGTCGTCGGTCACGACGTAGACCGAACCGGTGCCGGCCGGCAGATCGGCGATCGAACTGTCGTCGCGGGAGGCGCTGCCCAGCATCACGCCGCCGCCGCCGGGCCAGCGCAGCTCGGCGTGGTCGACGCGGTCGCCGGTCTCGTACACCGCGACGCGTTCGAACCCGAAGGCGTCGATGAGGAACTGGATCGCGGCGTGGGCGTCTGAGTAGCGGGCTGAGGGCCAGATCATGGTTTCGCTCATAGGCCTATCGTGCGCCCGGCTCCGCCTCGCCGTCTTGGATGAATGGGAGGTCTTCGCCGGCCAGCCAGGCCGAGGGCGGGCAGCCGCCGAGGTCGTTCCACTCGCGCGCCAGATGCGCCTGGTCATAGAACCCGCATGCCGCCGCGACGTCGGCGAGAGGCGGACGGTCGCGCCGCTGCAGCAGCCGCTTGGAGCGCTCGAAGCGGACGACCCTGGCCGCCTCCTTGGGCGTCAGGCCGTACTCCGCCGTGAACCGCTCGGCCAGGTGCCGGCGGCTCCAGCCGACCTCGCCGGCGAGGTCGGCGATGCGCACGCGGCCGCCGCGCTCGGTCAGCAGCCGCCAGGCGTGACACAGCTCGTCGGGCGGCGCGGGGAGCCGGCCCGCGTCATGTGCCAGCACCTCGTCGAGCACGGCGAACCGGGCGGCCCAGGTGGGGGCCTCGCCCATGCGCTCGATCAGCTCACCCGCACGCGTCGGCAGGAGCCCGTCCAGCGGGACGACCGCCGAGGCCAGCTCGCCCGCCGGCATCCCCAGCAGGGACCTCGCCCCGGCCGGGGTCAGCGCGAGCTGGACGCCGTACTGGTCGCCGTCGTGCTCGATCAGCGCGGCCCGCGTGTGCAGGCCGCCGGCGAGGGCCGCGAACTCGGCCGGAGCCTGCCGCCGGTCGGGCATGACCGCCGTGCGGGTCCGCTTGCCGAGGCTGAGGACGATCGTGAGGTAAGGCGACGGCAGCCCCCGGTGAGTGCCCGGCGGCAGCCCTTCGTAGCGGTAGCCGGAGTAGCGGGCCACCAGCGGCGCCAGATGTGCCGGCGGGACCACCTCGGCTCGCTCCGTCACGGGAGCTGAGCTGCTCATGGCACCACGGTAACCGCGACAGGTGACAATCGACACGTCTCGACCGGCCGCCGCTCTCGTAGACTGTCCGCGCGACGGCGAGGGAAGGAACCCGGTGCGATTCCGGGGCTGTCCCGCAACTGTGATCAGGTAGCGAACCCGCGCGTACGGCCACGGCGCGAGCTGGAAGGCCGCGGGTGGTGCCGCCGGTCCCCGCAGGGGGCCGGAGACACCGTGCGATGACCTGGGAGTCAGGAGACTTCCCCGTCGGCGATCGGCACCCGAGCCGGGGCGAGGACCCCCGAGGGAAGGACCCAGACGTGCGTGTCTTGCTGCTCTCAACCGCCGACACCGAGTTGTTGTCGGCCCGTTCCGCCGGTTACGCCACCGGCAACCCCGCGCGGCTCGGCGTCGCCGACCTGAACGCGCTCTGTGAGGACGTCGACGCGGTGGTCCTGCGCCTCCTCGGCGGACTCAAGACCTGGCAGGAGGGCGTCGAGGACCTGCGCCGCCGCGGCCTGCCGTTGGTCGCGCTGGGCGGTGAGGCGACTCCCGACGCCGAGCTGATGGCGCAGTCGACCGTGCCCGCCGGCGTGGCCGCCGAGGCCCTCGACTACCTGCGCGAAGGCGGCGTCGGCAACCTGCGGGAGCTGGCACGCTTCCTGGCGGGGATGCTGTCACCCGGCGATGACGAGCCCTGGGCGCCGCCGCAGCGGATGCCCGCGTACGGCGTGCACGGCGAGCCGGCGGCGGTCGAGGGACGGCCGACCGTGGGCGTGGTGTTCTACCGCGCGCACGAGCTGTCCGGGAACACCGCGTTCGTCGACACCCTGTGCGAGCGCATCAACGCGGCGGGCGGCAATCCACTGCCGGTCTTCTGCGGTTCGCTGCGCGCCGCCGACGAGGGCCTGATGGAGCTGCTCGGCCGCGCCGACGCGGTCGTCGTCACCGTCCTCGCGGCCGGTGTCTCGGCCGAGGACGGCTGGGACGCGGGGGCGCTGGCCACGCTGGACGTCCCGATCATCCAGGGAATGTGCCTGACGACGTCACGGGAGGTCTGGGAGGCCTCCGACGCCGCGCTGTCGCCGATGGACGCGGCCATGCAGGTCGCCATCCCGGAGTTCGACGGCCGCCTGATCTCGGTGCCGTTCTCCTTCAAGGAAGAGGGGCCGGGCGGCATCCCGGTGTACGCCGCCGACCCCGAGCGCGCCGCCCGCGTCGCCGGCATCGCCGTACGCCACGCGCGCCTGCGGCACACGCCCCCCGCCGAGCGGAGGCTGGCGATCGTGCTGTCGTCGTACCCGACCAAGCACGCACGCGTCGGCAACGCGGTCGGCCTGGACACGCCCGTCTCGGCGGTACGCCTGCTGGCCGCCATGGAGGAGGCCGGCTACCAGGTCGGCGAGCATCCCTCCGACGGCGACACGCTCATCCACACACTGATCGCGGCGGGTGGCCACGACGTGGAGTGGCTGACCGAGGACCAGTTGCGCGCCGCGTCAGCGCGGGTCCCGCTGGCCGACTACGAGCGGTGGTTCGCCGCGCTGCCGGACTCTCTGCGCGAGGGCGTGCGGGAGCACTGGGGTGAGCCGCCGGGGCAGCTGTACACCGACGGCGACGACATCGTGCTCGCGTCGCTGCGGTTCGGCAACGTGCTGCTGATGATCCAGCCGCCGCGGGGGTTCGGCGAGAACCCGGTCGCGATCTACCACGACCCCGACCTGCCGCCCTCGCACCACTACCTGGCCGCCTACCGCTGGCTCGACCAGCACTTCCGCGCCGACGCCGTCGTCCACCTCGGCAAGCACGGCACCCTCGAATGGCTGCCCGGAAAGGGCCTCGGCCTGTCCGCCTCCTGCGCCCCCGACGCGGTCCTCGGTGATCTGCCCCTGGTCTACCCCTTCATCGTCAACGACCCGGGCGAGGGCACCCAGGCCAAGCGGCGCGGGCACGCCGTCATCGTCGACCACCTGGTGCCGCCGATGGCGCGCGCCGACACGTACGGGGACCTGGCCAAGCTCGAACAGCTTCTGGACGAGTACGCCACGGTGCAGGCGCTGGACCCGACGAAGCTGCCGGCCGTGCGCGCGCAGATCTGGACCCTCGTCCAGGCCGCGCAACTCCACCACGACCTGCACATCGACGATCAGCCGGACGCCACCGACTTCGACGACTTCGTCCTGCACGTCGACGGGTACCTGTGCGAGATCAAGGACGTGCAGATCCGGGACGGGCTGCACATCCTGGGTGACGCGCCGGATTCCGGGCAGCGGGTCAACCTGGTTCTCGCGGTGCTGCGGGCCACCCAGGTCTGGGCCGGCCGCTCCGGCGCGCTGCCCGGGCTGCGTGCCGCCATCGCCGCCAGGTACGGCCTGGACGAGAAGGCGCTGCTGGCCACGCCGGGCGCGGACGCGGACGCGGGCGGGCTCACCGAGATCGCCGACGGGCCGGCACGTACCGCCTCCGACGTGATCGACCTGCTCGAGGCGGTGGCGCGGCGTCTCGTCGTCGGTATGGAGACGCTCGGCTGGGACGTGTCCAAGGCACCGGCGGTCTGCGCCGAGGTGCTCGGGGAGCCGGCGCCGGAGGTCGTACGGCTGCTGGAGTTCGCGGCCGATGAGGTGGTGCCCCGGCTCGACGCCACGTCCGGTGAGATCGACGCGGTGCTGCACGCGCTGGACGGCGGGTACGTCCCGGCCGGGCCGTCGGGATCGCCCACGCGCGGGCTGGTCAACGTGCTGCCGACCGGCCGCAACTTCTACTCCGTCGACCCGAAGGCGATCCCGTCGCGCAACTCGTGGGACGTCGGGGTCTCGCTCGCCGAGTCGCTGGTCGAACGGCACCTCGCCGACACCGGCGAGTACCCGCGCAGCGTCGGCCTCACGGTCTGGGGCACCTCGGCGATGCGCACGCAGGGCGACGACATCGCCGAGGTACTCGCGCTGATCGGCGTCCGGCCTGTGTGGGACGAGGCGTCGCGCCGGGTCACCGGGTTCGAGATCATCACGCGTGAGGAGCTCGGCCGTCCGCGCATCGACGTGACGCTGCGCATCTCCGGCTTCTTCCGCGACGCGTTCCCGCACGTCATCACCCTCCTCGACGACGCGATCGCCGCCGTCGCCGAGCTGGACGAGCCGGACAACCACCTCCGTGCGCACGCGCTGGAGGACGCCCGGGCGCACGGCGACTGGCGGCGCGCGACGAGCCGCATCTTCGGCTCCAAGCCCGGGGCGTACGGCGCGGGCCTGCTGCCGCTCATCGACTCACGCAACTGGCGTGACGACGGGGACCTGGCCGAGGTGTACGCGGTGTGGGGCGGTTACGCGTACGGGCGTGGCCTGGACGGGCGTGAGGCGCGCACCGACATGGAGGCGGCGTTCCGCCGGATCGCGGTCGCGGCCAAGAACCAGGACACCCGCGAGCACGACATCGTCGACTCCGACGACTACTTCCAGTACCACGGCGGCATGGTCGCCATGGTCCGCTCGCTCACCGGCCGCAGCCCCGCCGCGTACGTCGGCGACTCGGCGCTGCCGGACCAGGTCAAGACCCGGACGCTCGGCGAGGAGACCCACCGGGTGTTCCGCGCCCGCGTGGTGAACCCGCGCTGGATCGCGGCCATGCGCCGGCACGGCTACAAGGGCGCCTTCGAGCTGGCCGCGACCGTCGACTACCTGTTCGGCTACGACGCGACGGCCGGCGTCGTCGACGACTGGATGTACGAGAAGCTCGCCGAGGAGTACGTCTTCGACGCGGAGAACCGCGAGTTCATGGAGCGCTCGAACCCCTGGGCGCTGCGGGGCATCACCGAACGCCTCCTGGAGGCCGCCGACCGCGAGCTGTGGGCCGAGCCCTCTCCCGAGACGCACGACAGGCTCAAACAGACCTACCTCCAGCTCGAGGGCGACCTCGAAGCGGGCGAATAGCGCCCTGCCGATCGCGTGAGGAGACGCCGTGGACCTGCCACTGACGGAGTTCGACCCCGAGAGCGACGCTCTGATCAGCCCGACTCCTCCGGCGCTGACCGAACCGCTGCCGGAGCGGGTCGTGATGTGCTTCTTCCCCGAGGTGGTCGCCGCCCTGGCCGACACCCACGGCGCACGGCGGATCGGGGAGTTCTCGCGTGAGCTCGGCGGCCACGCGATCCACCGGGTGGACCACGGCGACATCCCGGTGGCCGTCTTCCACCCGGGCGTCGGCGCGCCGCTGGCCGTCCAGCACATGGAGAAGGCGATCGCCGCCGGGGGACGGCGCTTCGTCGCCTGCGGCGGCGCGGGGGCCGTCCGGCCCGGCCTCGCCCTCGGTCACATCGTCGTGCCGGACGCCGCCGTACGAGACGAGGGAACCTCATACCACTACGCCCCACCCGCGCGGGTCATCGAGGCCGACCCGTCAGCGGTCGAGACGGCCGTGGCCACCCTCGCCGAGCACGGAGTCCCGTACACCACCGGCGTGACCTGGACCACGGACGGCGTCTTGAGGGAGACCGCGGCCCGGGTCCGCGCCCGGCGCGACGAAGGCTGCGTCACCGTCGAGATGGAGACCGCGGCCTTCCTCGCGGTGGCCAGGTTCCGTGACGTGCGTTTCGTGCAGTACCTCTACGCCGGGGACGACCTCAGCGGTGCGGCCTGGGACCACCGCGACTGGACCACGGCCGGCGTGCGCGCCGAAATCCTCCGGATCGCCGTCGAGACGGTCACCCGGCTCTGAGCGGCCGCTCACGGCGGTCAGCCGTCGTCGTGCAGGGCGCGGTCGGCGGGACCGGTGGTGAAGCCGGTGAACCGGACGGTCAGCCCCTCGCGCTGGGGTGAGCAGCAGAACGGCCCGGCCGCCGCCGTCGCGTCCGGGGCGAGCGGCGCCAGCCGCACCATCCGCCACGGTTCGTCCTCACAGCGCGCCCGTACCGTCACCGCGTCGCCGGTCCGGCTCGCGCGTACGGTGACCCGGCGGCCGGCCCAGTCCGGCACGGGCGCCATGGACCAGTCCGACCGCCCGTGGGTGACCACGGCGCCAAGCTGGGGCTGCCCGTCACTGAGCTCGACCCCGGCCTTGATCCAGGTCTCCGCGTCCACCCGCACCATGAGCCCCGCCTGGTCGTACAGCTCGTCCAGGTCGGCCACGAAACCCACCTCGACCGCGGATCCGGGCGGGAAGGCGGTCAGTAGCGCGTGCCCGTCGTCGTGGACGAACCCGTAGGCCGTCGTGCGCCAGAAGTCGCCGCCGTGCCGCGTGGTCACCAGGAGCGCCTCACCGTCCGGCTCGGCGTTGAGCGGCAGGTTGAGCCACGCCGCGTCGGTCCAGTCGATGACGGTCTGCTCGTCCATGGGTTCCCTTCGCCGCGGTAACCCTATGCTCCACCATCCGGGCCGCACGTCCACGTGACTGGTTGACTGGGCCGATGCGAGCGGAGGAGATCCACTGCATCGCCGCGGCGCTGGGCCGTCCGGTATTGGCGACGGCCGGCCTGGCCGGGGGGTTCTTCCACGAGACGTGCCTGCTCACACTGGCCGAGGGCCAGGTCGTCGCGCGGCTCGGCGGCCCGGACCCCGCCGTCGAGGCAGCGGTCATGGCCGCGGCACGCCGGTACGTCCCCGTACCGCGGGTGCTGCTGGTCATGCCCGCGGCGGCACCGGGCGAGGGCGCTCGCCCGGTCATGATCCTGGAGTACGTGACGGGCACGCCGCTCAGCGAGGTGCTCTCCGGCGGAGAGTTCGACGGGGCGGCTCTGGGCGAGCTTGGCGCCGAGGTGGGACGTGTGGTCGCCGGCATCGGCGCGGTGACGTTCGACCGCCGGGGCTTCTTCGCCGACGAACACCTCACCGTCGGTGCGGAGCGCCCCTGGTCCGAGCAGTTGCCCGAGGTCGTCGCGGGCTGCATGACCATCACTCCCGACGTCCGCCTGGACCGGGCCACCCGGCGGGCGTGGGCGGACCTGTGCGCGGTGCACGCCCCGGCGCTCGTCCGCATCGACGATCACGCCCGGCTCGTGCACGCCGACATCAATCCCAAGAACATCCTGGTCACGCGCGTGCGTACCGGCTGGCGTGTGGACGCCGTCCTGGACTGGGAGTTCGGCTACTCCGGATGTCCGTACGGCGACGCCGCGAACATGGCCCGCTTCGGCGCCGAATACCCGGCGCGCTTCCTCGACGGGTTCCGCGCCGCCTTCGCCGCGCACCGGCCCGATGACCTGCCGCTCGCCGAGGACTGGGCCTACCTGGGGCACGTCCTGGACATGTTCGCCCTCAGCGACCTGGTCACCCGCCCTCTCGTGGGACATCCCGTCGCGGATCAGGCGGCGGAGCGGATTCGCCACTGGATCGCGCATGGCGTGCCCGGCTCCGGCTGAGGCACGGATGACGCAGATGGTCCCTTCCTCTCCGACCACACTCCAGGACCGAACGCGTGATCCCCGTCGTGGTGCTCGAACGGGGGTGACCGTACGCTGATCCGCCATGGAACCGGATGTTCTTGGCGCGGAGTACGAATCGATCCGCCTGACCTTTGAGGACGACGCCGAGGGCGAGGTCGTCGCGACGCTTGTGCGCCGCCGCGCGCCCGGGCGCAAGGCCGTGCTGTACGTCCACGGCTTCGTCGACTACTTCTTCCAGGCGCACCTCGCCGACTTCTACGTCGAACGCGGCTACAGCTTCTACGCGCTCGACCTGCGTAAGTACGGCCGGTCGCTGCTCCCGCACCAGACGCCGAACTTCGCCCGAAGCATGTCCGACTACTTTCCCGAGATCGACGAGGCGGTGCGGCTCATCCGGGAGGACAACGACGTGCTGCTGCTCAACGGGCACTCCACCGGGGGCCTCGTCGCGGCGCTGTGGGCGGACCGCGTCCGCGGAAGGGGGCTCGTCGACGGGCTGTTCCTCAACAGCCCGTTCCTGCAACTGAACGTCCCGGCCCCGGTGCGAACGCTGGTCGGGCCGATCGTCCGCGCCGCGGCCCGGGTGCGCCCCACCATGGTGTTCCCGACCGGGCTTTCGGAGTCGTACGTCCGCAGCATCCACCGCGATCACGACGGGGAGTGGGACTTCGACCTGGCGTGGAAACCCGCGAAGGGCTTCCCGGTACGGCTGGGCTGGCTGTCGGCCGTCATGCGTGCGCACCGTACGGCGCACACTGGGCTGGCCGTCGACGTGCCCGTGCTGGTGATGGCCTCCACCCGCACCGCGCGCGGGAAGAACGGTGATTCGGCCGGTGCGGACGTCGTGCTCAACGCCGACGACATCGCCCGCTGGTCGACCCGGCTCGGACCGCACGTGACGTGCGTGCGCATCGACGGGGGCCTGCACGACCTGTCGCTGTCCGCCGAACCGGCCCGGGTGAAGTTCTTCGAGGAGCTGGACCGGTGGCTGACGGCCTACGTGTGAGTCAGAACTCCGGCTCCCCGCCGGTCTGGCTCACGGTGAAGATGTGGCGGCTCGCCGCGCACACCGACTCCAGGATGTGCACGGGGGTGTCCTCGCAGGAGTAGGACGCCCGCAGCACCTGGACGGCCCACTCACCCTGGTCGAGCTCCAGCGTGTCGGTCTCCGAGCGCGTGGCCGGCCGTGCCATCAGCGTCTCCTCGGCATGGCCGAAGGAATGGCCCAGGGTCCGCAGGCACGCCCGGAGCGAGGGCGTGATGAGCTCCGGTTCGGCCACGCACGTGCCGGCGAACAGGTCGGCGCGGAAATAGGACGTGACGAGGCGTACCGGCACCTCGTCGGCGAGGATCAGCAGGCGGCGGGCGATCGCCTCGTCGCCGGCCTGGATGCGCAGGCACGTCGCGACGTGCTCACTCGAGGGCTCGATCCCGACGGAGAGGATGCGGATGCCGGGTCGCAGGCCCTGCCGCTCGGCCGCGGTCGCGGACGCGCCGGGCAGGTCGGGTGCGCCGGGCAGTGCGCGTTGCACGATGACCTGCGGTCTCGCCTCGGCGGGCGGCTGCGGAGCGCGTGAGGCCGGGCCCTTGCGCATCTGGGAGACGCGACCGGGGGAGACGCCGAGGACGTTGGCGATGTCCTCGAGCCGGTGGCCGGTCTCGCGTGCTTCGGCGATCGCCTGGCGGCGCATTCGGGCGGCCTCTTCGACGAGGCTCTGCTGCTCGGTCATGACCCGCCCCAGCGCCCGGGCGCGCTCGAGCGGGTCGGAGATCGCGGCGATCTGCTGGAGGGTGGTGAGGTTCACTGCGTTGGCGCTCCGGTGTTCGAGACGAACTCGGCCCCCTGTTGCATGGTCACACATTGTGGTCGTATGCTCACAGCATAGTTGCTTTAGCCCCCCTAAAGTCCGCCCCGAGAGGGTTTGCAGCCATGCGCGAAACACCATTCCGCGATCCCGATGATCGTGATATAGGCGAAACCGGCCGGTCCGACGGGGATCACGGGCCGCTGCTCGGCTCGATCACCGTTCCGCGGCGGCCGGCCGCGGTGGCGATGGTCCGGTGGTTCGTGGCGGCGGCCCTCGGCGACCGTCCCGAGACCGACACCGCCCTGCTGCTGACCAGCGAGGCCGTCACCAACTCCGTGATCCACACCGCCGGAGCGACCGTGACGGTCACGGTCATCGAGTTCACCGGCGGCCTGCGGTTCGAGGTCACCGATGGCGGGGCCGCGACCGTGCCCACCATGCCCACCGCGCGCGACGGATGCGACCTGCGCGAGGACGGGCGTGGCGTGTTCCTGCTCGGCCGCCTCTCGGCGCGCTGCGGCTTTCACGGCGGCGAGAGCGGCCTGACCTACTGGTTCGAGTTATGAGGTGGTCAGCGGCACCGCCGTGTCAGCTGATCGAGGACAGGTCGAAGTTGTCGAAGAGCGCTTCCAGGTCGCCGCCGGACCCGCCGTTGTCGAGCCGTGCCATCAGGCCGGCGCCGCCGTTGGGCAGCGGACCGTCGGCGTCGGACGTCTCCGCGGCGAGCGTGCCGTTGATCCACAGGCGCAGCCGGACCCTCTTCCCGTCCTCCTCGCACGCGGCCTGCAGGCGGTTCTTCTTCCCCTTGTCGAACCCCGCCGCCGCCGACTTGCTCATCAGCTCCTTCGGTCCCCTTGGGCCGGCCTCCTTGCGGATCACGACGCCCTGACCGTCGGCGCGCACGAGAAAGTCATAGGAGGTGGAGTCGTTACTCGTTCCGTTCCCTCGGCAGTACACCGCGAGCTGCCCGTACGGCGGACCGGCCTTGGCCGTCACGTCGACGCTGACCAGCACACGGCCCGGCAGGGTCCCCTTGACCGGAGCCCGTTCCCACCGCGACGCGGTGTAGCCCCCCGCGTCGATGCGGTAACCGCCTTCGGTGTACCCGCTGCCGGAGATCCAGGTCGACGAGCCGGACCACCCGGAGCCGGTGCCGGAGAAGTCGTCGGCGAAGACCGTCGTCGTCTTCGACGGCGGCCCGCCCGGGCCGCGCATCAGGACGAGCACACCGGCGCCCAGCACCAGCAAAGCGGCGGCCCCGGCCGCGATGAGCACCGGCCGCCGCCCGAGCACCGCCCGCCCGGCGGGGCGCGGCGCCGGCCCCTGCGTGGGCGGGGTGTCCGGCATCGTCCTCCCCTCGGCCGGCACGGACCACGTCTGCTTGAGAGAGGCGGTGGCATCGGCCGCCTCAGCGTGCGGCCGGCCGGTCAGTATGTCGAGCAGTCGCTGAGCGGAGGGACGTTCGGCGGGGTTCTTGCTCAGCGCGCGGACCACCAGGTCCCGCAGTCCCTCGTCGAGGCCGTCCAGCGACGGCTCACCATGGGAGATCTGGTAGAGAACCGACGGCACGGTGGGCCCGTCGAACGGTGCCCGGCCCGTCCCGGCGAACGCGACGACACAACCCCAGGCGAAGACGTCGGAGGCCGGCGAGGCCTTGGCGCCCGCGATCAGCTCGGGAGCCATGTACGCCGGTGTGCCGATGAACTGCCCCGTGCGCGTCGCGCCGGAGACGGTGTCGAGCGCGCGGGCGATGCCGAAGTCGATGACGCGGGGGCCGACCGATGACAGCAGTACGTTCGCGGGCTTGAGGTCACGGTGGATCACCCCGGCGCCGTGGATCGCGGTCAGCGCGGTCGCGACCCCGACCGCCAGATGCTCCAGGCTCGAGCCGCGCATCGGCCCGCTGCCCCTGACGAACTCATCGAGGCTCGGGCCGTCGACGAACTCCGTGACGACGAACAGCGTCTCGCCCTCGAGCTGCGCGTCGAGCACCGGAGCGGTGCAGAAGCGCCGGACCCGGCGGGCGGCCTCGACCTCGCCGCGAAAGCGGTTGCGGAACATCTCGTCGTCGGCAAGGTCAGGATTGATCACCTTGACCGCGGCATGCTCGCCGGCCTCGGTCTGGGCGAGATAGACGGTGCCCATCCCGCCGCGGCCGAGGCGGCCGACGATCTGATAGGCGCCGAGACGCTGCGGGTCGCTGTGCCGCAACGGACTGATCACGTGATTACCGGTCACCGCGGTCCCGACCCTCCTGTGTCACCGAGCGGTAAGACTAGTGGGAGGACCGGGTCGGTTCCGTCTTTAGCGTGACTCCGCGCCCATACGGTGAATCTGTGGCCTGTGGTCACGCATAGGCGGCCTCATCGGCGATGTCGACGCGCGAGCGGTTGGGCAGCAGTGCGAGCGCGGTCAGCGTGATCACCGAAGACAGCACCATCACGATGGAGATCGCCCACCAGCCGAAGTCGTGCAGCAGCCAGGTCGCGAGGAGCGGCGCCGGGCCGCCGGCGAACACCGAGGACAGCTGGTAGCCGATGCCCGCACCTCCGTAGCGCAGGTTCGTGGGGAACACCTCGGCGATGAGCGAGGCCTGCGGGCCGTACTGGATGGAGTGCGGTATCGCGGCGACCATCACGGTGATGAAGACGACGACACCGACACCGGTGTTGAGCAGCGCGAAGTAGGGAAACGCGACGATGGCGAGCGCGATCGAGCCGAAGGCGTACACACGCTTGCGGCCCAGCGTGTCGCTGAGGTTCCCGAAGACCGGGATGAGGATGAGTTCGAGTGCGGCGGCCGCGGCGATCGCGTTCAGCGCGAAGGTCTTGGTCCGGCCGGCGTCCTCCACGATGTAGGTCAGCGCGAACGTGGTGAGGATGTAGAAGGGGAGCTGCTCGGAGCAGCGCACCAGCGCGCTCAGTGCGATCTCCTTTGGGTGGCGCCTCAGGACCTCGGCCACCGGGACCTTGGCCACCTTCTTCTGTTCGACGACCTCGGCGAACAGCGGCGACTCCAGGACACGGAGCCGTACCCAGAGTCCGACCGCGACGAGCACGAGGCTGAACAGGAACGGGATGCGCCAGCCCCAGTCCTTGAAGGCGTCCCCGCTGGTCCTGGCCAGCAGCGACATCGCCACGGTGCCGAGCAGGAGGCCGATCGGCACGCCGATCTGCGGCCAGCTCGCCATCAGCCCGCGCCGTTTCTTGTTGCCCCATTCCATGGACAGCAGGACCGACCCGCTCCACTCGCCGCCGACCGCGATGCCCTGCAGGATCCGCAGGACGACGAGGATGATGGGGGCCGCGACACCGATCGAGGCGGTGCCCGGCAGCACACCGATCAGCGCACTCGCCACTCCCATCAGCAGGAGCGTGACGATCAGCGTCGCCTTACGGCCGAGCCGGTCGCCCCAGTGTCCGAAGATCGCGGCGCCGACCGGCCGGGCGGCGAACCCCACGGCGTACGTCGCGAAAGACGACAGCGTGCCGGCGTAGTGCGTGGATGATGGAAAGAAGACGTCCGGGAACACCACGGCCGCCGCGGTCCCGAACAGGAAGTAGTCGTACCACTCGATCGAGGTGCCGACCACGCTCGCGATGGCCGCCATGCGCACCTGTTTTCTGCGCTCGACTCCTTCGACGGAACGTGCCCGCTGTGCCTCACCCGGCTCCAGGACCATGACTCCTCCTGTCGCCCCCGATGCTCGTGATCGTCTTGACGCTACCCGGGCTTGTGGGTGACGGAACGTCACTGATGTGACGAAAAACACGGAATGTTCCGGCACTTGTGGCCACCTGCCGGTGGCGGGTCAGCGCAGCGGCGCCGGCAGGTCCCGTGTGTGCAGGACGGTCAGGCGGGACACCGCGCGGGTCAGGACCACATAGAGCCGGCGCAGACCGGGCGTCCGCTCTTCACCGGCGGAGGGTTCGGCGTCCACGATCGCCGTGGGTTCGACCACGATGACCTGGTCGAACTCCAGGCCCTTGGCCTGTGTCGCCGGAGTGACGACGAGCCGCGCGCCGGCGAAGCCGTCCGCCAAAGGCACGTGCTCCAGCCCCTCGGTGGACAGCAGGGCCAGCAGCGCTGGCATGGCGGAGTCGGCCACGATGAGACCGACCGAGCCCTCGCCGGTGAGCGCCTCCCGGCAGGCGGCGGCCACGGCCGCGTCGACGTCCGTGACGCGCCGGACGTCGAGGGATCCGGGCGCGGATCGCACCGACGTCGGCGGCGTCAGGCCGGGCGCGATCGACGGGAGCAGCCGGCCCGCGAAGTCGATGATCTGGCGCGGCACGCGGTATCCGCGGTCCAGCACGGTCCGCTGCGCGTCCGGCTTGCCGAGGTGGCGCAGGAGGGCGGCCCAGTCGCCGACCGCCCACGGCGTCGTGCCCTGCGCGATGTCGCCGAGCACGGTGGCCGACCCCGTCTCGCAACGCCGCCCGATCGCGCGGCACTCCATCGCGGACAGGTCCTGCGCCTCGTCGAGCACGACGTGGCCGAGGCTCGGCGTCCGGTTGATGAGATCGGCCGTCTCGTCCACGAGGACCGCGTCGGCCCGTGACCAGCGCGCCGACTTCGGCCCCCTGACCGGCTTGGCCCAGAGCAGCGCCGCCTGCTCATCGGCGTAGAGCAGCCCGTCGGCCGCCTCTGCGAGGAAGCCGGCGTCCGAGAGCAGCCGCATCACCAGGCGTACCGGGTCAAGTGCCGGCCAGGCCTGGTCGACCATCGCCCGGACCGGCCTCGTGCGGCGGACGGCGTCGTGCGTACGGTCGTCGCAGGCTTCCCCGGCGGACTCCATGCGAATGAGGATGGCGTGCGCGATGCGGTGGGCGAGCAGGTCGCGCCCCGCGCCGTACCGGACACCACGCGTGCGCAGCTCGCCGGCCAGCTCGGCGACCTCATAGGCCGGGATCCGCCACCGCCGGGTGCCGCGCGGCAGCACCAGCGCCTCGGCGGGCTCCCGCAGATGGCTCCAGACCGCGCGGCGCAGCACCTCGGCCATCCGCGCGTCTCCCTTGATCCGCGCCGCCGCCGGGTCGTCCCGTGTCCTCACCGGCACGGCGTCCAGGAGGCCCTCGAGTGTCTGCTGGCGGACGTTGATCTCCCCGAGCGCGGGCAGCACGCCGCGGATGTAGTCGAGGAACGACGCGCTCGGGCCGATGACGAGCACGCCGCCGCGGCGCATCCGCTCCCGGTGGGCGTACAGCAGGTAGGCGACGCGGTGCAGGCCGACGGCGGTCTTGCCGGTACCCGGGGCGCCCTGAACGCAAAGGGTGTGCTCGGCGTCGGCGCGGACGATGTCGTCCTGCTCGGGCTGGATCGTGGCGACGATGTCGCGCATCGGGCCCACGCGCGGGCGTTCGATCTCATCGATCAGGATGCGCGACTCCGCCGCCGTGGTGAAGTCCTCGTCCTCCAGCGCGGTGAGCTCCCCACCGGAGTAGCCGAACCGCCGCCGCATCGCCAGGCCCATCGGGTCGGTGGTGCTCGCCTTGTAGAACGGCCGGGACATCGGCGCGCGCCAGTCGATGACCAGTGGCTCGCCGTCACCGTCGTGCACATGCCGGCGTCCGACGTACAGGCGTTCGTGGTCATGGTCCAGTCGTCCGAAGAACAGCGCCGTCGACGGGTCGTCGCGCAGCGCCTCCGCCCGCTTGCCGAGGTCGGCCCGCAGCACCTGTGCCGACACCCGGTCACCGGCCGCCGACGCGTCCAGGGAGAGCACGTTCTGCCGCATCCGCTCCAGTGCCGCGCGCGAACGGTCGAGGTACGCGCGTTCGGCCGCCATCTCCGCGTCGACGTCCTCGACTTCCTGGGCAGGCATGACGAAACCCTTCGATCGGTGGGGAGGCCAAAGTCGCTAACTTAGTACGGAGACACCGGCCGGCTCACCTCAATTACGGCCGTGCCGGGTGCACTAGGTTCGATCGAACTGTCGCTCTAGGAGGTCACATGCGCGCGATCGTCGTCACCGAGCGCGGCGGACCCGAGGTCCTGCGGGTCGCCGACTACGAGGACCCGCGACCGGGACCCGGCGAGATCGTGGTCGACCTCGTCGCGAGCGGAGTGAACTACCGCGACGTGTACGAGCGCACCGGCACGTACCCCAAGGAGCTGCCCTTCATCCCCGGAGGCGAGGGTGCGGGCCGGGTCAGCGCCGTGGGTGAGGGCGTGACCGGGGTCGGCATCGGTGACGTCGTCGTCTCCTCCGACCTCAAGGGCGGATACGCCGAGCGCGCCGCCGTGCCCGCCGACCGGGTGGTCCCGGCCGGTGACATCGAGCCCGAGCAGGCCGCCGCCGTGATGCTGCAGGGGCTGACCGCGCACTACCTGACCCACTCGACGTACGCGATCAAGCCGGGTGACGTCGCGCTGGTGCACGCCGCCGCGGGCGGCGTCGGCCTGCTGCTCACTCAGATGATCAAGCTGCGCGGCGGGCGGGTGATCGGCACCGTCTCGACGCAGGAAAAGGAGAAACTCGCCCGCGACGCCGGAGCCGACGAGGTCGTGCGCTACGACAACTTCGCCGAGGAGGTCCGGCGGCTGACCGGCGGCGTGCACGTCGTCTACGACGGTGTGGGTAAGACGACCTTCGACGACAGCATGTCCGTGCTGCGCCCCCGGGGCATGTTCGCGCTGTACGGCGCCGCCAGCGGCCCGGTGCCACCGGTGGACCCGCAGCGGCTCAACGCGGCCGGATCGCTCTTCCTCACCCGGCCCACGCTCGTCCACTACACCGCCACCCGCGAGGAGCTGGTCTGGCGCGCCCGGGACCTGTTCGGCTGGATCGCCGCCGGTGACCTGTCGGTGCACATCGGCGGCCGCTACCCGCTGGAGGAGGCACGGCGCGCCCACGAGGACCTCGAAGCACGCCGTACGACGGGCAAACTGCTCCTCATCCCCTGATCCGGGGGAGGACCTTCCACTCGGTCAGCGCCTCCACCAGGCCGTCGGTGGTGGGGAGCTCGCGCAGCTCGGCCGGGGTGGTCCAACGCGCGTCGGACGCGTCGTCGCCCGGCCGCAGAGTGCCGCCCGTCACCAGCGCGGCGTAGTCGTGGATGTCGTAGGTCACCCCGCCCGGGCCCGGCCGCTCGACGGAGCCGATCAGCCGGCCCGGCTCCACACGGAGGCCGGTCTCCTCGGACAGCTCGCGCACCACGGCCTCCGCGTCGGACTCCTCGGCCTCCACCCGGCCGCCCGGCAGTGACCACCGGCCCTCGGCGGGGGGACGGCCCCGCCGGATGAGGAGAAGGCGCCCCTCGGCGTCATGGACGATCGCTCCCACGCAGCGCACCCGCATGCCGACAGAATGCCCTCACATGCGGCGCCGCGCACCTCCGCGAGCCGCGAAACGGTCATCGCGCTAAAGTGGGCACGCTTGAAAAACCGGTTAAGTAGAATCGGCACTTCGGGGAGTCCGAATGAAGCGTCCGACGATCGCGGACATCGCCCGGCGAGCGGGGGTCACCAAGAGCACCGTCTCGTTCGCGCTGAACGGCCGCCCCGGTGTCTCGGACGCGACGCGGACCCGCATCCTCGACATCGCCCGTGAGATGGGGTGGCAGCCCAGCCGGGCGGCGCGCGCCCTGTCCGGCGGGCGTGCCGGCGTCCTGGGGCTCGTCGTGGACCGGCCGGCCCGGACCCTCGGCATCGAGCCGTTCTTCATGCAGCTCATCTCCGGCATCGAGGGCGAGCTGTCGAGCCGCGACATCGCCCTCATGCTCCAGGTCACCGAGGACGCCGACGCACAGCGTGCGACGTACCGCCGGTGGTGGGCCGAACGCCGGGTCGACGGGGTGTTCGTCGTCGACCTGTGCGTGGACGACGAGCGCATCAAGGTCCTGGCCGAGCTCGGCATGCCGGCGATCGTGGTCGGCGGGCCGCAGGGCCTCGGCGGCCTGCCGGGCCTGTGGAACGACGAGCGCACCGCCGTGCGCTCGGTCGTGGAGTACCTGGTGGCGCTGGGGCACCGGCGCATCGCGCGGGTGGCCGGCCTGCCCGGGCTCTGGCACACCGTGATGCGCGAGGAGGCCTTCGAGGACGCCGCGCGGGAGCTGGGCGTGACCCCGTCCGGCGGCACCACCGACTACACCGGCGACGCGGGTGCCCGCGCGACCCGGCGGCTCCTCTCCTCGTCCACACCGCCGACCGCGATCGTCTACGACAACGACGTCATGGCGGTCGCCGGGCTCTCCGTCGCGACCGAGATGAACATCCGCGTGCCCGACCGGCTGTCCATCGTCGCCTGGGACGACTCCGTGCTCTGCCGGCTCGTGCACCCGCCGCTGACCGCGATCAGCCTGGACATCCCCGCGTACGGCGCGGAGGTGGCGCGGCGTCTGGCCGACCTGTCCGCCGGGCGACCGGTCACCAGTGCCTGCCACGCGACGCCGGTCCTGGCACCGCGCGGCAGCACCGGTCCCGCGCCGGTCCTATAACGCGATTTACTCCCTACGGGCGGTTGACGCTAAACCGGTTTAGTGGTCCCATGCTTTAACCGGATCGCAGCATCGCCCGGAGAACGCCCAATGGCGGACGTCATCGGTCCCATCCGCGTGATCTGCGCTCGGTCGGGGGCGCCTCACGACTGACTGCTGATGGGAGACACAGGTGAAGGCACGCGGAATCGCGGCACTGGCGGCGAGCGCGATGCTCGCGGCCGGTCTGGCCGCCTGCGGGAGCGGCGGGGACAACAAGTCATCCCCCAAGACCCTGACCTACTGGGCGAGTAACCAGGGGCGCAGCATCCAGCAGGACCAGCAGGTGCTGGGGCCGGAGCTGAAGAAGTTCGAGGCGAAGACCGGCATCAAGGTCAAGCTCGAGGTGATCGGCTGGCCCGACCTGCTCAACCGGATCCTCGCCGCGACCTCCAGCGGTCAGGGGCCCGACGTCGTCAACGTCGGCAACACCTGGTCGGCCTCGCTGCAGGCGACAGGGGCGTTCCAGGCGTTCGACGACGCGACGATCGCCAAGGTCGGCGGCAAGGCCAAGTTCATCCCCTCGACGCTCACCTCGGCAGGAGCGCCCGGCAAGCCTCCAGCGTTCGTGCCGATCTACGGCCTGGCCTACGGGCTGTTCTACAACAAGAAGCTGTTCGCCGACGCGGGTATCAAGCCGCCGCAGACCTGGCAGGACCTGGTCACCGACGCCAAGAAGCTCACCGTCCCGGCCAAGAAGCAGTACGGCGTCGGCATGCTCGGCGCGAGCTACACCGAGGGTTCGCACTTCGCCTTCATGTTCGGCGCGCAGAACGGCGCGAAACTGTTCGACGGAGGCCAGCCCGGTTTCGACTCCCCGCAGATGGTCGCCGGGGTCAAGCAGTACGTGAACCTCCTGGCCGGTGACAAGGTCGTCGACCCCACGGACGCCGAGTACGTCAACGACTCCGACCTCCTGAAGGACTTCGCCAAGGGCAGGTTCGGGATGATGATGATCCAGAGCTACGCCACGGCCGGCATCCAGGAGAACGGGATGAAGGCCAGCGAGTTCGGGGTCGTGCCGATTCCGGTGCTGAATCCGCTGCCGGCCGGCGGTCGCAAGGTCAGCAGCCACGTCGCGGGCATCAACATCGGGGTGTTCAAGAACACCAAGAACAAGGACGGCGCGCTGAAGCTGGTCGACTTCCTGACCAGCCCCGACGAGCAGAAGATCCTCAACGGCACCTTCGGCGACCTGCCGGTCGTGCCCGAGGCGTACAACGACCCCAAGTTCCAGACGCCCGAGATCCAGACATTCAAGGACGTGCTCGCCAACTCCGCCGAGACCCTGCCGATGATCCCGCAGGAGGCGCAGTTCGAGACGCTCGTCGGTAACACGGTCAAGCAGCTGATCGCCGACGCCGCCTCGGGCAAGACGGTCGACGACCAGGCGATCAAGAATCAGCTCACCGCCGCGAACAAGAAGATGCAGTCTGGCGGATGAGCGAAACGATCACGGCTCCCGGGGACGCGCCCGCCCGCGTCCCCGGGAAACCCGGCGGCCGTCGTCGCCCCCCGCGTGGCCGCAAGGTGCTGCCCTACCTGCTGCTGTTGCCGGCACTCATCGCCGAACTGGCCATCCACGTCATTCCGATGCTCGTCGGCGCCTGGATGAGCCTCCTCCACCTCACCCAGTTCTTCATTCGCAACTGGACGGCGGCGCCGTACGGCGGCCTGACGAACTACCGCGTCGCGATGGACCTGAACGGACCCGTAGGCAAGGACCTGCTGCACTCGTTCTTCGTCACGGTCGCGGTCACCGTGCTCGTCGTCAGCGGCGCGTGGCTGTTCGGCCTGGCCGGATCCGTGCTGCTCGACCGGCCCTTCCGCGGCCGTGGGGCGCTGCGCACCCTCTTCCTGGTGCCGTACGCGCTGCCAGTCTTCACGGCGGTCATCACCTGGCGGTTCATGTTCCAGCGGGACAACGGCATGGTGAACACGGTCCTTTCGGACGAGCTGCACATCCAGCACGGCCATCCGTTCTGGCTGCTGGGCGGCAACAGCTTCGCCGCGCTGGTGATCATCAACATCTGGCGGCTGTGGCCGTTCGCCTTCCTCACCCTCACCGCCGGGCTCCAGAGCATCCCCGGCGACCTGCACGAGGCGGCGGCGATCGACGGCGCGGGGTTCTTGCGCCGGTTGCGGTCGGTGACGCTGCCGCTGCTGCGCCCGGTCAACCGCGTGCTGCTGCTCGTACTCTTCCTGTGGACGTTCAACGACTTCAACACCGCTTACATCCTGTTCGACCTGCCGCCGACGAGCGCGGACGTGATCTCCATCCACATCTACAACGCGTCCTTCATCACCTGGAACTTCGGTCTCGGTTCGGCGATGTCCGTCCTGCTGCTGGCGTTCCTGCTCGTCGTCACGCTCGGGTATCTCGGCACCGGCCGGCTGAGGAGGCGCTATGCATGACTCGACCGCGTTGCGCTGGGTGCGCGGCGTCGTTCTCACCCTGCTGACGATCTTCACGGTGCTGCCGCTGTACGTGATGGTGGTCTCGTCGGTCAAGCCCCTGCAGGACGTGCAGGGCGCGTTCACCTGGGTGCCATCGCACGTGACGTTCCAGCCGTTCGTCGACATGTGGCACACCGTGCCGCTCGGCCGGTACTTCATGAACAGCCTGATCGTCTCGGTGTCCGCGACGGTCTGCTCGGTGTTGATCGCGATCATCACCGGGTACGCGGTCAGCCGCTACAAGTTCCGGGGCCGCGGCACGTTCATGACCGTGGTGCTGTCGACGCAGATGTTCCCCGGCATCCTGTTCCTGCTGCCGCTGTTCCTGATCTTCGTCAACATCGACCGGTACACCGGCATCGTCCTGTACGGCAGCCGGCTGGGGTTGACGATCACGTACCTGACCTTCGCCCTGCCTTTCTCCATCTGGCTGATCGCCGGCTACTTCGACACGATCCCGCGCGAGCTGGACGAAGCGGCGCGGGTCGACGGCGCCGGCCCGATCCGCACGCTGATCCGCGTGCTGCTGCCGGTCGCCGCGCCCGGCATCGTCGCCGTCGCCATCTACGCCTTCATGACCGCGTGGGGCGAGGTGCTGTTCGCCTCCGTCCTCACCGACGAGTCCACCCGGACGCTCGCGGTCGGCCTGCGCGGCTACGCGAACCAGTCGAACGTCTACTGGAACCAGGTGATGGCGGCCTCGCTCGTCATCAGCCTGCCGGTGGTGATCGGCTTCCTGGGGCTCCAGCGGTTCCTCGTCCACGGCCTGACCGCGGGCGCGGTCAAGACCTGATGGGAGCACGATCATGATCCGTTCCCTGCTCTCCGCCGCCATCCTCGCCTGCGCCGTCGGTATCGGGCCGGCCGCGCAGGCGAGCCCCGCCCCGCACTCCGGCTCGTACGTGACCCGCCAGGGGAGCCGGCTCGCGCTCGGCGGCCCCGACTTCCGGTTCGGCGCGGCCAACATCTACTGGCTGGGCCTGGACGAGAACGTCGGCGGCATCGACTACCCCACGCGGTTCCGCGCCGACGACGCGCTGCGCACCGCACGCGACATGGGCGCGACGGTGGTCCGCTCGCACACTCTGGGCATATCCACCGGCGACCCGAAGAGTCTCGAGCCGTCGCTGGACCGGTTCAACGACGCGGCGTTCGCGAGCATCGACTACGCCGTGGCCGACGCGCGGCGGCTCGGGCTGCACCTGGTGGTCCCGCTCACCGACAACTGGTCCTGGTACCACGGCGGCCGCGGGAACTTCACGACGTGGCTGGGCCTGCCCGCCGACGCCTTCTATACCGACCCGAAGGCGATCGCGGCGTTCGAGCGCTACATCGATCACCTGCTCGACCACGTCAACCCGCTGACCGGCATCAGGTACCGCGACGACCCGACCGTCATGGCCTGGGAGCTGGGCAACGAGCTGAACGGCATGACGCAGCCGTGGGTCGACGAGATCGCCGGGCACCTGAAGAAACTGTCGCCCCGGCATCTGGTCGCCGCCGAATCCCAGTTCGGCGTCGACCCGGCCGCGCTGGCCTCGCCGGACGTCGACATCGTGGAGGTGCACTACTACCCGCCGACCGCGGAGAAGGTCGCGGCGGACGCGGCGACCATCGCGGGCGCCGGAAAGGTCTACTTCGCGGGGGAGTACGGCTCCACCTCGGCCGAGCCGCCGTTGATGGCGGCGATCGCCGCCGACCGGAACGTGACCGGAGCGGCGTTCTGGTCACTGTTCGCGCACAGTGACGACCACGGCTACGTCCAGCACGACGATGGTTTCACCCTCCACTATCCGGGCGACGACGCGGACATGAGACGTCACGCGGACGCGATCCGCGCCTTCGACCTCACGATGGCCGGACGACCGGCGTCCACCCCGGTGCCCGCGCCCGCCCGGCCGCTGATCACTCACCTGACCCGCTCCGGCGCGACCGTGACCGTCACGTGGCGTGGCGCCACGACGGCCGGGGCCTCCACCGTCCAGCGGGCGCCGACCAGGCTCGGCCCCTGGCGGACCGTCTGCGACCGGTGCGCGACCGACGTCACCGGTTCGTGGACCGGCGACTCCGGTCCCGGCTGGTACCGCGTCGTGCCCTTCACGCTCGCGGGCACTCGCGGCCCGGCCTCTCCCGTCGCACGCCTCTCCTGAAAGGCATTCTCCTTGCACCGTAATTTCGCCAAACTGCCCGGAGCCGCGTGGCTCGGCGTCAACTTCTGGTCGCGCACCGGCGGTCCGCTGATGTGGCGCTCCTACGATCCCCGCGTCGTACGGGAGGAGCTGGACGTCCTGCGTGAGCACGGGCTGAACACCACGCGGTCGTTCTACTACTGGCCCGACTTCATGCCCGAGCCGGACCGGATCGACGAGAAGCTGGCCGAGCACTACGCCGACTTCCTGGAGGCGCACGCCGACCGCGACATGGCCACCATCCCGACCTTCATCGTCGGCCACATGTCCGGGGAGAACTGGGACCCGGCCTGGCGGGCCGGCCGCGACCTGTACGCGGACGTGTGGATGGTGGACCGCCAGGCGTGGTTCGCGCAGGAGATGACCCGCCGCTATACCGGGCACCCGGCCATCGCCGGCTGGCTGATCACCAACGAGATGCCCATCTACGGCGGGAAGGCGCCCACCGAGCAGGTGACGGCGTGGGCCCGGCTGATGGTCCAGGCGGTGCGTGCCGGCGGGGCGAAGGAGCCGGTCTCGATCGGAGACGGCGCCTGGGGCGTCGAGGTGACCGGCGAGGACAACGGCTTCTCCGTACGCGACCTGGCCGCCGTCACCGACTTCGTCGGCCCGCACGTGTACCGCATGGAGGACGACCTGGTCCGCCAGCACTACAACACGGCGTTCATCTGCGAGCTGGCCGGGACGTACGGCCGCCCGGTCGTGTTGGAGGAGTTCGGCTGCTCCTCCGACTTCGTCTCCGATGAGGGCGCCGCGCACTACTACCGGCAGGTGCTGTACAACAGCCTGCTCGGCGGCGCCACCGGCTGGCTGGGCTGGAACAACACCGACTTCGACCTGATCGACCAGCCGCCGTACAGCCACCACCCGTTCGAGCTGCACTTCGGCCTCACGCGGGTGGACGGCACGCCCAAACCGGCGCTGGAGGAGATGCACCGCTTCGGCGAGACGCTCACCCGCATCGACCTGGCCGCCTGCGAGCGGGCCGAGGCCGACGCCGCGCTCGTCGTGCCCGCCGTCCTGGACTCCGGGTTCCCGTTCACCGTGCCCGAGGACCGCACCGACGTCTTCCGCAATCTGCGGCAGGCGTACGTGTCCGCGCGCGCGGCGGACCTGCCGGTGGGCCTGACCCGCGAGACGGACGGCATCGCACCGGACGCCAGGCTGTACCTGGTCCCGTCGGCCAAGCAGCTCACCGGGCCGGGCTGGCACCGGCTCGAGCAGCTCGCCGAGGGCGGCGCGGTCGTCTACGTCTCCTACTCCGCCGGATCGCACGGATGGCAGCGCGGCCCGTGGTACTCCCACATGAACGCCATGTTCGGCGTCGAGCACCAGCTCACGTACGGCCTGACGGACCCGATCGAGGACGACGTCGTCGAGCTGACCTTCACCGCGGACCTCGGCCCGCTGCCCGAGGGCACCACGCTGTCCTTCCGCGCCGCCGGGACGGCGCACAGCCGGTCCTTCCTGCCGGTGCGGGCGACGTCGGCTGAGGTGCTCGCGGTGGACGGGCACGGCCGGCCCGCGGTGCTGCGCCGCCGGCACGGTGACGGCTGGATCGTCCTGTGCACCTATCCGCTCGAGCACATGGCCGCGGTCACGCCACGGGTCAACCCCGACCCGACCCACCGGCTCTACGACGCGCTCGCCGATCTGGCCGGCGTTCGCCGGCCCATCACCGTCCCCGACCCTCGCGTGTCGGCGGACGTCCTCGTCCGGGCGGACGGCACCCGGTTCGCCGTGCTCGTCAGCCAGGCCGACGTGGAGCTCAAGGTCACGCCGGAGATCACGGCAGGCGCCGCACCCGCGGATGAGGAGGTGGCGCTGGAGCCGTATGGTGTCCTGGTGCTGGAGCTTCGACCTTGACAGACGTTCGTGAGGCGGCCGCGGCGATGCCCGTGGCCGCCGGAATCACCACCGGATCGACCGCGAGTGTGCTCGCCGTGGACATCGGCGGCACCAAGCTGGCCGCGGCGCTCGTCCATCCGGACGGCCGCCTCGGCGCGCTCGCGACCCGCCCGACGCCGGCCGGTGACGGCGAGGCGGTCTGGGCCGCCCTGGCCGCCGCCGCCACCGAGGCGCTCGGCGGCGGCGACGTCTCCGGCGCCGGCATCGGCTCGGCCG
>JAOPYG010000025.1 GCA_025964685.1 Actinoallomurus sp. | reverse complement strand
CGTGACACGCGGGATATACGCGGGATGACCACCACCCGCAGACGCTGCGGAAGCCGCTCCGATCCAGGTCAGACCCAACATCGTGGTCCGATCGCTAATGGATTCCTAAACCGTGTGCCCCGTGTGGCGTCACAACCGGCAGCCTGGGAGAAGGCTTGCCGCCGGACACTGCACGGACGCACGGGCTCACTTACGTTGACACGTCAGGGGCACAGTGTGAGCGGATGAGGCGGCCACGTCCACGTCCACCCTCGGACAGAGCTCGCTGGTTCCGGTCACGGTGAATTGATAGCGACCGGGTGCGAGACTGAATCGGAACTCCGTGCCGTCGGCGACGTCCTGCTTGGCGACGGTGCGGCCGCCACGGCTCGCCACCACCGTTCCGGGCACGCTTTGCGGCGAGGCCCAGGACGGACCGCCCATCGCGACGATCGTCCCGCGTACGGTACCCGGCGCCGCACTGAGGCTACCCATCCTAGTGGTCCCTCCCGCACACGCGACCAATGAAATGCCAGCAGCAACGACCGTGGCGAACTTTGCGATACCCGCACAACGGACATTCAGGTGCATCGGCAGATCGTACGGCACAGTGGGATGCTGACATGAAACCTTGGCGCCGGCCGCCGCCCTCCTCAGTCAGCAAGAAGTCAGCGAGAGCTTTTGGCAAGCGTTGTAATTCAGTGATGCCGCCTGGTAAGTCAGCCGCAGTAAACGCGGCCCATTAGCACTAGATGACAGCGGTTGATTTGCCGGAACCGCGTTCACACCGAAGAGGTCACTGGTTCGAACCCAGTATTGCCCACCAGGTTTCAGCAGTTGAGAGAGGGTTTCGGATCTTGATCCGAAGCCCTTTTCCGATCTACGTCAGTCACGCGGATCTTCAGTCCTCGAGGTTCTCTTCCCGGATGCTCGGGAACTTCTGCGTGAGCGAGGTTCCGGACGCAGCGGTTGCCCGGGCGGTCACTGTCTTCTCATGATGCAGCGCACCGTTCTCGCGGAGCAGGTCGTCGGTTTCGGCGCGCAGCCGGGCCACCTTCGCGGCCATCCGGAGATGGATCGCGACACCGCCGGCCCCGACACCCAGGGCGAACGCGGCCAACGCGGGTATCCACGGCGCGGTGGCCGCGGCAACCGCCAAAAGCAGGATGATCAAGATGATTCGGGCATGGTCGGCCGCCCGGTCCAACGTGGCGTTGAGGTGCCTGGGGATCTTCATGTGTACTCCTTTCACCGACGACGCAGGCGCGGGCGCTCAGGGCCTGTGCGGTGCCCTGACCGGTCCACGGTATCTGACCTGGTCTTCTATCCTCCGCGCCCGCCGAGCCAGAGCAGCGCCGGGGGGAGTTCGTGCCGCCACGTGCTGAAGTGGTGGCCGCCGAACGGCAGGACGATGGAGGCGACATGCGTGGGCGGGCGGGCCAGGGCCAGGAACTTCCGGGTCTGCGCATAGTTCTTCTCGCCCACGCGGCTGGTGGTCAGCAGGAGGTCGACCGGCGGAGGGGGCCGGTGCTGGAGCCGCCAGAGCAGGTCGTTCTCGTCGCGGTACGCCTTGCTGTGGCCGTAGAGGTCCCCGGTGGTGAAGTCCTTGAGGGCGTGGTAGTAGCCGGCGAGTGAAACAGCGGCGGAATACCGGTCGGAGTGCCGCATCGCGAGCTTGACCGCGCAGTAGCCCCCCGTGGAGTCGCCCAGCGCGCTCCAGCCGGCCGCGCTGTCGGCGGTCCGGTACACCGAGCCGAGCGCGGTCGGCACGTCCTCGGCGAAGAACGTCTCGGCCTGGGGTCCGCGGGGGACGTCGGTGCACTCGGTGTCGCGCGGCGGGGCGACGGTGGGGCGGAGCATGACCAGGATCGTCGGGGGCATCCGGTGTGCGGCGATCTCACGCGCGGCCGTCTGGGGGAGCTGCAGGTGGGTGATGAGGTTCTGGGCGTTGCCGGGGTAGCCGGTGAAGGCCACGGTCACGGGGAACCGCCGGGTGCGGTACGGCTGCGCGAAGTACTGCGGTGGCAGGTAGACGAACGCGGGGGCGCTGATCAGCGTGCGTACTCCGTGGATGACGACGGCCTCGATGCGGCCCTGTCCCGTGGGAAGCCGGTACCTGGGGGCGGTCGGGTCCATGGTGACGTGGGGGACCCGGTTCGCCGGACCGCTCGGCCCCTGCGCCGGGGCACCGCCGGCGTCCATGGTCGTGGAGGCCGTGCCGACCAGATCGCCCCACGAGCCGTAGAAGGTGAAAGAGGCGTTCACCAGGTCCAGTACGGCCACGATCACGCAGATCTGGCAGCCGAGGACGAGGCCGAGCCGGGCCAGAACGTGCGAGACCCGTCGGCCCGCCACCCGGGGCGCGAGCCGTACCGCCGCGACGATCGCGATCGCCGCCACGATGACGACGGTGGCCTGCAGGGGAACGCCGGTGAGACCGGTCATGAGCTGCTCCCGGGAGTGACCAGCCAGCGCAGCACCAGGGGAGGGTCCTGCCAGGCGCTGGCGGGCAGCGGATCGGCGTGCATCGGCGGCCGGGCTCCTGCGGCGAACCCGTCGTCGGCGACGATACCGACCCTGATCGGCGGGGGCGGCCGGTGCCGGAGCCGCCAGCGGAGGTCGTACTCGTCGCGAATGGACGTGCTGCCGCCGTACAGCTCGCCGGGCGGCGGGGTCAGCGCCGCGGCACTGAAGGCGGCTGAGCCGAAGCGGTCGGAGTGCCGCATCGCGAGCAGGGCCGCGCAGTACCCCGCTGGTCCTGGTCCGGCCACCGACCAGCTGCCGGGGGCACCGCCGACGCGGTACGCGGCGCCGATCACGGCGGGCAGATCCTGGGCGAAGAACGTCTCGCCCTGGGGGCCGCCGGGTGCGTCCACGCACCCGTGGCCGGTCGGCGCGATCACGATCAGCGTCGGCCGCAGCCGCCCGGCGGCGATCTGGCGCCCCACCAGTTGCGGAAGGTGCCGCCGGATCACCGCGCGCGGGGAGGCGAGGAACAGCACGACCGGGAACGGCTGCCCTTGACCACGCACGTACTGCGGCGGCAGGTAAACGTACACGCGGGCGGAGATCCCCGACCGCGAGCCGCGCACGTCGAGGACGTCCAGGCGCCCCTCGCCGGCCGGCAGCCGGGGGGTGAGCGCGCCCTGCACCCGCGTCGCCGACGGCGCGGGTGACTGCGTTCCGGTGGAGCGACCGAAGATCCGCACCGCGCCGGCGTCCGCGCCGAACAGATCGCGCCAGGACGAGTAGAACTCCATGGTGGAGTTGGCCAGGGTCAGCGACGCCAGCAGCAGCAGGAGCTGACTGCCCACCAGCAGCCCCGCCCGCGCCGCTAGCTGCCCGCGGCCGGGGCCGGAGTATCGCGGCAGCAGCCGTACGCACGCCGCCATCCCGACCAACGCGACGGTCATCAGTAAGGCGACGAAACCGGCGCCGGTCAGTCCCACAGATCCCCTTGGCGGTCAGGTGCGGATGTCGGCGGGCGCCGTGTTGAGGGGCGGAATGGCTGATTCGTGGCAGGCCGAGCAGCCGGTCGCGCCATGCCCGGTCGCGCCGGCGTGGTGAGCATGTGCCGCACAGTAGAAGTACGCGGGTCAGCGGCTTCTCAGCGCCGGGTTAGGCATGCGTTTACCTACTTTGCGGGCCGAACGTCAGACCACGTCGATGTCATTTTCTGGCGCATGCCGGGAGGACATCGTGGTCGATGACGTTGCCCATCGTGGCGTGGACGTGGACCACGCCGGGTCTCAGCGCGGTCACCTGGAACCACCCGTCGGTGGTGGAAGTGAGGCAGGCGGCGGAATCTCCGGCGATGCCCCACATCTTGTCGGCGTGAATGCGGACCGTCTCGGTGCCGGAGGTGGGAAAGTCCAGGACGAACGATGAGATCCCCAGTGTGCTCAGCGTGGCGGGCCCAGAGGCCAGCGGCACCGGGTGAGTCACCTGCCAGACCTTCCAGTGGGCGTCGTGCCACACCTCGTGGAGGTACGACGGCGGATCGGCCAGCAGCGCGGCTTCCGCGAGGCCACCTCGGTCGAGGGGCACCTGAGGCAAAGCGACCAGGCCGACGGCGTTGGCATCCAACCAGGCGCGGTACCGCGCCGCGGTCAGCGGCTTGTACAGCACGGCTGAGTATTGAAGGTCGAGCTGCCGCTCCCAGCCGCGAGCGAGGGGGAACCGCTGCGCGAGGAACATGCTCTCCCAGTGCTCGCGGGTGAAGGGAACCTCCAGCCGGCCCGCCGTCGGGCTCCGGGAGGCCAGGAACGATTCCAGGCCGGTGTAGTAGGAGGCGCTGGAAGAGGGGTCCTGGGCCGAGTTGGCCAGAGCGGTCGCCACGGGTACCCACTGCCAGCTGAGCAGCGGCACGATCAGAAGCGCGAGCACGAGACGCCGCTTGTAGCGAAGCAGCAGGTAGCCGGCGGCCGGTAGCGCGAGCGTGCTGCCCAGGCGGTCGATATTGGAACCGACCGGGTTGGGCACCAGGAAGAGAACAGTGCTGACGGCGCCGTAGATCACGGCGAAGCGGCGGATCAGGGTGCTGCTTCGGGGCGCGATGGCCAGGGTCACGATGGTGAACAGCACAACGCCGAGGAGGTTCACCAGGGGGAAGGGGAACCGGCCTCCGCCGCCGCCGGTAACCAGGGAGATGAGCATGCCCACCACGGCCGAGCCGAGCGGAGCGAGCCTCCTCCAGCCGGCCTGTGGTGCCCAGGCGAGACCGGCGATCAGCAGGAACAGCCCCGTGAGCGGGCTGGACAGAGAACAGCAGGCGGCCAGCAGCAGCACCAGCCAAGGGCGACCCCGGATGACGGCGAGGAGCGCGGCGAGTCCGAAGGCCAACCCAAGAGCGAACGGTAGCTGACCGATGATCAGTGCGCCGATGATCCCGACGGCCAGTGCCAGGCGGAAGAAGACCTGCGCGCCGTCGTACGGTCCGGGCAGCAGCCGGGAGGCCGCCCAGGTGGTGACGGTGCAGGCGAGCAGTCCGGTGATCCGTGCGCCCAGCACCGCGGCGATCGGTGGGAACAGCATGCTGTAGCCCGGCAGGCTGTGACCGTCGTACCACTGGTCGTTGAAGGGGACCAGGCCCGCGCTGCGTGCCACCCAGGTCCGGAAGTACTGCGCCGGCAGATCCGGCCCTCGCAGGTCGAAGGCGATGACCAGAGCGCCGAGGAACAGGGTCAGCAGCCACGGGTGGCGCGTCAGCGCGGCAAGCCACCGGCGTGCCCCCGCAGCGCCCGGAAGCGACCGGGCCGCGTCTCGCCTCACCATCGCTCCTCTGTCGGCGCGTAATCCATTCAACGGCAGGCGGCCTGCGAGTATGCAGGCGGGGCTCACGAACTGAGATCACCGCTCGTACGCCATGACGTTCCAGCGGCCGACGACGCACAGCAGGACCAGCACCACGATCGACACGAGGAGCGCTCCGGGGACGAGCTGGGAAGTGATCCACTTCCGGAGTGCGACACGCAGCCACGGTTGGTGGATGGCCCCGAAGATCCCCGGAATCGGGCCGAAAGCCGCGATGGCACCGCGAGCGAGCACGTACCAGTCGAGGCGTGAGGCGGGCATGAGTGCGATCAGCGGAAAGACGAGCGCGTCGTACCACGGGTGGTAGATGGGCGTGGTCACGAGCCAGGCGAGCGAAAGGGCCAGCGTGGCCCGTACGGCGGGAGGCCCCGGCGGCAGCCGCCACGCGAGTAGGGCGGCGAGCAGGAGGGCGACCGTGAGCGTTCCCCATGACCACACCCAGGAAGGCGGCTGGCCCAAGGATTTCGCGACGACGCCCCACGGGTTGTCGGGGGCGGCGACCTGACTGCGGCTGATGAGGCTGGTCAGCGTTCGAGGGCCCACGACCGCATAGCCACAGACCAGCACGGCGAAGGCGCCGACCGCGGCGGCCAGGAGCCGGAGCGGTGACCGGCGTAGCGCCCACGCGAGGCCCGCGCCGGCGAACGCGAACGTCGCTTTGACGGCGACCGCTCCGCCCAGCAGGAAGCCGGCCGCGAGGGGAGAGCGACGCAGCGCCGACAGGGATCCGATCATCAGTGCCACGCCCACGATGTCGGCGTGGCCGCCCGCGAGCCCGGCCCAGAGCATCAGCGGGTTGAGCGACCACAGCAGGTGGGCCCGTACCCGGCGGCCACGATCGGGCCCCACCAGTCGGTCAAGCGCGAGCGCCGTGGCAAGAAAGGCCAGCGCGTTCCAGACCTTCAGCCAGAAGGTGGTACGGGCGGTCGAGGCGCCGCCGAGCGCCGAGGCCGCCCATTGGGTCGCCGTGGCGACCGGCCCGTAGACGGTCGGGGAGTCCGACCACGCGCGGGAGGACAATCGTGCCACGGGGTCCCCGGTGGCACGCAGCTCCCTCGGCGTCATCACGTGGGGGTTGTGACCGAGCACGGCGATCCGGCCGTACGTCGCATAGTCGGTCATGTCCCTGGAACCCATGGGTGGAACCGCGACCAGCGCGGCGACGCTCAGCACAATGGCGACCGCCAGCCGCCGTGGCGAGGGCCGCCAGCCCCTGCGCACCGACCAGAGCCCACCGGCGACGCCGGCCGCCCCGGTGGCCATCGCCGCCCACAGCGTCACGGTGACGAACACGTCTGACGGATGTGAGGACCGGAACACCGGTGGCCATCCGGGGTGGTCCAGCGGCGGAACCGCGGCGGACGGGCCGTGTACGCCGACGACGACGATGAGGGCCACGCTCAGGAGCACGGCGGCGAGGGAGACCCGGCCGGCACGTGAGCACGTACGAGCCGGGTCCTCGGGTTCGAAGTCCTCCACGCCCGTCGACACATCGCCCCCTCATCCACACGGCTGGGTGCATTCCAGGATCACCCGACGAATAGCACCCTTCGTGGGTCGGCCGGAATGCCTTTGCGGGCGGGGGACCACATTTTGACCTCGCCGGGAGGTTCGGTTAACCCTGCGATCATCTGGCCCTTCATAGTCTGCGATCCGTGGAGTTCGGACGGAGGCGTTTTCTCGGGACGGCGGCGGGGGCGGCCGTCGCCGGGACGGCCGCGGCATGCGGTGGCGGCCCATCGCAGGAGGCCCCGCGCCCGGTCACCGACCCGCTCGTCGTCACGCCGGAGCACTCCGCGCACGGCCTGCACCTGTCCGGTGAGGTCGTCCACGGGCCGCGACGGCGTAGGCAGGTCGCCCTCACCTTCCATGGTGCCGGTGACCCGGCGGTGGCGCGGCGACTGTTGTCCGCGGCCGCCGCCGCCGGTGCCCGGATCACGGTGCTCGCGGTGGGCAGCTGGCTGGACGCCCAGCCGGAGGTGGCGCGGATGATCCTCGATGGCGGCCATGAGCTCGGCAATCACACCCAGAACCACGCCGACATCAGCGCGATGAACCCCCGCGCCGTACACGCGGAGATCGCCCAGTGCGCGGAACGGCTGCGGAAGCTGACCGGCTCGATCGGCCATTGGTTCCGCCCGTCCCAGACCCCGCACGCCAACGCCATCATCCGGTCCCAGGCGGCCAAGGTCGGCTATCACAGTTGCCTGTCCTACGACGTGGACTCCCTCGACTTCCAGGACCCCGGGCCGGACGCCGTCGTTCACAACGTGCTGCGGGGCGTGCGCGGCGGGTCGATCGTCAGCATGCACTTCGGCCATCCGGGCACCGTCACCGCGATGCCCACCCTCCTGGACGGCCTGCGTAAGCGAGGTCTCCGCGCAGTGACGGTCTCCACGCTGCTGGGCCCATGAGGCTGCCGCCGCTTCCGGCGGTCGTACTGCTGGCCGTGCTGGGCGCCGGCTGCGCCTCCGCCACCGGGCCGCGTCTCGCCCCGAGGCCCTCGAACCCGCGCCCGTCCGCCCGGGTGTTCGCGGCCCCGCCGACCGATGTCTACGCCTACGACCGGCCGGGAATGCTCAGCCCGGCCGTACGCGACGTCCCGGCGCGCGTGTACGTGCCCGACAGCCTGAGCGGCGACGTCATCGTCTTCGACCAGCGCACGTTCCGGCAGGTCGACCGGTTTCCCGTCGGCCGACGGCCGCAGCACGTCGTACCGTCGTGGGACCTCAGGACGTTGTGGGTGAACGACAACGACTCGGGTGACCTCGTCCCGATCGACCCGCGGACCGGACGGCACGGCCGGCCGGTGCCGGTCGCGGATCCGTACAACCTGTACTTCACGATGGACGGCCGCTTCGCCGTGGTGATGGCCGAGAGGCTCAACCGGATCGACTTTCGTGACGCGCGCACGATGAGGCCGGTGCGCTCGGTGAACGTGCCGTGCCGGGGGCCCAACCACGCCGACTTCTCCGTCAACGGAGACTTCTTTCTGACCGCCTGCGAATTCTCCGGCGACCTGATCAAGGTGGACGTCCAGCGGCAGAAGGTCGTGAACAGGTTGCGGATCGGCGGTATGCCACAGGACGTCAAGCTGTCCCCTGACGGCCGCACCTTTTACGTCGCCGACATGCAGAGCGGCGGAGTGTGGACGGTCGACGCCGCCACCTTCCGCAAGACCGGCTTCATCCGGACCGGCAAGGGCGCCCACGGGCTGTACGTCAGCCGTGACTCCCAGACCCTGTACGTGTCCAACCGCGGCGAGGGGTCGATCACGCTGATCTCGTTCGCCACCCACCGCGCCGCCGCCAAGTGGTACCTGCGCGGCGGCGGCTCCCCTGACATGGGCGGGGTCTCCGCGGACGGCAAGGTGCTGTGGCTCTCGGGCCGTTACGACTCGGTGGTGTACGCCATCTCCACCACGAACGGCCGGCTCATCGCCAAGCTCAAGGTCGGCCGGGGACCGCACGGCCTGTGCGTCTACCCGCAACCCGGCCGATACTCCCTCGGCCATACCGGGGTGTTCCGATGACGCCCGAATGGCTGCTGCTGTCCTGGCGCTGGTGGCGTCGGCGTTGGTGTTCCCGGCGCGATCGTCCATCCCGCGGTGAGCGGTACCCGATGGCTCACCGGAGGCACGTACGGTCCCGAGGGCAGCCTTGCTGGCCAGGGTCGCGATCATCGCCCTCGTCGTCGTCGCCACCCGCCACCATGCCAAGGCCGGGCCCGCCGGTCAGGTCGTCGTGACGAGTCCGGTCCGGTAGGCGAGGATGACGAGGTGCACGCGGTCGCGGGCGTCCAGCTTGGTCAGCAGGTGCCGGATGTGTCCTTTGACCGTGGCCGGGCTGATGTCGAGATGACGGGCGATCTCACCGTTCGAGCGGCCATGGGCGACCAGAACGAGGACTTCGGTCTCGCGATCGGTGATGGCGTTCAGCGCGTCCGGCCGGGGCTGAGGCGGTGCGGTCCGGTCGGCGAACGCCTGGATGAGGCGTCGCGTGACACTCGGGGCCAGTAGGGCGTCGCCGGCGGCGATCACCCGGATCGCCTCGAGCAGCTCGCGGGGGAGCGCGTCCTTGAGCAGGAATCCGCTGGCGCCCGCGCGCAGGGCCGCGTAGACGTAGTCGTCGAGATCGAACGTCGTGAGGATGAGAACACGGGTCGCGGCGGAGGAGGTGAGCCGGCGGGTCGCCTCGATTCCATCCATTCCGGGCATGCGGATGTCCATGAGCGCCACGTCGGGCCGGGTGCGCATGGCGAGCTCGACGGCGTCCTCACCGGTGGCGGCCTCGCCGGCGACGGTGAAGCCGGGGGTCGCGGCGAGGATCCCGCACAGCCCGGCCCGGACCAGTGCCTGGTCATCGGCGATGAGCACGCGTACGGTCACCGCGGATCGTCAGCCAGGGGAAGGTGGGCCGTCACTCGGAAACCGCCTCCAGGGCGTGGACCGGCGGCGAAGCGGCCTCGATGAAGGTCCACGCGTTCGCGCATGCCGATCAGACCGTGGCCCGCCGGTGTACGTGGCTCCGCCGGGACACCGGCACCATCGTCGGTGACCTCGACGAGCAGTTCGTCATGACGGTGGTCCACAACGATCCGGCAGTGTGTGGCGGCGGAATGCTTCGCCACGTTCGTGAGGGCCTCCTGCACGATCCGGTAGGTCGAGAGCTCGATTCCGGGCGGCAGCTTTCGCGGTCGCCCCTTCACCTCGAGGGCGGCGTCGACCCCGGCGTGGGCCGAACCGGCGAGGAGACGGTCCAGGTCGGCCAGGCCGGGCACGGGTGCAAGCGGTGTCTCCGACGCACTCGTACCAGGTTCGCGCTGCCGGAGTACGCCGAGCAGGCCGCGCATCTCGGCCAGCGCCTCCCGGCTGGTGGTCTCGATGACGCCCAGCGCCGTCGCCGCGTCATCGGGCCGGCTACCGATCACGTAGTGGCCGAAGCTCGCCTGTACGGCGATGACGCTCATGCTGTGCGCGAGGACGTCGTGCATCTCGCGGGCGATCCGCAGTCGTTCCTCGGCGGCCACCCGTTCACGCTGCTGGGCGGCGGTGATCCGCCGCTGTCGCACCAGGTACCCGATGCTCCACGCGATGACGACCATCATGGTGACGGACGTGGTCCCGGCCTTCGCGGGCCGATCCGTAGCCACAGGGCCAGTCCGTCCGCCAGCACGACCACCACCACGGCGCAGACCGTCGCGACGGAGGTACGCGGCCGGCTGCGGGCCGCGACCTGGGAGAGGGCGAACGCCGCCGGCAGGAACAGCCATGACACGAGGCCTCCCGCCACGGCGGCGGTGACCGCCGGGATGACCAGCATCGCGCCGAGGATCGTCACCGGATCCCGGCGGCGCCACAGGAGTACGGGCAGCGCGGCCGGCACCGCGAGGAGCAGGCACGACAGCGGCCGGAAACCGTCTTCCACGAACCCGCCGTACAGCACCACGGTGCAGAGCAGCGCGGCGGCGAGATCCAGCGCCGGCCCCGACGGGAGCCGGCCGATCAGCGGCGCCGTTCGTTCGGGTCGCATGAGCCGACGGTAGCCGCAGGTCCTCCCCGCCGCATCGTTCGTCCGGTGTAGGCCCGTGGGCGTGCACCACGCGCCGGACACGCCCGGGGACGGGCGGTGAAGTCCCGCCCGTACGGGGACGACGCGGGCCGGGCCGGCCGCCAGGGTGAGAACGCGACCGCAACCCACGAGGAGAACCAGTGATCGAGGTACGCGAGCTCACCAAGCGATACGGCGGTAAGCCGGCGGTCGACGACCTGTCCTTCCAGGTACGGCCCGGGCACGTCACCGGATTCGTCGGTCCGAACGGCGCCGGCAAGTCCACGACAATGCGCGTCATCCTGGGCCTGGACGCGCCCGCCTCGGGCGAGGCACTGGTCAACGGCCATCGCTACGCGGCCCTGCCGCGACCACTACGGCAGATCGGCGCGCTGCTCGACGCGAACGCGGCGCACGGCGGCCGGAGCGCCCGCGACCACCTGCGATGCGTCGCCCGCAGCAACGGCATCGGCGTCCGCCGGGTCGACCAGGTCGCGGATCTCGTCGGCATCGGCGCGGTCGCGCGGCAGAGAGTAGGGCGGTTCTCCGTTGGGATGAGGCAGCGGCTGGGAATCGCGGCGGCGCTGCTGGGCGATCCGGGCACCCTGATGTTCGATGAGCCGCTCAACGGCCCGGATCTCGACGGGATCCGCTGGGTCCGCGGCCTGTTCAAGGCCCTGGCCGCGGAGGGGCGCACGGTGTTGGTGTCCAGTCATCTGATGAGCGAGATGGCGCTGACCGCCGACCATCTCATCGTGATCGGCCGAGGCAGGCTCATCGCGGACGTACGCACCGAGGAGTTCGTACGGTCGAGCCCCCGCGCCGACGTGCTGGTCCGGTCACCGCGCGGCGATGACCTCGCGCGCCTTCTCACCGACCGGCGGGCCGTCGTCGTCGCCGAGCCGGACGGAGGGCTCGCGGTCTCCGGCCTGGACGCGGGCGCGATCGGCCGCCTCGCCGCCGATCACGGAATCCCCGTACACGAACTGGCCACCCGGAACGCCTCACTGGAGGAGGCGTACCTGGAGCTCACCGGCGACAGCGTCGACTACCGCGCCGGCACCACGGGAGAGGACTCCTGACCATGACCTCGCTACCGGTAACCGCCACCACGCGGGCACGTGATGTGCTCGCCGCCGAATGGCTCAAGCTCCGCTCGGTGCGCTCGACCTACCTGATGTTGCTCCTCGCGGTGGCCGGCACGGCCGCCGTCGGCCTGTTCGCGACGGCCCGGGCGAAGGTCGACTCGCCCGGATACTTCGACGCGGTCGAGATCAGCCTGAGCGGTGCGGTCATCTCCCAGCTCGCGTTCGGTGTCTTCGGGGCACTCGCGATCACTACCGAACACACGACCGGGATGATCCGTACGACCTTCGCCGCCGTGCCGCGCCGCCGCGCCGTACTCGCCGCGAAGGCCGCCGTGACCGGCCTGCTCGCCCTCGCGGTCGGCGAGGTGATCGCCTTCGGCACGTTCTTCCTTGGCCAACGGGAGCTGTCGAGCGCGCACCTGGACGTCGGGCTCGCGGATCCCGATGTACTGCGCGCCGTGGCCGGTGCCGGGTTCTACCTGTTCGTCATGGCCGTGGTCGGGCTGTGCCTCGGCACGATCATCCGGCACACCGCCGGCGCGATCGCGGCGATCGGCGTGATCTTCATCGAGCCCCTGTTCGTGCTGACCGGCTTCCCGGCGTGGCTCAAGGACTCCGTTCTGTGGTGGGCGGGGCAGGCGGTCATGTCCTCGCGTCCGCGGCCGGGCTATCCGTCCGCGAGCCTCGGCTTCATCGTCTGCGGCGTCTACGCGGTGCTCGCGCTGGCAGTGGCGACCTTCGTGATCACCCGCCGTGATGCGTAGAGCGACCGCCGGCCTGGCACTCGTCGGCCTGATTGCGGCGGGCTGTGCGGCGCCCGTGGGTGATCCGGACGCGGGGGAGGCGGTGCCGAGGCCCAGACCGGCGGGAACCTTCTACCGGCCGCCGGTGCCACTGCCTCCGGGGCCGCCGGGAAGACTGATCCGCAGCGAGCCGGTCACCGCCCCGGCCGGCGTACGCGGCTGGCGGATCCTCTACCACTCGCGCGGTGTCTCGGGCGCGGACATCGCGGTGTCGGGCACGGTGTTCGTCCCCGCGACGGCCACACCGCCCGGCGGCCGGCACGTAGTGGCGTGGGCGCACGGCACGACCGGCTCGGGCGACTCGTGCGCCCCCTCCACCGACCCGCATCCACTGAACGGCATCGAGGACGGTGCGCCGCTGGTGGCCGCCGGGGACGCGATCGTCGCCACCGACTACGAGGGCCTGGGCACTCCCGGACCGCATCCCTACCTGGTCGGTACGAGTGAGGCCCATTCGGTACTCGACGCGGTTCGTGCCGCGGCGGAACTACCGGGCACCGGGATCGGCAGGTCGTTCGTCGTCTTCGGTCACTCCCAAGGCGGCCAGGCGGCGCTGTTCACCGGCGAGCTCGCCGCCGGCTACGCGCCCGAATTGCGGCTTCTCGGCGTCGCGGCGGCGTCGCCGCCCACTGACCTCCCTGGTCTCGCGCGTCGCGCCGGCGCGCTGGGCTACGGCGTCGGCTACCTGATCGAGCTCGCCGCCGGATACAGCGCGACCGACCCGTCCGCGCGGCTCCGGTCGATCATGACCCGCAGCGGAGCCGTCTATCTGCACCTGGTGGAGGACGGATGCAACGACGACCTCGTCACCGCCTACACCGGCAGCACGGTCCACGACACCTTCATCCGCGACCCACGCACGACCTTGCCCTGGTCGACCGGCCTCGCACGCGGCAGCACCGGGCTGCTCCCCGCACGCCTGCCCATCCTGATCATGCAGGGTGCGCGAGACCCGATCGTGCCGGCCGACCTCACCGCGGCGGCCGTACGACGCATGTGCCAGGGGGGCGACACCGTCGATTACCGGCTCTACCCCGGCGCCGCGCACAACGTCGTCCCGTCGGCCACCGACCTTCTCAACACCTGGATCACCGCCCGCTTCCATCACGACGCCGCGCCCCGCACCTGCGGGGTAGCGCCGGCGCGTCATTGACGTGTTCCTTCGCCTTCCACGCTCCTGTTATGACCGGGTGTGGGCGCAAATGAGCGATCTTGAGCGAAATGCTTGATGAGTGGCCATGAATGAGCGATCCTCTGATCTGGTCGACGGAAGGAGAGCTCTTTCGCGTGCTGGCGTCAGTCCTGCGGATCTTCATGGGCGACGCCACCCCGGCTGCCGCGGTGACCCCGGGGCCGGCCAGTACGGGGAGTGCGGAACAGCACGTATGCCGCCCCTTGTTTCTTCGACTCAAGAGGAGCGCCCATGCGCCGCAAAGTACGTCTCGTCGTCGCCGCCGCCAGCGCGGCCCTGATCGCCTGCTTGGGGCTGGTCGTGCCGTCCGAGGCGGCGAGTCTCCCGTCTCCCGTCTCCTGTTCCGGCTGCTGGAAGCCGGCGTTGAACACGAGCTGGCAGTGGCAGCTCTCCTCGATACCGTCCGCGCCGTACCTGGACGTCACCATGTACGACATCGACGGCTTCGACGCCACCGCCAGTGACGTGTCCCAGCTGCACTCCACCAAGTCCGGCCGCAAGGTCGTCTGCTACGTCAGCGCCGGCACGTGGGAGGACTGGCGGCTGGACGCCGGCGACTTCCCCGGCAGCGTGCTCGGTAGCAACGTCGACGGCTGGAAGGGTGAGCGCTGGCTGGACGTCCGGCAGTACAACGGAACGCTCGGCACGATCCTCAAGAAGCGCATGGACATGTGCAGGTCCAAGGGCTTCGACGCCGTGGAGTTCGACAACGTCGACGGCTACAACAACGACTCCGGATTCCCGCTCACCGCCAACGACCAGCTCAACTACAACGCCTGGCTGGCGAACGAGGCGCACAACCGCGGACTGTCGGGGGGCTCAAGAACGACATCGACCAGCTCCAGTCGCTCCAGCCGTACTTCGAC
>JAOPYG010000501.1 GCA_025964685.1 Actinoallomurus sp. | reverse complement strand
CACTGGCTCCACGCAGATCGCGGCGCGGTTGATGCACCGTGTCCCGGCACGGGCCCTGATGGTGCCCGGACTGCTCGTCGGGGCGGTCGGAATGGGCCTGCTCACCCAGCTCAATGTGGACAGCTCGTTCGTCGGTCTCATCCTGCCCGCCGAAATCCTCATCAGCCTCGGGCTCGGCTCGACGATGATGCCCGCCATGAACCTGGCGACCAGCGACGTCGCCCCACGGGACGCGGGCGTTGCGTCGGCAATGGTCAACACCGCTCAGCAGGTCGGCGGCTCGATCGGCACCGCCCTGCTCAACACCATCGCCGCGACGGCGACGACCACCTACATCGTCGCGCACGCCGCCGGTCGCCCCTCGCCGCTCCTCGTGGCGACCGGCCAGGTACACGGCTTCACGGTCGCCATCTGGTGGGGAGTGGGCATCATCCTGCTGGCCGCCGTCCTCGTGGCCGTACTGATCAACGGAAAGCAGGGCAAGCGGCGGTCGGTGGACCAGCCGGCGGCCGTGGTCGAGGAGCCGGCGCAGGTGCGGTCACCGCAGACCCGTGAGTACGCCACTGTGGGTGCGCACGCAGGACCGCGGTCGAACGGCCGGGCCACGCGCGACGTACCGACCGCCGAACCGTCGTACGCCACCGGCATCGCGGTCGGAGGCCTTATCCGTGGCGCCGGGGGCGCCCTCCTGCCCGGCGCCACGATCACCCTGGTCGAGCTCGGCGGACGCCAGCTCGGCCGGGTGACGACGAAGGACGACGGATCGTACGCGCTGAGCGTGCCCGACGCCGGCTCGTACGTGCTGATCGTGGCGGCCGACGGCCATCAGCCGCAGGCGGCCACGGTGACGGTCGGCGGCGAACCGCTCTTCTACGAGCTGGCGCTGTCCGGCACATCCGGCCTGGCCGGCGTCGTCCGCAGCGCCGCGACCGGCGCGTCGATCGCCAAGGCGACGGTCGTCGTGACCGACCTCCGCGGTGAGGTCGTCGCCTCCACCGAGACGGACCAGAACGGCAGGTTCTCCGTGCAGGATCTGGTCGCCGGTACGGTCACCCTGGTCGCCAGCGCCGACGGTCACCGGCCGAGCGCGGTACCGGTCCAGGTGAGCGGACAGGGCACCACCCAGTACGACGTGGAGCTCCGGGCCGGCGGACGGGTGAAGGGCACCGTACGCGCCGGGGCGGGGAACATACCGCTGGGCGATGCACGGGTCGCGCTGGTCAACGCCGCGGGCACCACGGTCGCCACCACCACGACCAGCCCCGCCGGTGAGTACACCTTCACGGACCTGGACCAGGGGGAGTACACCGTCACCGCCAGCGCCTATCGGCCCGCCACGAGCACGATGACCATCGACGGGGCGAACCAGGCCCTGATCGATCTCAGGCTCGACCACCCCGACGAGTAAGCGACCGGCCGGGGATGCGGGAGGGATCAGTCCCTCATCCCCGGCTTGTTGGCGAGGGCGCGGAGCAGGTGTTCCGCCTCGGCGGTCACGATGGGAAGTGCGCGGGCGCGGTCGTCCGATCGGGCGAGGAGCATTCCCGCCTCGCACAGCGCGCCGAAGATCAGGTGGGAGCGGGCGGCCAGGTCCCCGTCGATGATGGTGCCGTCCGCTGCGGCGGCGCGTACGCCCTCGGTCAGCACCCGCAGCGTGTGTTCGTACTCGATCTCGCGGACCGCCTCCCAGCCGAGGACGGCCGGCCCGTCCAGCAGCACGATCTGCCGGAAGGCAGGGTTCAGGCAGTGCTCCAGGAAGGTCCGGCAGCCGCGGAGTAGCGCGGACCAGGAGTCGGGCTCTTCCGCGGCGGCACCCTCCAGCGCGGCGGAGATCTGTTCCTGCTCGTAGACGAAGACCATCCGGAACAGCGTGGCCTTGCTGGAGAAGTGGTGATAGGCCGCGCCTTTGGTCACGCCGGCCGACGCGGCGACGGCCTCGATCGAGGTGGCGGCGTAGCCGTCCCGGCCGAACAGTTCCTGGGCGGCGGCGACGAGCTTGGACGACGTCGCGTCCGACCGCTCCGCCTGGGTCCGGCGAGCCATGTCGTCCCCCTTGACAGCACATCTGAGCCGAACGTATGTTCGATCTCACATTACATACTCACAGTATGGAAGTGGGATGGTCATGACCGCACCACTCATCGCAATCTACGGCGCCACCGGGCACACGGGGCGTCTGGTCGCCGCCGAGCTGCTCTCACGGGGCCAGGACATCGTCCTCGCGGGACGCAATGACGCGGCGCTGCGGGCGATGGCCGACGAACTCGGCTCACGTGCCTTCCTGGCTCCCCTGGACGACCCGGCATCCTTGCGCGAACTCGCCGAGAGCGCGGCCGTACTGATCCACTGCGCCGGTCCCTTCTCGATCACGGGTGCACCGGTCGCTTCGGCCGCGGCGGAAGCGGGCTGCCATTACATCGACCACGCCGTCGAGCCACACCACGTCAAGCACGTGTTCGAGACGTTCCAGGCGCCGGCGCAGCGTACGGGAGCCATCATGATCCCCGCGCTGAGCTTCTACGGCGGCCTGGGAGATCTGCTCACCGCCGCGGTGACCGAGGGCATGACCGGCATCGACCGGGTGACGATCGCCTACGCGGTGACCGGGTGGCGGCTGACCACCGGAGCCCTGAACACCGCCAGGCAGCTGTTCGCCGAGACCGAGCGGATCACCTTCGCAGGCGGTGCCCTGCATGTGGGATACGTGGAGCCCCGCAACACGGTGTTCCCCTTCCCGCCGCCCCTCGGTCCCCGGACGATGATCACGCCCATCCCCTTCCCGGAGAGCGTCACCGTTCCCCGTCATGTCCCCACCCGTCAGGTCGAGACGATGCTGACCGCCAGGACGTTCGAGGAGGAGCGGGTGTTCGACAGCGAGGACGCCGACGCGGAGGCCCGGGCGCAGACCGACTTCACCATCGCGGTCCAAGCGATCGCGGGCCACGGCGGCCGCGCGGGGCAGCTGATCGGGCACGACCTCTGGCGGGCGGGTGCGCTGGCCTCGGTGGAGGCGGCCGTACGGCTGATCGGCGGAGCGGCCCCCGCCAAGAGCGGCGTCCTCAGCCCCGGCGAGGCCTTCCCCGCCGAACCCTTCCTCCGCGCGCTCGAACGCCTGGGCGCCTTCACCATCACCCTGTGACCCGAGGAGAGACGATGGAACCGATACTCGTCACGGGGGCGGCGGGCGGCCGCCAGGGATCGACCGGCCGGCATGTCGCGCGGATGCTGCTCGATCGCGGCCAGGCCGTACGCGCGTTCGTGCGTTCGGAGGACGCCAGGGCCGCCGAGCTGCGGACACTGGGCGCGGAAGTGATCATCGGCGACCTACGGGAGATCACCTCGGTGATCCCGGCAGTCCGTGGAGTGCGCCGGGCGTTCTTCACCTACCCGGTGACCGACGGAATGCTGGACGCCACGTCCGTCTTCGCCGCGGCGGCCCGGCAGGAAGGGCTGGAGCGGGTGGTCGATGTGTCACAGCTCGCCGCCGACCCGGGCGCCGGCACCCCTCACATGCGCCGGCACTGGGTGTCGGAACAGGTATTCGACCGGGCCGGTGTGGGCGCGGTCCACCTGCGGGCGGCGGTGTTCTTCGAGAACCTGGCCGTCGTGGCGGACGCGGGCGACGGCCGCGAACTCGCCCTTCCACTCGGGTCCCCTGAGACGGTGCTCCCACTGATCGCGGGAACCGACGTGGCCCGGGTGGCGACCGGCCTGCTCACCGCGCCGAGTGGTGAGATCGATCCGATCTGCCGCCTGACCGGCGAGGTGATGACCATCGGCAAGGCCGCTGAGGCCTTCGGCCTGGCCTACGCCGCCCAGGACCCCCAGGAGTGGCGGCGCGGGGCGATGACGCTGTACGGGGATCCCACCACGGTGGAGCACCTTTTCCATCTGTGGGAGCTCTTCCGGGCCATCGGAAGCCACCACGACCTGTACGAGGTGACGGAGACGATCGAACGCATCGGCGGCCACCCCCCGAAGACCCTGCACGACTTCACCCGCGTTCGCTGACCGGCGCCGGAACGTCTGCCGCTGATCGTCCCAGTCGTCGGCCAAGCGTGCCATTGCGTAAACGCCGGCGGTTCGGTGACGGACCATGGAGGGGTGATGGTGAATCCGACGACGTTGCCCGCCGATGTGGTCCGGCGGTTGCGGGACGCCGGACCGACGTACGCCGAGGTGGGTTCCACCGCCGGTGTGCTTCCCCCGGGCTATCGGCACGTCAGCCGTACCGTGCGGGTCGGGTCAGGGATCGACGTGTTCGACATGGCCACGGAGGCGGTGCTCACGTGGCAGGTGCACCTGCGTGCCGGGCTTCGAGTCGCTGCCTCTTCGCCTCGAGTCGAGCGCGGCAGTGTCGTCAGGCTGGGACTCGGTCCTGTCCGGTTGAGCGTGCCCTGTGTCGTCGTCTACACCGTCGATGAGCCGCGGCGCCGGGGGTTCGCCTATGGCACGCTGCCCGGGCATCCCGAACGTGGTGAGGAGTCCTTCATCGTCGAGCGTCGCAGCGATGACACGGTCGACTTCACCGTCACGGCCTTCTCCCGGCCGGCGACCCTGCCGGCCAAGGCGGCGGGGCCTGCCGGCCTCGCCGTTCAGCACTGGCTCACCCGCCGTTACCTCCGGGCGCTCGCCGGCAAGTGCGCTGACCACGAACGTCCACCGGGTCTGGTGACACGCCGGGTCGGCATCCACGGTTCCGGGAGGTACCGGCCTCAGCGGCAAGCTCGAGAAATACCTGCGGTGGCGTAACGCCGACGCCCGCCATCGCGACGTGCTGGCCGCCCAACGCCGAGAACGCGCCCGCATCCGCAGCGAACGCCAACAACGCTGGGGCCGTTCCCGGCCCAAAGCAGCGTGACCAGACCCACGCACTGGCCACCGCTCCCCGCACTGATGCATCCTGCCCGTGTGAGACCGCATCCCGAACGGAGGCGCCATGACCGACGAGGCTTCGTTCCGGCTGGGACTTCGCGTCCTGGATGTGACCGAGGCGGCCACGTTCTACCGGGGACTCGGGTTCGAGCAGACAGGATCGATATCCAATCCCGACGGCCGGACTGTCATGGCGATCCTCAGACGCGGCGGACTCCAACTGCTCGTCGACGCTCTGGTCGGCATGCCGTTTCCTGACAGCGACCGCGAACGCATGACGAAATCCGGTCCGCGGGGCCTTGGCGTGGTCATTGGCATCAAGGTGGACAACGTCGACGCGACAGCAGAGTATTGCCGCTCGGCCGGATGCAAGGTCACCACCGACCCAGTCGATGCACCGTGGGGCGAGCGGTATCTCGAATGCATCGATCCCTACGAGTACGCATGGAAGTTCTTCCAGTTGCTCCCAGACCCGCCGCCAGACAGCTTGAGCGCCGCCCACAACAGCTGGTTCGCCTGACCCACACCCGGACCTGACGTACCCGGTTTCGTCCGCGCCATCTTCGACTACGCGCCAAGAAACACCGACTGGGCGCTGGTAGACGTGCCAGCGCAGCGGTTCATCGCCGTCGACGGTTACGGCGACCCCAACACCAGCGCCGACTACGCCCGCGCCGTCGAGGCGCTCTACACCGTCGCCTACACGATCAAGTTCACCAGCAAAACCGCGCTCGGCAGGGACTTCGTCGTCGGTCCGCTCGAAGGGCTGTGGTGGTCCGACCGCCCGGAGGTGTTCACCACCCGCGCCAAGGACGCCTGGCACTGGCGCATGCTCATCAACCAGCCCGACTGGATCACCGACGATCTCATCGACGAAGCCAAACAGGCCGCGCTGGAGAAGAAGAGCCTCTCCACGATCACCGAGATCCGCCGCGAGACCCTGAAGGAGGGCACCAGCGCCCAGCTCTTGCACGTCGGACCCTACGACGACGAAGGACCCGTACTCGCCAGGCGGGCCGCACTTGACAGAAGACTCTTTACGCGGCGGCCTTTCTGAAGGAGCGTTGTCATCCGTGGGTGAGGAATTCCCGGGCCATACCGGTGCCGGCGCGTGACCACACGCGTTCGGGAAAGGCGGACCTTCGTTCCGCCGCTGCTCACCGATCGGCCCTTCCGGCGTTACTGGACCGCCCAGACGATCTCGCTGTTCGGTGACGAGGTCTCCCTGATCGCACTGCCGCTGACCGGTGTGCTGGCGCTGCACGCGAACCCGGCTCAGATGGGGTACCTCATGGCGGCCTGGCTGGCCCCCAGCCTGCTGTTCTCGCTGCCGGCCGGGGTGCTGATCGACCGGCACGGCCATCGGCGGCTGGCGATGATCGGGGCCGACCTGGGCCGTGCCGCCCTCATGGCGAGCATCCCGATCGTCTTCTTGGCCGGTGCGCTGTCCATCGTCCAGCTGTACGCCGTCGCGTTCGCCGTCGGGACGCTCAGCGTGGTCTTCGCCGTCTCCGACGGCACGCTGTTCGTCGCCCTCGTACCGCCCGACCAGTACATCGCCGGCAACTCGCTGCTGCACGGCAGCCGCGCCCTGGCGTCGGTCAGCGGTCCGAGCATCGGCGGGGCGCTCGTCCAGGTGCTGTCCGCGCCGGCGGCGTTGCTCGCCGACGCCGTCTCCTACCTCGCCTCCGCGTTCTGCCTGTTCCGCATCAGACCTGTGGAACCGGCGACGCAGCCGCGCGGCGAGGGGGCGGGAGCCGGCGGCGTACGGTTCATCGCCGGCTCGGCGGTCATGCGTGCCGCGCTCGGGGCGACGGCGACGATCAACTTCTTCACCTATATGTTCGCCGCCCTGTTCGTGCTCTACGCGACCACCGCGCTGCACGTGCCGCCGGGCCTGCTCGGCGCCGTTCTCGGTGCCGGGGCGATCGGGGGCCTGCTCGGTTCGATGATCACCGGGCGGGTGGCCGCGCGGATCGGCGTCGGTCCGGCGTTCACGGTGAGCTGCCTCCTGTTCCCCGCTCCGCTGATGCTCGTCCCGGCCGCCGGAGGGAGCCGGGCGGTCGTGCTGGCGCTGCTCTTCCTCGCCGAGTTCGGCTCCGGGGTGGGCGTGATGATCCTCGACATCACGGTGGGGTCGATCTTCGCCGCGGTCATCCCCGACACGTTGCGGGCGCGGGTGTCCGGCGCCTATCGGGCCGTCAACTACGGGGTCCGCCCCCTGGGCTCGCTGACCGCCGGTGCTCTGGGCACCGCCATCGGTCCCCGCCCGACCCTCTGGATCGCCACCGCCGGAGCACTCGCCGGCGTGATCTGGCTGCTCCCGTCGCCCCTGCTGCGCATGCGCACCCTGCCGGCCCGCGAACCCGCCGAGTCCCGGTCGGCCTCGTGACCGCCCGGTCAGCCGCAGCGGAGTGCCGCGCGGACGGCGGACGCCGGATCGCCGAGGTGGTACACGCGTTCGGACGGCTCGATGCCGTCCAGGAACTCCTGGTAGCGGACCGCGTAGCTCAGGTGTCCGAGCGGCTCGCCCAGGGCCAGCGCGCGGGCCGGATCGCAGCCGGGCAGGTGGGTCTTCCAGGCGTCGATCCAGGCCTGGGCGGCGACGGGCCGCCTGTCCTCGGGCAGGTACTCACAGGCCCGGCGGCCGTCCAGCACCGGATTGCCCCAGTGCGCGTCGGCGAAGTCCAGGACGACCGGCGGGCCACCGTCGGCGCGCCAGTTACCCGGGTGGAAGTCGCCGTGCACGGCCGTGTCGGGCAGGCCGCAGTCGTCGAGCGCCGGCCAGAGTTCCACGAGCTCGTGTGCCGCCGCCGTCTCGGCGGCACTCAGCTCGTCGATCCTGGGGAGCAATCCGCGGACCCGCTCGGTGATGACGGGGGTACGCCGATCGGGCAGGCCGGGCGGGCGGCCGCGCGCGGCCAGCGTGGCCTGCGCGGCGACGAGGCGGTTCATGACGCTGGTGACGGCCTCGGCGGAGGCGTCACGGCAGTCCTCACCCGGCAGGTGCTCGAGCAGGATCCGCCGCTCGCCGGCCGCCAGGACACCGGGCACCAGGCCCGGATCCACCCGCGCGAACGCCGCGATGGCGCCGGCCTCGTCGGTCGCGAACGACGGCGTGGCCTTCAGCCAGACCGGGCCTCGGCCGGTCGGCAGCCGGAACAGGCCGGCGAGGTTCCACGTCCGGTGCTGCTCGACCGGCCCGGTGACCGGGCGTCCCGCGGCGGCCAGCGTGTCCGAGGCCCAGCGGAGCAGCTCCCGCAGGCCGTCGCTCCTGGCCCAGGGGGAGCGCAGCTCCTCATCCGCGGTCAGCACGGTGTGATCCCTCGGTGCCGAGGCCAATCCTGAGACCGGTCGCTCCAGCGCCTCGACGTGGTAGGTCACGTGACCGTCGCGGGCGTCCTCGCCCTCGACGTACAGCAGGCGCAGCACCAGCACGGGAACGCCGAGTGCCGCCCGCAGGCGCGCCACGACCGGGCCGACGTCCGCCCACCAGGGCGTGCTCACCGCGAACGGCCCGACGCCGCCGAGGAACTCCTCGCCCATGGTCACCAGCGCGCTGACGGTCCGTCCCATCGCGCCAGTGTGAGCGCCGCACGGCGAATGGGCGACCGGTCAACGCACCGGCTCAACCGGAGGTGACCGCCCGTGGAGAGGCCCGGATCCCCGGGATACCACCCCTGGTTGACGGGTGAACGCCTCTCACCTGCGGCTTTGCGCTCGCTGGCGTTTCGGGGGGGCTTCGGGCGGGCACGGCGCCAGTGGACGAGCTCATGCCGGGGCCAGCTGGACCCGCCCGCACCACAGCGACCCCGGCGACCGTACGCGCGCCTGGCCGCCGACCAGCCAGAAAGCCCGGAGGCCATGAACCGACCCAAAGACCTGATCACTGTCTTGACGGAGGATCATCGCGAGTTGAGGCAGCTCTTCACGGAACTGGAGGTGCTGTCCGGCGGCGAGAACCTGCGTCGAATGCTGACCGATCAACTGATCATCGAAATGGTGCGGCACTCGGTGGCGGAAGAGGCCTATCTCTATCCGGTGTGCCGCGCGTGTCTGCCTGATGGAGGCTGGATCTCCGAGGAGGCGCACGCCGACCATCTGCGGATCGAAAAGATCATGAAACAGCTGGAGGTGCCGGGGCTTCCCGACGATCACTTCTCCTTTCTGCTGGACTGGCTGATCAGTGACACGCGCCGGCACATGAGTGACGAGGAAGATCGGCTCTTCCCATTGCTGGTGAAGAACGTGAGTGAGGCCGAGCTCGTCGTTCTCGGCGAAAAGGCGAAGCGGGCCAAGAGCCTGGCGGCGACCCGGTCGCCGCCGGGGGGCAAGGACAAGCCACTGCTGCACACACTCCTGGCATCCGGCGCCGGCCTGGTGGAGCGGGCTCGCGCGTATCTGTGCGGGCAGGGAAAGGCCTATCCCTGAGCCGTCCGCGAACACGCGAGACCGTTCGACCGAGGCCGGAAAGGGAAGGGCCCCTGGGTGATGAGCGTCGCGATCGCCCTGTTCACCGCCGACCTGCGCACGTACGACAGCCCGGTGCTGCGTGGCGCGCTCGACGCGGCCCACCAGGTCGTCCCTCTGTTCGTCCTCGACGACGGTGTGCGGGCGGCCGGTTTCCTCAAGCCCAACAGGGCCGCCTTCCTGGCGGGCTGCCTCGCCGACCTCGACGCGGCGCTGCGCGAGCGCGGCGGCCGGCTCGTGGTGCGCACCGGCGACGTCGTCCGTGAGGTATGCCGCGTGGCCGAGGAGACCGGCGCCGGGGAGGTGCACGTCGCGGGTGACGTGAGCGAGTTCGCCCAGCGGCGGGAGGAGCGGCTGCGTACGGCACTGTCGGGCGCGCGCCGCGAGCTTCGGGTGCACGGGGACGCGACCGTCGTGGTCCCGCCGGGCGCGGTGACACCTGAGGGCAAGGACCACTTTGGGGTGTTCACCCCCTATTTCCGCCGGTGGAGCGATGCCGGAGTGCGTCGCCCGCTGGAAGGGCCGGGGAAGATCTCGGTGCCCGTCGTCGACTCCGAGCCGCTACCCGAGGCGTCGGCGATCGCTCCCGGCCGGCCGTCACCGGAGCTGCCGGTGGGCGGGGAGAGCGAGGGGCGGCGCCGCCTGGAGGCGTGGCTCGACGGGCCGATCGACCGGTACGACGACCTGCGCGACGACCTGGCCGGGGACGCCACCTCACGGCTGTCGCCGTACCTGCACTTCGGCTGTCTCTCCCCGGCCGAGGTGGTGCACCGCGCGCTGCGGCGGGGCGGCCCGGGCGCGGAGGCGTTCGTCCGCCAGATCGCCTGGCGCGACTTCCACCGGCAGATGCTCGCCGACCGCCCTTCGGCCGCGCGCGAGGACTACCGGCCGAAGGGCGACCGCTGGCGGGCCGACGACGCCGAGGCCGCGGCCTGGCGCGAAGGGCGTACCGGCTATCCGCTGGTCGACGCCGCGATGCGCCAGCTCGCCGCGCAGGGCTGGATGCACAACCGCGGCCGGCTGATCACCGGGAGCTTTCTCACCAAGACCCTCTATGCCGACTGGCGCGTCGGCGCGCGGCGCTTCCTGGACCTGCTCGTCGACGGTGACGTGGCCAACAACCAGCTGAACTGGCAGTGGGTGGCCGGCACCGGCGCGAGCACCCGCCCGAACGTCGTGCTCAACCCGCTCGTGCAGGCCCGGCGGTTCGACCCGAACGGCGACTACGTACGCCGCTGGGTGCCCGAGCTGGCTGACATCGGCGGCCCGGCGGTGCACCGGCCCTGGCTCCTGCCGGGCGCCGATCGGCGGCGTCTCGGCTATCCCAAACCCATCGTCGATCTGGCCGAGGGGGCGGCGAGGTTCCGCGCGGCCCGTGGGGAGTGACGACGTGACACTGTGCCTGGTCACGGGAGCGACCGGTTATGTCGGCGGCCGGCTGGTCCCCGAACTGCTGGCCGAGGGATACCAGGTGCGCTGCGCCGCTCGTTCTCCCGAGCGGCTGCGCGGCCATCCGTGGAGCGACCAGGTGGAGGTCGTCCGCGCGGACGTGACCGACCCTGAGGCCGTACGCGGCGCGCTGGAGGGCGTGGACGTCGCCTACTACCTGATCCACGCGCTGGGCAGCGGAAGCGACTTCGGCGAGACCGACCGCCGCTCCGCCCAGACGTTCGCGGCCGCGGCCAAGGAGGCCGGTGCGGGCCGGATCGTCTACCTCGGCGGCCTCCCGCCGTCCGGCACCGAGGCGGTGTCGGAGCATCTGCGCTCGCGCGGTGAGGTCGGGAAGATCCTGCTGGATTCCGGCGTACCGACCGCGGCGCTCCGGGCGGCCGTGGTGATCGGCTCTGGATCGGTGTCGTTCGAGATGATGCGGTACCTCACCGAGCGCCTGCCGCTGATGGTCACGCCGCGGTGGGTCCGCTGCCGGATCCAGCCCATCGCGGTGCGCGACGCTCTGCGCTACCTCGTCGGCTGCGCCGCGTTGCCGCCCGACGTGAACCGCTCGTTCGACATCGGCGGCCCGGACGTCCTGACATACGAGGACATGATGCGGCGATACGCGGCCCTGGCCGGCCTGCGCCGACGCCGGATCAGGCCCGTCGGCGTGCTCACGCCCCGGCTGTCCAGTCTGTGGATCGGCCTGGTCACGCCCGTGCCGACGGGCATCGCGCGGCCGCTCGTGGACTCGCTCCGGCACGAGGTCGTCTGCCGCGAGCACGACATCGCCGAATACGTCCCCGATCCGCCCGAGAGCCTGGTCGGCTTCGACCAGGCGGTACGCCTGGCGCTCCAGCGCATCGGCAGCGGCGACGTCGCCACCCGTTGGTCCTCGGCGTCCGTGCCGGGGGCGCCGAGCGACCCGCTGCCGACCGACCCGGACTGGGCCGGCGGCAGCCTGTACGTCGACGTGCGCGAGTCACCGGTCGACGCGTCAGGCGACGCGCTGTGGCAGGTGATCGAGAGCATCGGCGGTGACAACGGCTGGTACTCCTGGCCGCTGGCCTGGACGGCCCGTGGGCTGTTCGACCGCCTGGTCGGCGGCGTCGGGCTACGACGTGGACGGCGCGACCCGTACCGGCTGCGTGTCGGCGACTCCCTGGACTTCTGGCGGGTGGAGGAGCTCGAACGGGGGCGGCTGCTGCGCCTGCGGGCGGAGATGCGGCTCCCCGGCCTGGCCTGGCTCGACCTGTCGGTCGAGCAGCGGGACGGACGGACCTGGTTCCGCCAGCGCGCGCTGTTCCACCCGCGCGGACTGTCCGGGCAGCTCTACTGGTGGGGCGTGCGGCCGTTCCACGGGATCATCTTCGGCCGCATGCAGCACAACATCCGGCGCGCGGCCGAGGCACACGAGGACTGTCCGGCCGCGCCGCCGCCTCCTACTCTTGGCGCGTGAGGAACTTCATCGACGGCGTGCGCTACTTCGCCCGGGGCCTCGGGTGGGTGGCGCGACGGCCGGGGCAGTGGCTGTTCGGCCTGATCCCCGCAGTGATCGTGCTCGTGCTCTACACCGTCGCGCTGACCTTCCTGGGCGTCTACCTCAGTGACCTGGTCAAGGCCGCGAGCCCGTTCGCCGACCACTGGACGAGCGGGCTGCGCGACCTCACGCGGGTGCTGATGGGCGTCCTCCTCTTCGCCGCCGCGCTGATGATCTCGATCGTCACGTTCACCGGCGTCACCCTGGTCGTGGGCGAGCCGTTCTACGAAGGCATCTCCCGCCGGGTCGAGGAGTCGTCCGGCGGCCTGCCGCCCGAGGCGGACGTCTCGCTGTGGCGGCAGCTCCTGCACGGCATCGGTGACGCCCTCATCGTCGCGGTGGTCACAACCGTGTTCGCGGTGGTGTTCTTCGCCCTCGGGTTCGTTCCCGTCGTCGGGCAGACCGTCGTGCCGGTCGTGGCGGCATGCGTGTCCGGGTACTTCCTCACGCTCGAGCTGACCTCGATCGCGCTGGAGCGGCGTGGCCTCCGCCGCCGCGACCGGTTCGCGCTCCTGCGGCGCAATCGGGGGCTCTCGGTGGGCTTCGGCGCATCGGTTTTTGTGGTGTTCCTCATTCCGCTGGGTGCGGTGCTGGCCATGCCGGGCGCCGTCGCGGGCGGCACGCTACTGGCCCGTGAGCGTCTCGCTGACCAGCGCGTTTCCGCAGGTAAGGGCGCTGCGCCGGCGCGCGTTCGGTGAGATCTTTGTAACCTCGGCGTCACGTCCCGGATGACAAGCTGTGGCCGCAGCGTGATTGGTGTCGTAAGCCGAAATGTTGATCTTCACGTACCCTGTGCGGCATGTCGGATCAGGGGGACACCGGGCCGTGGCGCCCGGCCACCAGCCAGAGCGACCAGTACTCCACACCCGATGAGACGACCGGCCCGTTGCCGGCGATCTCGGGTGACGAGGCCGACGCACCGGGCTTCCCGTCCGTGAGCGGCTCGTCCGAGTCGTGGTCCGCCGCCGCCGATGACGACGACGCGCCGACCGGCGGTTTCCCGGCCGTCCCGCCGGCGGAACCACAGTCGTCGGCGGGACGCTCGCCGTTCGAGCCCGTCGAGCGCTCGGAGCGGTCGTTCGAGTTCACGCCTCCTCCGGAACCGGAGCCGGAGGACCCGGGGCCTGAGGGCACGACGCCGGCCTTCGGTACGCCGGTGCGCGGCACCCGGCCGGCCCGAAGCTCCTTCGGATCGGACTCCTTCGATGAGCCGTCGGCGGAGTCCTCCGAGACCTCCACGCCGTCGTCATCGGAGTCGTCGTCAGAACCGTCGTTCGGATCGTCGTACTACGGCGAGTCCTCGTTCGGGTCCGGCGCGTCCTCGCTCGGGTCCGGCTCGTTCGGTGAGTCCTCGTTCGGCACGAGGCCGTTCGGCGAGTCCTCCTACGGCTCCGGATCCTTCGGCGACACGCCGGACGACACGCCCGAGGCCTACGGCCCGGGCACCTCCTCGCCGCAGACCGGCACACCGGAGAGCGACTCCTCGACCACCGGTTCCTTCGCGCCGCCCGCACCGGTCAAGGGCGTCTCGGCCGAGGACGAGGCCGCGGAGAACGACTTCTTCGCCTCCGATGACCACCCGCCGATGTGGGACAAGGTGGTCGCGCCCGCTGGACCTCCGCCCCAGCCGGGCAAGCCGAGCAGCGGGAACCTCCGCCTCCCGGACTGGATGCGGGACGAGGCCGGCGCCGGAGGGCCGACCGGCGGCTCGAGCCCGGTGGAACACGACGACGAGGGGCACTCGAGGCGTCCGCTGTTCGTCGGCGTCGGGATCCTGGTGGCGGGTCTCCTCGCGGTTGGCGGCGTCTACGTGCTGAAGGGCAACGGCGACAGCCGGGTCTCGAACGCGGCGGCTCCCACCCAGTCGACGGCCGCCCCCTCGCAGGCGGCCACGCCGCCCGCGCAGAACAAGCCGAAGCCGCAGAAGCCGCTGCCGAGGTTCAAGGGCGTGCACACCAAGGCGGTCGGGCGGGTCGCGGACGCGCGGTCCGGTCTGTCCTACCCCCGGTTCGCCAAGCCGTGGGCGCTGCCGGCCAAGCGGAGCCCGATGTCGGAGCTCGGCTTCAGTGCGAGCCAGTTCGCCGTGACGGAGAAGACCGGCGCGCAGCCGAAGCGCTGGGCTCGCCTGATGAGCGCCGAGCTCGCCGGGGCGGCGAAGGACGCCTACAGCGGGCCGGGCACCGAACGCGAAGCGGCCACCGAGGTCGCGCAGATGTACGAGGCGCGGATGTACGGCTTCCGGCACAAGACGAGGGTCCTCGCCTCCCAGCCGCTCAACATCGGCGGCCACAAGGGATGGCTGGTCGGTGACTACCTGACGTACCGCCGCCCGGGGGTCAAGGCCACCGGTGACGTGGTGGCGGTGGCGCTGGTCGACACGGGCCGGAAGGCCCCGGGGATCTTGTTCATGTCGGTGCCCAACACCAACAAGAAGCTCTGGCCGGACATCAACTTCGTGGCCCGGTCTCTCCGGGTGAGCTGACCGGGACGGATCACACCGAATCCCATTCCAATAATGACCCGGCGGCCTCTAGGGTAGGCCGCAACAAGAAGTCATGAATGGGGTGTGGAGATGGGAATCGGGCTGACCGAGGAGCACGAGGCGCTCGCCGACGCGGTACGCGGCTGGGCGGAGCGTAACGTGCCCACCAGCGTCGTACGCGCGACGCTCGACGCCGACGAGGAGACCCGCCCCGGCTTCTGGGCCGGCCTCGCCGACCAGGGCCTGCTCGGTCTGCACGTGCCGGAGGAGCACGGCGGGCAGGGCGCCGGCCTGCTGGAGCTCGTCGTCGCCCTGGAGACCCTCGGACGCGCGATGGTGCCCGGCCCGTTCCTGCCGACCGTACTGGCCAGCGCGGCGCTGCTGCGGACCGACGAGCCGGCCAAGGCACGTGCGGAACTGCTGCCCGGCCTCGCCGACGGCAGCACCGTCGGCGCGCTCGCCCTCGCCCCAGGGCTGACCGGCCGCCGTACCGACACGGGCCTGACGATCAGCGGCTCGGCCGAGCCGGTGCTCGGCGCCGCGCTCGCCGACGTGATCGTGGCGCCGGTGACAACCGAGGACGGCGAGCGATGGGTGGCCCTCGACGCCGCCACGCTCACCGTGACCCCCCTGAAGAGCCTGGACCGTACGCGCCGGGTGGCGCGGGTCGAGGCGGCGGACGTGGCCGTCCCGGCGGACCGGGTCCTGACCGGGCTGGAGGGCGAGGAGGTCCTCGACCTCGCCTCGCTGCTGCTCGGCGCCGAGGCGGCCGGCATCGCCGCGTGGTGCGTCGACACGGCGGCCGGTTACGCCAAGGTGCGCGAGCAGTTCGGCCGCCCGATCGGGCAGTTCCAGGGCGTAAAGCACAAGTGCGCGCGCATGCTGATCGAGCTGGAGAAGGCGCGTGCCGTCGTGTGGGACGCCGCCCGCGCCTCCGACGACCCCGCGGACGAGTCGGGCTTCGCGGCCGGCGTCGCCGCGGTGATCGCCCCCGACGCCGCCCTCCGGTGCGCACGCGACTGCATCCAGGTGCTCGGCGGCATCGGCTTCACCTGGGAGCACGAGGCCGGCCTCTACCTGCGGCGCGCCTCCACGCTGCGGGTGCTGCTCGGGCCGGCCAAGGACTGGGCCGGCTCGGTCGCGACGCTCGCGCTCGACGGCGTACGCCGCGCGGTCGAGGTCGAGCTGGACGAGGACACCGAGCCGCTGCGCAACCGCATCCGCGCCGAGGTCGCCGAACTCGCGGCGATCGAGGACAACAAGGCGCGGTTCACGAAGATGGGCGACGAGGGCTGGGTGTTCACGCACCTGCCCAAGCCGTGGGGCAAGGCCGCCTCGCCGATGGAGCAGGTGCTGATCCTGCAGGAGCTGCGCGCCGCGAAGGTGAAGGGCCCGCAGCTCGCCATCGGCGCGTGGGTGGTCCCGTCACTGGTGACGTACGGCACGCCGGAGCAGCAGGAGCGGTTCCTGGCGCCGACGCTGCGCGGTGAGATGGCATGGTGCCAGCTGTTCAGCGAGCCGGGCGCCGGTTCGGACCTGGCGTCGCTGCAGATGAAGGCCGAGCGGGTGGAAGGCGGCTGGAAGCTCACCGGTCAGAAGATCTGGACCTCCGTCGCCCGGCAGGCCGAGTGGGGGATCTGCATCGCCCGCAGCTCCGTCGAGCCGAAGAAGCACGACGGCATCACCTACTTCCTCGTCGACATGAAGTCCGAGGGCGTCGACGTGCGGCCGCTGCGCGAGCTGACCGGCGAGGCGATGTTCAACGAGGTCTTCCTCGACGGCGTGTTCGTGCCGGACGACCAGGTGGTCGGCGAGGTCGGCCAGGGCTGGAAGGTCGCCCGCAACACGCTCAGCAACGAGCGGGTGCAGCTGTCCAGCGGCTCGGGACTCGGCGCGGGCACGAAGGAGCTGCTGGGCTTCTTCACGGGCAAGGACCTGGACCCGGTCAAGCGCGCGGAGCTCGGCGAGTTCCTCTGCGAGGGCCAGGCGATCGACCTGCTCGGCCTCCGCCTCACGCTCAAGCAGATCTCGGGCCACGAGCCGGGCGCCGAGGCGAGCGTGCGCAAGCTGCTGGGCGTGCAGTACAACCAGCAGGTCGCCGACTTCCTGTGGGAGTCCCAGGGAGCCATGGCCGCGCTGGAGGACCTGTCGGGCCCGACCGGCCTGTGGGCGCGCTACATGCTGTTCAGCCGCTCGATGACCATCTACGGCGGCACGACGGAGGTCCAGCTCAACGTCATCGCCGAGCGCATGCTCGGCCTGCCCCGCGACCCCGAGCCAGGGAAGTAGCCGGATGACGCCTCGCTAACTGATTGCGTGACGCATTAATTGCGTCACACAACTTGCCCGGCTATCGTGACGGAGACGAGTCGGCAAGGGGGCGAATGGTGGAGCATGCGGCAAGGCATGTGCTGGCAGACCGGGTTCTCGAGGTGCTGCCCGACTGGGTCAACACCATCACCCAGCTCAACGGCCTGATCGCCGAGCGGATGGGTGTCGTCGCCAGCGACCTGGACTGTCTGCACGCGCTGAATCGGCATGGTCCGGCCACGGCGAGCGTGTTGGCCAAGCGGGTCGGGCTCACCGCCGGGTCGGTGTCCCGCATGATCGATCGGCTGGGCGCGGCAGGCTGCGTCGAACGGGTCCCCGATCCAGGCGACAGGCGCCGCGTACTGATCGAACCCACTGCCGAAGGCCTCGACCGTGTCGCGGCCTACTACGCCCGATTGACCGCGCGCACGCGGGAGGACCTCCAAGGCGTGGACGAGGACGCACTGCACGCGCTGGTGCGCTTCTTCGAGGCGGCCCGCGACAGCGCCGCCGCCGAGGTCGATCAGCTGCGGTCCACCCCCACCACGGTCGGTTCCGCCAGGCCGTCCGGCGCGTCCGCCAGGTAGGCGCGGGATGCCGGAGGTGTCGGGACAGGCCGGGCTCAGCGAGAGTTTCACGGGTACCGCCGACGGCGTCGCGCTGCCGGAGGTGCTGCAGGTGTGTTTCGTGGTGGAGCTGGAGCGTTTCGCCTGGTGGGGTGTTGCGGACCCGGCCGGTGCCCTGGCCGAGGCCGGTCAGCCGGCGGGTCAGGAGACGACGTTGCCGCTGGCGCTCCCGGACCGGACCGAGCGGGCGGTCATCGCGACCGAGGTGCCCGCGGTCCTGGTCGCTCCCGAGCCGGCGATCGCGGCGTTGTCGACGTGGTGGCCCTCGTCGGTGGCGGTGGGTGAGTCGTTGCGGGTCTGGTCGCGCATCGCGACCGCGATCCGACATGACCGGGCCGTCGAGGATCTGGTCCGTGAGCTGCCGACCGCGGGGCACGCCGCGCTCGGCCTGGACGGCACGACGATCTGGTCGGCCCGAGCAGCGGTCGAGGCGGCCCGGCGCAGTGTCGCCGGAGGCGGCGCGCACGTCAGCGCCGGTTCGCTGCAGGCGATGCTGCGGCCCTACCAGCGCGCGGGGGTCGCCTGGCTGGAAGCGGCGGCCGCGCACGGTGGCGGCGTGCTGGCCGACCAGATGGGACTTGGCAAGACGGTACAGGGCATCGCCGTGCTCGCCGCCCGCCGCGCAGGACCGCATCTGGTGGTGTGCCCGGTATCGCTGCTCGGCAACTGGGCCCGCGAGCTGGCCCGGTTCGCGCCGGAGATCGAGGTCGTCTCCTACACGGGGCCTGACCGGGGCGCGTCGCTCGACACGGCGATGCCCGGTTCGGTAGTGCTGACCAGCTACGGCGTCGTGCGTGGCAACGCCGCCGCCCTCGCGGAGACGGACTGGGACGTGATCGTGCTCGACGAGGCCCAGCAGATCAAGAACCCGGACGCGCTGGCCGCCCGGGCCGCCCGGGCCCTACACGCCCGGCTACGGGTGGCGATGACCGGTACCCCGGTGGAGAACCGGCTCGACGAGCTCTGGTCACTGATGGCCTTCACCAACCCCGGCCTGCTCGGCAGCCGGGCACGGTTCCGCCGGCGGTTCGCCGTGGCGGTCGAACAGCGCCGGTCCGCGGCCGCGGCGCAGCGGCTGCACGAGATCATCGGGCCCCACATCCTGCGCCGCCTCAAGAGCGACGTCGCGCCGGAGCTACCGGCCAAGATCGAGGCGACGGTGGTGTGTGCGATGACCGGCGAGCAGGAGCGGCTGTACCGGGCCGGCCTGGACGATGCCTTCCGCGGCGGGCTCGGGTCGGGGATTCAGCGCCGAGGACGGGTGCTCGCCCTCCTGACCCGGCTCAAGCAGATCTGCAATCACCCAGAACTCGCCCAGCCGACCGGCGTCGCGCTGGGCGGCCGGTCGGGCAAGCTCGACCGCACCGCCGAGATGCTCGCTGAGATCGTCGACAGCGGCGAACGGGCGCTGGTCTTCACCCAGTACCGCAAGACCGGCGAACTGCTCGCCGACCATCTCCGCGACGAGGTCACGGGAGGCGTCGTGCCGTTTCTGCACGGCGGCCTGTCCGCGAGCGCACGTGAGGACCTGATCACTCGGTTCCAGGACGACCCGGATGGGCCGCCGATACTGATCCTGAGCCTGCGCGCCGCCGGATTCGGGCTCAACCTCACCCGCGCCACCCACGTCGTGCACTACGACCGGTGGTGGAACCCCGCGGTCGAGGACCAGGCCAGCGACCGCGCGCACCGCATCGGCCAGACCCACACCGTCACCATCCACACCCTGCTCACCGAACGCACCCTGGAGGAGGCGATCGCCGAACTGCACGCCGGCAAACGACACCTCGCCGGCATCGCCACCGGCGATACCGGCGTGGGCCAAAGCGACCTCACCCGACTGTCCGACGACCAGCTCCGCGCTCTGCTCGAACCCGCGGTCCGGGGACGACGGTGAGTGGCGAGTTCGGTGCCACCGCCTGGGGCCACGACTGGCTGCGCCTGGCCGAGCCCACCTCGATCACCCGCCCGGATCCGGCACTGCCACGGGCACGGTCGCTGGCGCGGGGTGACCGCGTCCGCGACCTCGAACTCACCCCCGGCCAGGTAACAGCCGTGGTCGACGATCGGGGGGAGCGCCGGGTCCGCATCACGGTGCCCACCTGGGACGACGCCCAGGTCGGACGGGCACGCGTCGTGCTGGCCGACCAGCCCGCGGGCGCCGACCTCCCCGACACCGTGCACGCGGCACTGCGGGACGCAGGGCTGCCCTTGGCGCCAGACCCCGCGACGCTGACCACGACGTGTGGCTGCACCAGCCGCAAGGACCCGTGCCTCCACCTGCTCGCGACCTACGTCGAACTCGCCCGCCGGCTCGACGAACGACCCCGCCACGCCGTCGTCCTGCGTGGCCTCACCGATTCCGGCACACCCCGTGGGACCGCCCGCGTCCCCCTCGGGCTCGTCGACCCCGCGACCTTCTACGGACCCAGCCGGGTGCGCTGACCCCGGCCGGTGCGGCTTCGGCGGGGGAGCCAGCACAGGGCGGCGGTGATGGCGGCCAGGCCGGCGAGGCGGAGGCCGAAGTGGGTCCCGTCGGCGGGTAGGCGTTCGCCGAACAACGCGGTGCCCGCCACGACCGTGTACAGCGTGGAGACCACGCTGGAGACCGGTGCGACGATCGACGCGCGGCCTCGTTGTAGTGCCGTCTGGAACACCACGAAGCCCGACAGCGTGACCGGGGCCAGCAGGTACAGGTAGGGCGAGGTCAGGGCCGAGCCCGCGATGGCCACCGGGCCGTGGAAGTCGATCGACGCGGACAGGCCCTTGGCGATCATGCCGGCGACGCCGTAAATGATGCCGGCCGCCAGCGCGTACGGCACGTCGCCGGCCGGACGCCGGTGCCCGCGGCCGCGTGCGGCGGCCGCGAAGACCGCCAGGCCCGCCAGCGTCGACGGCACCGCGACCAGGAGCACGGGCAGCACGTGGCCGTCCGTTCCGGCGGCGTCCGTACGTGGGTCCAGTGACGCGACGACGCAGATGACCCCTGCGGTGATTCCGGCCAGCCCGGTCCACTCGTGCGCGGTCAGGCGTTCGCCCAGGACGGTCATGCTCAGCAGGAGCAGGAACACGATCCCCGAGGAGAGCACCGGCTGGGCGACCGTCAGCGGGATCCGCGTCAGTGCCACGAGCTGCCCGGCCAGCCCCATCATGATCAGCCCGAAGCCGGCCAGCCAACGCGGGTTGGTGACCAGCATCCGGGCCAGGGCGAGCGGAAGCCGGACGTTCAGCGGGGGCAGTGCGGTGAGGGCGCCCTTCTCCAGGACGAACCCCGTGTTGTAGGCGAGCGTGGTCGCGATCGCGAGCACGACGCCGAGGATCACGGGCGGCCGGTCACGCGCGCCGGGCCTGGACGAGGAGGATGCTGGCAGCGGCCGGCCAGTGGCAGAGCAGCCGATCCAGCGGCTTCAGCATGCCGGGGACATCGTGGTACGGCGCGCCGTCCACGCGTTCGCAGATGAAGCCGCGCGCGGTGAGGAACTCCGTCAGTGCCCGCCTGGTGAACATGTGCAGGTGCCCCGCTACCTGGCTGCCAGGACGTCCGTAGACGCCGCGCAGGCTCACCTCGGAGAAGATCGGCTGGATGCCGAGCGCGAGCAGGCCGCGGTTGAACCAGGCGGCAAGGTTCGGTGTGGACACGAGGAGCCGGCCGCCGGGGCGCAGGACGCGGTGGATCTCGTCGATCGCGGAGTCGGTGTCCACGAGGTGCTCGATCACCTCGCTGAGTATCACCATGTCCACGCTGCCGTCCGCGAGCGGCAGGCCGGGTGCGTCGATCCCGCCGCGGATCAGCAGAAGGTCGTGGCGCCGGGCTTGCCGCAGGGCCATCATCGACCAGTCGACGCCAACGACCGTGTGCCCGAGCCGCCGCACCATGCCGGTGGCGGTGCCGTCGCCGCAGCCGACGTCCAGGATCACCTGCGGTCCGTCGGTCTTCGCGAGGACGGCCTTGAGCATCCGCAGCTGCCGGTCGGCCCGGCCTGAACCGGAGCTGACGGGGACGCGTGGATCCTCATAGAAGTGCCGGAGCGCGGCATCACCGCCGGTCGTCACCCTGACCGCTCCCTTCCGCGACCTTTCGTCGATCGTCGCGGCGAAGCCGGCGGGACGTCCCAGCCGGCCGATCAGCGTCTCAGACCGAATTGCGCCATTCTGTGGTGGTTAGTGATTGATGTCAACGGGGCGTCCGTACTGTTGTCGATGAGTCACGAGTGCTCTAACTTCGTCGGACCACACGCCTCCCGTACCAGGACACACTGAATGGCCCTCCGTACCCCCTCGACCCGGACGCCCGCACGCCGTCGCGCGGCGCCGGGACGCTTCCGGTCGCTGCGACTGTTCCGCGGCTTCCTCAGCGAGCAGTCCGACCCCGAAGGCTTCTACACGATGCTGGCCGACGACGCCGTGGGCCAGATCGAGCGCCACGTCGACCTGGCCGGCCGTACGGTCGTGGACGTCGGCGGCGGCGCCGGCTATTTCACGGCCGCCTTCGGCGACCGCGGCGCGAACGGCCTCCTGGTGGAGCCGGACCCGGGCGAACTGCGCAGCCGCGGTGAGCCCCGGCGCGACGCCGTGGTCGGCGACGGCCACCGGCTCCCGGTCCAGGACGCGAGCGTGGATGTCAGCTTCTCCTCCAACGTCCTGGAGCACGTCTCCGACCCGGCGGGGTTCATCGACGAGCTGGTGAGGGTGACCCGGCCCGGCGGGATCGTGTACCTGTCGTACACGCTCTGGCTCTCGCCGTGGGGCGGCCACGAGACCTCGCCCTGGCACTTCCTCGGCGGCACGTACGCGGCCCGCCGCTACGCCCGCCGGCACGGGCATCCGCCGAAGAACCGGTACGGCACGAGCCTGTTCGCGGTCGGCGCGGGCCGGGTCCTGCGCCTGGTCGGCGCCCGCGGCGACGTCACGGTGCTGGAGGCGCGGCCACGCTACTACCCGCGCTGGTGCGGCTTCCTCGTCCGGGTGCCGGGGCTGCGCGAGCTCCTGACCTGGAACCTCCTGCTGATCCTGCGGCGCGAGTCATGAGCGATCCGGAGGAAGAGACCGCCTCGCTCGACGACCGGCTGCTCCCGCTTCTGGCGTGCCCGGTCGACAAGCAGGCGCTGCTGTACTTCCCCGGCGATGGCATGTTGTACAACCCCCGCCTGCGCCGGGGGTACCGGGTCGAGACCGGCATTCCGGTCCTCCTCGCCGACGAGGCGGAGGAGGTCTCCGCCGACTCGCACGAGACGCTGGTCGCCCGCGCCGAGCGCGGCGAGGCGGTGGCCACTCTCGCGCGCGACCTCGCCGAGCCGGTCGAAGGGGTGGCATGAAGGGTACGGCGGGGAGGCCGGCCGTTCAGGCGTGCACCCCCGCCGATCGGCGCATGGCTGGGTTCAGGTGCGACCGGGGAGCGCATGGCAGCGGGGTGGTGCCGGCCCCCGGCTCACCACGGCGATCAGTTGATCCGCGTGAGCCGGGGACTGTGACCGAATCTCGTTCGTGTTGATCTATCGTGATGAGGGGAGGTCGACATGGGCATCGGACTGACCGCCGAGCACGAGGAACTCGCCGCTTCCGTACGCGCCTTCGCGGCGCGTCACGTCCCGCGCGAGGCCGTACGCGCGGCGATCGAGGGGGACGCCGGGAAACGGCCGGACCACTGGCGGGCGCTCGCCGACCAGGGCCTGCTCGGCCTGCACCTTCCGGAAGACCGCGGGGGACAGGGCTTCTCCCTTGTCGAGCTCGCGGTCGCCGTCGAGGAGATGGGACGTGCCCTCGCCCCGGACCCGTACGTTCCGACCGTCCTGACGAGTGCGGTCCTGCTCGCGGCGGGCGCCGGAGAGTTCCTGCCCGGTCTCGCCGAGGGGACGCGGTGCGGGGCGGTGTCCCTGGCGGGCGGCCTGACCGGACGCCGCGACGGCGACGCCCTCGTGGTGGAGGGGACCGTCGAGCCGGTGCTGGGCGGTCTGACCGCCGGCCTGTTCGTCCTGCCGGTGAAGACCACCGAGGGTGAGGAATGGGTCGCGGTGTCCGCCTCGAAGGTCACCGTCGAGCCGCTGGAGAGTCTCGATCCCGTACGCGGGGTCGCGCGGGTCTCCCTGCGCGAGGTGTCCCCGGACCAGGTGCTGACCGGGCTCACCAGGCCGGACGTCCGCGCCATCGCCGCCGTGATCCTCGGCGCCGAGGCGTGCGGGGTGGCCGGCTGGGCGGTCGACACGGCGGCGGCCTACGCGAGGACCCGTGAGCAGTTCGGCCGGCCGATCGGGCAGTTCCAGGGGATCAAGCACAAGTGCGCCCGCATGCTGGTCGAGCTCGAACGCGCCCGCGCCGCCGTCTGGGACGCCGCCCACGCGGTGAGCCGGGACGCCGGCGACCAGGTCGCGTACGCCGCCGGGGTGGCGGCCGCACTGGCCCCCGATACCGCGGTCGCCGCCACCCAGGACTGCATTCAGGTGCACGGCGGCATCGGTTACACCTTCGAGCACGACGCGCACCTGTACTACCGGCGGGCGCTGACCCTCCGCGCGCTGCTCGGCCGCGCGTCCGAGTGGCACGCGTCGGTCGCCTCGCTCGCCCTGTCCGGGGTGACCCGGGACCACGAGCTCGACCTGCCCGCCGAGGCCGAGCCGCTGCGGCGCGAGATCAACGAACAGGTCGCCGCGCTGGCGGCGCTCGGCGAACGTGAGCGGGTCGCCGCGCTCGCCGACGGCGGCTGGGTCCAGCCGTACCTGCCCCGCCCCTGGGGACGGGAGGCGGCACCGCTCGAACAGGTGATCATCCACCAGGAGCTGCGCGCCGCGAGCGTCCGGCCGCCCGTGCTCATGATCGGCGCCTGGGTGGCGCCCTCACTGGCGACGCACGGCACGCCGGAGCAGCAAGAACGCTTCCTGCCGCCGACGCTGCGCGGCGAGATCATCTGGTGCCAGCTGTTCAGCGAGCCCGGCGCCGGCTCGGACCTGGCCGGTCTGCGCACCCGTGCCGAGCGCGTCGAAGGCGGCTGGCGGATCAGCGGGCAGAAGATCTGGACGTCGCTCGCCCAGCACGCCCAGTGGGGCATCTGCGTCGCACGTACGGACCCGGACGCGCCCAAGCACAAGGGCATCACCTACTTCCTGGTCGACATGGCGTCGCCCGGCATCGACGTGCGCCCGCTCACGGAGCTCACCGGAGAGCAGATCTTCAATGAGGTCTTCCTCGACGAGGTCTTCGTGCCGGACGCCATGGTCGTCGGCGAGGTGAACTCCGGCTGGCAGGTGGCGCGCGGCACCCTCACGGCCGAACGCGTGAACCTTTCGACCGGCTGGCAGCTCGGCGCCGACGTGCCGGGGCTGCTGAAGCTGGCCGGGGACCTCGGCGTCGCCGCCGACCCGGTCGTCCGTGACGCCCTGGGCCGGCTGGTCGCCGACGCGCACGTGTTCGCGCTGCTCGGCGTGCGGGCCACGCTGAAGCAGCTGTCCGGCGTCGACGTCGGGGCGACCGCGAACGTCGGCAAGCTCGTCGGCATGGAGCACGGCCAGCGCGTGACCGAGTACGGCTTCGGGCTGCTCGGCGCGGAGGGCGCGCTGACCGGGCGCCGCGCGGACGGGCCGCGACGGCACTGGACCCGGCTGCTGCTGGCCTCGCGCGCCATGACCATCGGCGGCGGCACCACCGAGGTCAACCTCAACGTCATCGGCGAGCGCCTGCTCGGCCTGCCACGCGACCCGTGAGGTAGCGTTCGTCCCCTTATGCGAGGTCGGCACACGGTTGTCGCGGCCGGCACCGGGCTCGTGCTCGGCGCGCTGGCGATCGGGCCCGGGCTGGCCCCGGGGTTCGTGCTGTCCTACGACATGGTCTTCGTGCCGCGTCCGGCCTTCTCCCGTGCGACGTTCGGGCTGACCGGGATGCTGCCCCGGCACGTGCCCAGCGACGCCGTCGTGACCGCGCTGTCCCACCTCGCGCCGGCCGATCTCGTGCAGAAGGCGATCCTGCTCGCGATCTTCGTGCTGGCCTGTGCCTCGGCGTCCACGCTGGTGCCCTCGGACCGGCTGCTGCCCCGGCTCGCCGCCGGAGTCGTCTACGCCTGGAACCCGTTCGTTGCCGAACGCCTGCTGCTCGGCCAGTGGGCCCTCCTGCTCGGGTACGCCGCGCTTCCCCTCGTGGTCGCGGCGGCGGCGCGGGGCGACCACCGGTGGCTGGCGCTCGCGTTGCTGCCGGCCGCGATCGGCGGCTTCGCGGCGCTGGCCGTCTCCGGTCTCGTCGCGTTGATCGTCGGCCGGAGGAACGGCCGGTCGCTGCTCGCCACGGCGGCGATCCTGCTCCTGGTGGCGCTCCCGTGGCTGGTGCCGAGCCTGCTGCGCGTGTCCGTCGCACCGGCCGATCCGGCGGGCGTGGCCGCCTTCGCGGCCCGCGCGGACACGCCGTTCGGGACGCTGGGCAGCCTGCTGCTGCTCGGCGGCGCCTGGAACGCCGAGACGGTGCCGGGCGGCTACGGCGGCCTGGTCACGTCACTGGTCTGGCTGCTCGTGGTCGCCGTCGCGGTGGTCGCTTACGTACGCGGCGACCGGATCCGCGGACTCGGGGCGGCCGCGGCGGCGGGGTTCGCCCTGGCCGCGCTCGGCGCCGTCGCGCCCGGCGTACTGCGCGGCGCGATCGGGCTGTGGCCCGGCTTCGCGCTGCTGCGCGACGGCCAGCAGTACCTCGCCCCCGTGGCCGTCGTGGTCGCGGTCGGTACGGGGCGCGCCGTCGACCGGCTGCCGGCGTGGACCGCCCCCGCGCTTCTGCTGCCGCTGCTTCTGCTGCCCGGACTGGCGTGGGGAGCGGGCGGGCGGCTCAGGGCGGCGCATTACCCGGCGGACTGGTCGCGGGCCCGGGCGATGGTCGCCGCCGCGCCCGGTGACGTCCTCGTACTGCCCTGGGAGGCCTACCGTGCCTACCCCTGGAACGGCGGAAGGCGGGTACTGGATCCGCTGCCGCGTTTCCTCCCCGCCCGGGTGGTCATCAACGACGGCGTGCGCGTCGCCACCGCACGGGGGCGCGCGATGGGCCTGGCCGCCGAGGATCCGCGCACCCGCGAACTGGACGCCCTCGTACGCTCCGGCGCTCCGCTGACCGCGGCGCTGGCCGCCCATGGCGTAAGGTACGTCGCCATCGACTCGGGGCCGCCGGACGGCCGGCTCGCGGGTGCCGAGCGTCTCATCGCCGGGCCGGACCTCGCGCTGTATCGCCTCCCTCGTGTCGTTGCGGCGCACGAAGCACACCCAGCGCAGTGGCCTGTCTACCTTGCGTGGTTTATTACATTTGCGACATTTATCTGGTCTGTACGAGTACCGACTAGTAACCTCGGCTCACGATCACTGCAGAAGGAGTCATGATGCGGATCGCCGCCGCGGTACTCGCTGGAGCCGTCTTGGCCATGTTGACATCGTTCGGCGTGGTTCGCGTCGTTACGACCTCCGAGAAGGACCCGGTCGCCAAGCCGCTGTACAACTACGGCACCCGGTGACCGGTGGGCCCGCAGGGCTCGCCCACTGAGGCGTTGCTGGACGTCGTCATCCCAGCGAGAAACGAAGCCGGACGGCTCGAACGTGGCCTTGCCACCCTGTCCGGGAAACTGGCGCGCCTCCAGGTGGGCAGCAGGATTCTCGTCGTCGACAACGCGAGCACGGACGCGACCGCCGACATCGTCCGGCAGTGGTCCGGCCCGGTGCCCGTACGCCTGCTCCAGTGCGCGCGGCCCGGCAAGGGCGCGGCGGTCCGGCTCGGGCTGCTCGCCACGACCGCGCCGTACGTCGGCTTCTGTGACGCGGACATGGCCACCGACGTGGAGATCCTGGACGACGTCCTCGCGATGCTCGCCTCCGGGGCACAGGTGATCGTCGGGTCCCGGCGTCACCCCGAGTCGGACGTGGAGATCTACAGCCGGCCCTTCCGCCGTCTCGGCGCACTGGCCTTCAACCGGCTCTGCCGCGAGATGACCGGCGGCATCATCGACACCCAGTGCGGCTTCAAGTTCTTCGCCGGGCCGCTGGCCCGCGCCGCGGTAGCCGACCTGCGTACGGCGGGCTTCGCGTTCGACGTCGAGCTCCTGCTGAACTGCCGCCGGCTCGGTGCCGGTGTCGCGGAGATCCCGGTGGTCTGGCGTGACATGCCGGGGTCGACCTTCTCGATCGGCCGGCACGCGGGCGGCTGCCTGCGCGACCTGCTGCGGATCCGGGCGACGGCGCGGCGGGCGGTGACCCCGGCGCCCATGGTCCCGATCGCGGACGAGCTGCACGTCGGATGACGCGGGCGAAGAAGGAGCATCGCAGGGCTGCCAGGGTCGCCGTCGTGAACTGGCGCGACCCCTGGCACCCGGCGGCGGGCGGCGCCGAGCGCTACGCGTGGGAGCTGGCCCGGCGGTTCGCCGCCGAGGGCCGGCGAGTGCACTACGTGACGAGCAGGGCGCCCGGTCAGTCGCGGCGCGAGACCGTCGATGGCGTGACGTTCGTGCGGCTCGGCGGCAGGTTCACCGTGTACGCGCTGGTGCTCGCGTGGCTGCTCGTGCACCGCCGGTCGTTCGACGCCGTGCTCGACTGCCAGAACGGCATCCCCTTCTTCACCCCCTGGGTGCTGCCGCCCGGCGTGCCCGTGCTCTGCGTCGTCCATCACGTGCACGACGAGCAGTTCGGGGTGCACTTCCCCTCGTGGCTCGCCCGGGTGGGCCGGCTCCTGGAGGGCCCGGTCGCACGCCGGGCGTACCGGCGCCACGCCTGCGTCGC
>JAOPYG010000482.1 GCA_025964685.1 Actinoallomurus sp. | reverse complement strand
CGGCAAGACCACCACCGCCACCGTCGTCGGCCATGACCCGACCTCCGACATCGCGGTGATCAAGCCGGGCACCCTCGCGGGCCGCAAGGCGTTGACGCTCGGCAACTCCGACGACCTCGCGGTCGGCGACCCGGTCATCGCCATCGGCTCGCCCCTCGGCCTGGCCGGCACCGTCACGACGGGCATCGTCAGCGCGCTCAACCGGCCCGTCAGCACGAGCGGCGAAGGCGGCGAGTCCGCGTTCATCAACGCGGTCCAGACCGATGCGGCGATCAACCCGGGCAACTCCGGCGGCCCGCTCGTCGACGCCAAGGGCGAGGTCATCGGGGTCAACTCCGCGATCGCCACGCTCGGCAGCCAGACGCTCGGCAGCGACAAGCAGCAGAGCGGCAGCATCGGGCTGGGCTTCGCGATCCCCAGCAACCAGGTCAAGAAGGTCGCCGAGCAGCTGATCAACGGCGGCAAGGCCACCCACGCGGTCATCGGCGCCTGCATCGACATGTCCTACCAGGGTGGCGGCGCCCGCATCGCCACCGACAGCTCCCAGACCTGCAAGAGCGGCACGATCGTGCCGGGCGGGCCCGCCCAGAAGGCCGGGCTGAAGGCCGGTGACATCATCACCTCCTTCGACGGCAAGCCCATCTCCGGCTCGGATCAGCTGATCATGGCGATCCGCGCGAAGTCGCCGGGGGAGCGGGTCCAGATCGCCTACACGCGGGGCTCGCAGCGGTCGACCACCATGCTCACCCTGGGCGCGGGCAACTGACGGACGGCCCGTGGCCGACCTCGCCGCAGACGCGGACGAGGGGGCGCGGTTAAGCTGGGTTCGGCGGCCTCATACAGAGGCCGCGGGCCACGGGTGGAGGACGGGTTGTTCGACGTAGGACTCGGTGAGGCGCTGCTGCTCGTCGTGCTCGCCCTGGTCATCTTCGGGCCCGACCAGCTTCCCAAGGTCGCGTCGCAGGCGGGCCGGGCGTTGCGGCAGCTGCGTACCATGGCCAACAGCGCCAAGGAAGACCTCCGCGACGGTCTGGGCCCGGAGTTCGCCGATTTCGACGTGGCCGACCTCAGCCCGCGCCGGTTCGTCCGCAAGCATCTTCTGGAGGACCTGGACGACCTCGACAAGGAGACGGTCATGGCCGAGGAGCCGCTGCTGCCCTTCGGTGAGCGGCCGCCGTACGACCCTGAGGCGACCTGACCGCCCCCTGAGGCGTCACCGGGCGGCGGACGGAGCGCGGTACACCCGGATCCAGTCGACCTCCATGGTGATCTTGTCCGGGGTGCTCGCCGTGCGGTGGAAGCCGGTGCGCATCTCATTCCGCAGGTACAACTGCATCTGAGACTGCTTGGGGATGAACGCTCCCTTGTAGGTCCAGGTCTTCTTGCCGTCCATCGAGAACGTCACATGGTCCGGCAGCCAGTCGACGGTCACGGTGTGCCACTTGGTGAAGTCGGCGCGGGTCGTCCGCTGGACCTGCTGGTCGTCCCGGCCGTGGTGGATGAACAGGCCTCCGCTGCGCCGGTCGCCCGCCAGGATCTCGGCGAAGTCGATCTCGGCCCATTCCGGGGAGCCCATGTGCACCGGCCACAGGAACGCGGTGGCGGAGTAGCCGGGGCCCGGATCGGACCTGATGCGGGCCTCCCACCGGCCGTAGGTCTGCGCGAAGCGGGAGATGACCCCCGCCGACTGGTCCCTGCCCCCGTAGAGCCCGCCCACGAGCACGAGGCGTCCGCCCGAGACGTGGGTGCCGGCCGCGATGCCCCGGTGGCTGGCGGCGTCCGGCGCTTCGTACACCTGCCACTTGTTCTTGTCGAGCGCGGCGCCTCCGAAGTCGTCCGACAGCACCGGCGCGCCCCAGGTCTTCGACGCCCCGCCCCCTGGCTTGGTCTGATCGGCGTTTCCGCTCTGTGGCTTCGCGCGTGAGGCGTGCCCGTTGCACCCGCCCGACACGCAGGCCGCGACTGTCAGCGCCGCGGCCACCACCATCCCCCGTATGACCCCGTCGAATGCCATACGCTCACGAAATCACGCCTAGGCGGCGCGTCAAGCGCAAACACGCCCCCAGGTTGGTCAACCGCGGTTCGGACTGAGACCAAGCTGACGGCCGCGCAGGCTCTTGGCCCGCCCGGAGAGCTTGTCGGCGATGCCGCGCAGCTCCTTGGACGCGGGCGCGTCGGGCTCGTCCAGGACGATCGGATTGCCCTGGTCACCGCCCTCGCGCAGGCGTAGGTCGATGGGCACCTGGCCGAGCAGCGGCACGGCCGTGCCGAGCGTGCGGGTGAGCGCGTCCGCCACGCTCTGGCCGCCGCCGGAGCCGAACACGTCGACCGGCTCGCCGCAGTGCGGGCAGGGCAGATAGGACATGTTCTCGATCACGCCGGCGACCGTCTGGTGGGTCTGTGCCGAGATCGCGCCTGCGCGTTCGGCCACCTCGGCGGCGGCCTGCTGCGGTGTCGTCACGACGAGGATCTCCGCGGACGGCAGCAGCTGCGCCACCGAGATCGCGATGTCGCCGGTGCCGGGCGGCAGGTCCATGAGGAGCACGTCGAGGTCGCCCCAGTAGACGTCGGCCAGGAACTGCTGCAGCGCCCGGTGCAGCATCGGCCCGCGCCAGACCACCGGGGAGTTGCCCTCGGTGAACATGCCGATCGAGATCACCTTCACGCCGTGGGCGTTGGGCGGCATGATCATCTGCTCGACCTGGGTCGGACGGCCGGTCACACCGAGCATGCGCGGCACCGAGTGGCCGTAGATGTCGGCGTCGACGACGCCGACCTTGCGGCCCTGAGCCGCCAGCGCCGCGGCCAGGTTGACCGTGATCGAGGACTTGCCCACGCCGCCCTTGCCGCTCGCCACGGCGTACACGCGGGTCAGCGAGCTGGGCTTGGCGAACGGGATCTCCTTGGCGGCCTGGCCTCCGCGGAGCTTGGTCTGCAGGCCCTGCCGTTGTTCCTCGCTCATGACGTCGAGGTCGACCTCCACGGCGGTGACGCCGGGCAGTTTCGCGACCGCGGCCGTGACGTCGCGCGTGATGGTGTCACGCATGGGGCAGCCGGCGACCGTGAGGAACACGCCCACTGTGACACTGCCCTCGGGCGAGATGTCGACGCCCTTGATCATGTCGAGTTCGGTGATGGGACGCCGGATTTCCGGGTCGTTCACCGTCGCGAGCGCCGCGGTCACCTGCTCGATCGTGGGGGAGGCCATGTCCCCATGATATTGAGCGGGCAAGCCCCCGGCGAACTCACGTGGAGGGATATGCGTCACCTCGGCCCCTGACGGCGATTCTCCAGCTCTTTGAGCAGGTGCTGCAGCTCGTCGCGGATCCACTCACGGGTGGCGACCTCGCTCATCGCCATGCGCAGGCTCGCGACCTCCCGCGTGAGGTACTCGGTGTCGGAGACGTTGCGTTCGTCCCGCGCGCGGTCGCCCTCGTACTGCACGCGGTCGCGGTCGGCCTGGCGGTTCTGGGCCAGCAGGATCAGCGGAGCCGCGTATGACGCCTGGAGCGACAGCATCAGGGTCAGGAAGATGAAGGGGTACGGGTCGAACCGCCAGCTCGCGGGGGCCACGACGTTCCAGGCGAACCACACGAAGACGAACACCGTCATGTAGACCAGGAACCGGGCGGTGCCGAGGAAGCGCGCGATCCGCTCGGAGAACTGCCCGAACGCCTCGGGGTCGTAGTACAGCCGCGGCATCAGCGGGTGGCGGATCTCCCGCGGCAGGTCGAGGCGCCCCAGGCGACGCTGGTCGCGTACCCGCTCCAAGCCAGTGCTCATCGGTCGCTCACCATTTTTCCTCTTCAGACCCGCTGGTTCAGTGGGACCGCTCGCCGTTCCCGGTGGTGTCGGGACTGCGCAGGGCCTCTTCCTCTTCGTCAATGTCCGTGTCCACGTCCGGATCGGTGTCCATCGCGCTCTCGCGCCAGTCGTTCGGCAGCAGGTGGTCCAGGACGTCGTCGACGGTCACCGAGCCGAGCAGCCGGCCGTTCACGTCCACGATCGGCACGGACACGAGGTTGTAGGTGGCCAGATAGCTCGCCACCGTCTCGAGGGACAGCTCCGGTCGCAGGGGGTCGAGCTCGGTGTCGCAGATGGCGCTGACGAGAGTGGGCGGCGGCTCGCGCAGCAGCCGCTGGAAGTGGACCGTGCCCAGATAGCGCCCCGTCGGCGTCTCGTTCGGTGGCCGGCACACGTACACCTGCGCCGCCAGCGCGGGATTCAGGTCGGGGTTGCGGATCTGCGCGAGCGCCTCCGCGACGGTCGCGTCCGGAGAGACGATCACCGGCTCGGTGGTCATCATGCCGCCCGCGGTGTTGTCGGCGTAGCTGAGCAGCCGGCGCAGCGGTGCGGCGTCCTCCGGCTGCATCAGCGCCAGCAGCCGCTCCCGCTGTTCGGTGGGCAGCTCGCCGAGCAGGTCGGCCGCGTCGTCGGGCCCCATCTCCTCCAGCACGTCTGCGGCGCGGTCCAGCTCGAGCTTGCCGAGGATCTCCACCTGGTCGTCCTCGGGCAGTTCCTCGAGCACGTCGGCCAGCCGCCGGTCATCGAGCGCGGCGGCCACCTCGGCGCGCCGTTTCGCCGACAGCTCGTGTACGACGTTCGCCAGGTCGGGAGCGCGCATCCGCTCGAACGCCGCGATCAGGCTGGCCGCGCCCTGCCCCTCGTCGGGCAGGCCGAGACCGGTGATCGCGGCCCAGTCCACCACGAGCGTCTCGCCGCGCCGCCGGCGCAGCTTCAGCCGCGTGCCGCCGCGGTGACCGGATCCGGCCGCGCCCGCGCCCGAGCGGCGTACGGCGACCTTGGTGATCAGCCAGTCGCGGCTGCGGCTCTGCTCCATCCCGAGGTCGATCACGACGACGTGTTCGACCTCACCGCCGCCCTCGGCCAGCTCGACCCTGCGGTCGAGCATCTCGCCCAGGGCGAGCGTCTCGGAGCCGCGCTTCTCGAACCGGCGCATGTTGATGCGGCCGTCGAAGATCACGGCCCCGGCGTCGATGTTCGTCACCCGGGTGATCGGCAGGAACACGAGGCGATGTGGCGGCACCTCGACCACCAGCCCGAGCACTCTGGGTGCTCGCGGTTGCGGCCGCAGGACGACGACGACGTCGCGCACGCGGCCGATCTGGTCTCCGGCCGGGTCGAATACCGCGATCCCGGCCAGGCGCGCGACGAAGACCCGCGATGGCGTTGCGGTCATGCTCGAAGGCTACCGAGGTGCGTCCTCTCCAGCGGTAAAGCGTGATCTATACCGCGCAGCCATCAGATGACACGATGGTTCACCGACCGGGACGATCGGGGGACGCATGGGTGAGGAAGGCCGGCCGGCCGACGCGGAGACCGAGGCGTTCGAGGCATGCCGGGGCCTGCTGTTCTCGGTGGCGTACCGCATGCTCGGCACGGTCACCGACGCCGAGGACATCGTCCAGGACGCCTGGCTGCGCTGGTCCGGCGCCGAGCGCGCGAAGGTGGAGGACCCCAAGGCCTACCTTGTCCGCGTCGTCACCAACACCGCGATCGACCGGCTGCGCTCCGCGCGCATGCGGCGTGAGTCCTACGTCGGCCCCTGGCTGCCCGAACCCGTGCTGACCTCGCCCGACGTCGCCGAGGACGTCGAGTTGGCCGAGTCGGTCTCGCTGGCGATGCTCGTCGTGCTGGAGACGCTGTCACCGCTGGAACGCGCGGTGTTCGTGCTCCGCGAGGTGTTCGCCTTCTCGCACGCCGAGATCGCGGCCACGCTCGACCGCTCGGAGGCCGGCGTGCGGCAGGTGGCCCACCGGGCGCGCCGGCACGTCACCGAACGCCGGTCCCGCTTCACCCCCGATCGCGCCGAACGGCGCCGGGTCACGGAGGAGTTCGTGTCCGCCACCCTCGGCGGCGATCTGGAGCGGCTGCTCGCGGTGCTGGCACCCGACGTCGTGCTCGTCTCCGACGGCGGCGGCAAGCGCACGGCGGCACGCCGCCCGCTCGAGGGCGCCGAACAGGTGGCGCGCTTCCTCGTCGGCATCGGCAAGCGTCCGTACGACGGTGTGGCCGTCGAGGACATGACGGTCGAGCTGGCCGACGTCAACGGCGTGCCCGGCGTGATCATCCGGGGAGGAGGGCAGGTGCTCAGCGCGATGGCCGCCGAGGTGGCCGACGGCAGGGTCCTCGCCGTTCACCTGGTCGCGAACCCGGACAAACTGCACGCCGTGCACGAACGCCGCGAGATCCCTCTCAGCTGATCCGGGCGCGGCGGTGCGTGAGCCTTGCGGGGTTCGGTACGCCGCGCGGTCGGTGGGTCAGCGGTCCGCGCGGCGGCGCCGGCCGCCGACCATGAACGGCGTCCTGCCGGTGGTCGTGGCCGGGCTCGGCACCGGGCGTACCGCGGCGTCATCGTCGGGCAGGTTCCCGGGCGACTCGGTGACCTCACCGGTGGGGGTCAGGCGGATGATGTACGCCTCTTCGGCCCACCGCTCGGTCTGGTGCTCGCCGTCGGGGGCGTTGAGGCGTGACTTGGCCAGGAGCGGGACGACGGTCTCCCATTCCTCCGACCGGGGCTCGACCTGCTCGACGGCCGCGATCCAGGAGACCAGGCGTGAGCCCTTGTCCTTGCTGCGTACCGTCACGGTGATGCGCCCGGCCTCCGGCAGGCCCGGGAGCGGCTGTTCGATGCCGCCGGTCACGACGTACGCGGCGCCCTGCTCGTCGCTCGCGTGCCAGATGTGCCAGGCGGCGCGGGGGTAGGGCAGGTCGGGCAGCGCCAGCCACAGCATGCCCGACTTCTTGGTGGCCTCCTCGACCAGCGCGGCGATGTCCACGTCCGCAGTCTCCCACGGCCCCCTCCGCACGCGAACCCCCGCGAGGCCGCGACAGCGGTGGACGGTGCGGTGGTGGGGGACCGGTCGTGGTAAGACCGGTGGGGGTACCCGGTCTTGGGGGGGACCGGTGGTGAGGGAACGGTGGTGGGGGGGACGGCGGTGGGCGGGACGGCATGGGTAGCATCCCGAGCATGCGTTCTCGCCGGACCACGCTCGCCGTACCCGCCAGTAACCCACGGTTCATCGAGAAGGCGCGGGGGCTGGCAGCCGATGAGTTCTTCCTCGACCTGGAGGACGCGGTCGCCCCGCAGGCCAAGGAGAAGGCGCGCGCGAGCGTCGTCGCGGCGCTGAACGACGGTGGCTGGGGGGACAAGGTCCGGGTCGTCCGGATCAACGACGTGACCACCCCGTACGCCTACCGGGACGTGATCGACGTGGTCGAGGGCGCCGGCGCGAACCTCGACTGTCTGATGGTGCCCAAAGTGAGCTCGCCGGACCACGTGGTCTGGCTGGACCTGCTGCTGACCCAGATCGAGCAGGCGGCCGGGCTGCCGGTGGGACGCGTCGGCATCGAGGCCCAGATCGAGGACGCGCGGGGTCTCACCCGCGTCGATGAGATCGCGGCCTCGTCGCCGCGCCTGGAGGCACTGGTGTTCGGGCCGGGCGACCTCATGGCGTCGATCAACATGAGGACGCTCGTGGTGGGCGAGCAGCCGCCGGGATACACCGACGGCGACGCCTACCACTACATCCTCATGCGCATCCTCCTCGCCGCCCGCGCGCACGACCTGCAGGCGATCGACGGGCCGTACTTCAACGTCCGCGATGTCGACGCCTTCACCCGCGCGGCACGCCGCAGCGCCGCCCTTGGCTTCGACGGCAAATGGGTGCTCCATCCAGCGCAGATCGAGGCGGGCAACGAGGTGTACTCCCCATCCCAGGACGACTACGACCACGCCGAGCTGATCCTGGACGCGTACGACCACGCCACGCGCGTCCAGGGGCGTGGGGCGGCGATGCTGGGCGACGAGATGATCGACGAGGCGTCGCGCAAGATGGCGCTCGTGATCGCCGCCAAGGGGCGCGCGGCCGGGATGCGGCGTACCAAGACGTTCGCCCCCCCGAATTGACTCCGTGAACTGCGCGAACCTTGACGGCGGGCCCGCGCAGGGGCGACTGTGAGTAACCATGAGGACGGCGTCCACATGCCCGCGGTGCCGCGGGTCCCTCATACCGCCAAGCGCTTGGTCGAGCGCGTGGATCTGCCGCGTGCACGGTGAGGTGGCGCCGCTGCTCCCGCCTCGGCGCCCAAGCCGCGAGGCGCTCGAGGTCGTACGCTCACGGGCCCGGGTGCCCATCTGGGTTCCGTGGCCGCTCCCGCCGGGCTGGTTCGTGACCGGGTTCGCCGAGGTCGGCGACGACCGGTCCGGGGCGCTGGCGGTCGCCGTGGCGCTGTCCGGCCCGTCGCCGCTGGGCGGCCCGGCGGATCTGATGATCATCGCGGAGGAGCCCGGGATCGGCCTGGGCGCGTCGTTCGCCGGTCTGCCGGGGCCGGACCCCGGTTACGGGTTCGGCGTCTCGGCGCCGAACGCCAAGTTCGAGATCGACGGCCATCCCGTCTCGATGTGGGCGGTGGGCGCCGACGCGACGGCCGCCTTCGCCGGCGAGGCGTTCGCGAACTGGCTGTGGGCCGTGCTGTGGCCCGACTCGGCGGGCATCCTCCTGCTCGAGAACTTCAGCCTGCGCGACCTGCGCGAGGAGGATATCGACCTGCCCTACGGGGCCTTCTGTCCGCACCTCGAGGCCTGACCTCGGTGCTCATCGACCCGCACTGCCACAGCGTCGTCTCCGACGCCACCCAGCCGCCCGCCGACGTCGTGCGGCAGGTGGTGTGCCGGTGCACGCCCACCCGCGAGCGTGGCGGCGTGGGTACGGCGTCTCCGACGCGGAGATCGCCGCGCTGGCCCGGGCCGGCCTCAGCCGGACTCGAGGCCGATCACCCGACCACGCCGCTGCCGACCGCGCCGCGCTGCGGGCGCTGGCGGCGGACCTGGGAGTGTTCGTCACGGGCGCGAGCGATGATCACGGTGAGCTGACCGGTCACCGGCTCGGGTCCGAGACCACGCCGCCGGAGGCGTACGCCGCGCTGCGGTCCGCGGCTCCCGTCAGGCGCTGACGGCGCGGACGAGCATCAGCCCGGCGAGCGCCGCGAACAGCAGCGCCGACAGGCCGGTGAACGCGCCCTGACCCCGCCGGCCGACCCGGTGTCCCGAGCGCGCCACCGCCAGGGCGATCACGGCCTCGAGCCCCGACGCCACGCCGAACCACGTCACCGTGAACACCGCCATCCCGGTCCGGCCGGCGAGATGCTGCGCACGCATGATCGTCGGGGTGCCCGTGGCCAGCCAGAACGTCCACGTGAGGGGGTTGGCGAGGTTCGCGGTCACGCCCTTCCAGAAGGCCCAGCCCCGCGCCTGGGGGGCCTGGCCCTCCCGCCACAGCCGCCACGCCTCGCGGACGGCCTGCACCGCGAGGACGGTGAAGAAGACCGCGCCGGCCAGCCCGATCCACACCTCCGCCCGCGCCATGGCCGCGATCAGCCACGCGAACGCGAGCGCCGGCAGCAGCAGGATCGCGTCGGCGGTGGCCGAGCCGAGGATGACGCGGAACGCCGCGCCGAAGCCGCGCGTCGCGGCCTCGTTCAGGATGGTGACGAAGATCGGGCCGACGGACAGGGCCGCGCCCGCGCCGAGCAGGGTGCCGAGCCAGAGGATCTCAACCACGCGGCGACCGGCCAGAGCGCCGGGACCCTTTCGAGGAGGTCATCGTGACCCGATGTTAGGGGACGACTGACCTGGACGAACGCCGGGCGAAAGCCGGGGCGACGAGCCGGGAACTCCGGACCGCGGTCGACGACTACTTCGACAGGGCGCTCGTGCCCTCCGATCCCGCGCTGGACGCGGCGCCGGAGGACGGCGAGGCGGCCGGTCTGCCGGTGATCGGCATAGCGCCCGACCAGGGCAAGATGCTGCAGATCCTGGCGCGACTGCAGGGCACACGCCGCATCCTGGAGATCGGCACGCTGGGCGGCTACAGCACGATCTGGCCGGCGCGGGCACTCCCCGCCGACGG
>JAOPYG010000466.1 GCA_025964685.1 Actinoallomurus sp. | reverse complement strand
TGACCAGGCCTAACGGCAGATCCCGTGGAGAGCCCGTTGCGCGGAGACGCGCACGGCGGGTTCGGCGAGAGGTCCGGGGAAACGGACCGGGAGCAATCCCGGCACCGCGCCCCGGGCCTACTCAGCGATCCCGTTCAGACGCGCGTGAGGAAGGAACGGTTTTGGTCGATGTCATTGGAGCAGGGTTCGGGCGTACTGGCACTCTGTCCCTGAAATCGGCGCTGGAACGACTCGGGTTCGGCCCCTGCCACCACATGGTCGAACTCATCGAAGATGCACAGCAGACTTCGCTATGGACGCGTGTCGTGCACGGCGAAACGGCCGACTGGGACGCGGTCTACCGCGGATACCGGGCGACGGTCGACTGGCCGGGCGCGCGCTTCTGGCGGCAACTCGCCGGTCATTTCCCGCAGGCGAAGGTGATCCTCACGGTCCGCGATTCGCAGCGCTGGTACGAGAGCGCGGCCGAGAGCATCTACTGGGCGGCCTCCGCCCCAGCCCCGGCCGACCCGGTCATGGCCGAAATGCGGCAGATCGTCCACGACGTGGTGTGGGACGGCGAGTTCGACGGCCGGTTCAACGACGCAGAGCACGCAATCAGAGTGTTCAACGAGCACAACGAGGCGGTACGCCGCGAAATCCCCGCGGACCGGCTCCTGGTGTTCGAGGTCGGCCAGGGCTGGGAACCGCTGTGCAGGTTCCTCGACGTACCCATCCCCGATGAACCGTTCCCGCACAGCAACGACCGGCGGTCGTTCACCGAGAGGAGGCAACTGCGCCCAGAGGAGTAGAGCGCACGTCACGGCCATCTCCCCGGCGATCCTCCGATAGCCCCACCCGGGGTTATCCGCAGTCATCCGCAACACCAACTCGCGGATCGTGGGACGCGTCGGCGGCCGACCAGGGCGGGTGCGTTTGTAGGTCCAGCGTCGGTTCCCCAGGTCAGCGTGCCAGCGAAGCACGGTGCCAGGGTGTGACGAACAAACCGATCCGCCGGGATCGAGGCAGCAACCGCGCCAGCGCTGCGATCACCGCCCGATCGGCCAACGACGGCCGAGGTCGCCCGACCTGACGACGCAGCACCGCCAACTGATGCCGCAACACAAGGATCTCCGCCTCTTTGGAAGCATCCGACCGCTTCGGCGCGGTCCGGTTCGTCTGGCCGGACCGCGCCACGGGTTTAGTGTTCGCGCTTAGGGAGTAGCCGTTTGACCGCCAGGGCGGCGGACACGACGGTGAATGCTCCAAGGCCCACCCATACGGCCTGCATGCCCAGCCAAGGCGCTGCCGCCACGGCACCGCCGAACCCTGCCGCGACCCCGCCCACGGGATTGCTGTACATCTCTCACCATTTTCTTTCTTTATGCCAGACCGTGTCCCAGAAGGCCTTGGCCTGGACTATTTGGAGAAATACGTCGAAGATCATTTCGACGATGAGGACAGACGCGATGGCCATCTGGGCAACACCACGGCTGCGGACGGTGACGACGCGTTCGATGATGAAGATCGCGGTGATGGCCGTCCATATCGGGCTCAGGCGGATCCCGCCGAGCCAGACGAAGGAATATGCGACCGTCGCCAGGTAGGTGAAGGTCACGATGATCCCGATCAGGGAGAGCAGTTGGCGGCCCCAGTAAGACCGGGTGACCGAGGTCCATCCGTAGTCTGCGAGGTTCTCCAGCGCGCCTCGTTTCCAGCGCAACCGCTGGCGGGCCAGATCAGCCCATGTGGTCATCACCTCGGTGGTGAGGGTGCACTCTCGGGGGCACAGGATGCGCAGGTCCAGGTGCAAGATCCCCAAGGTCAGCTCGTTGTCCTCGGTCAGCACGCGTACGTCGTAGACATGGTCACCGCCGGGCAGCCGGCCGGATCCCCGTGCGGCGATGACCTCCTGGAGGGTCAGTACCCGGAAGAGAGTGGCGGTGCCCGTCAGGACGAGCGCCTTACCGCTGAGCCTGCGAACGTCGCGCGCGTACCGGGCGTACTCGTTGCGCTGGAACGCTCCCACCACGCCTCCGCCTGGCTTGCCGGTGAACGTCCCGCCGACGGCCGCATACCGCCCGGCCGCGAGGTATTCCACGCCGTTCTTGATGAAGCCGCGATCCAGCGCCGAGTCGGCATCCATGACCAGCACCGCGTCCTCGGGCCCCAGCGTCGGCAGCAGGCGCTCGAGGACCTGGTTCAGCGCGCCCGCCTTCTTGTGCCGGTTGCCTCGTGTGGCTATGACCTCGGCGCCGCACAGTTGAGCGAGTCCCGCGGTTGCGTCCGTGCAGTTGTCGGCGATCACTATGACGCGATCAGGTCGCCGTTCCTGGCTTTTCAGCGACGCGACCGTCTCAGTGATCTGGTTTCCCTCGTTGTGGGCCGGGATGAGCACGGTCACCCACACGCGAGCGGGATCGACCGGTGGCAGGCTGCGCTTGCCATCGCGGTCACGTCGCCGACGTATCGCGGGGGGCCGCGCACCGGTGGTGGGCGGCGAGGGTGCCAGAACCATGGGGAGTCCGTCACTGTCTGTGCCGACTGAGAGATATGTCCAACACAGTGACGCCTGCGACAGCTGAGAGGTTTACGGTGAGAGGACGATCAACAGAATTGATGAGGGCAGCAGTGGATCAGTCCGCGACTCCGGTCACCGCCGGACGAGCTCGAGCTCACCGGGGCTTCAAGGCCCGCGGCCGGGTGCTGGCCGCCATCGGGATCGTGGTGGTGGCCCTCATCGCGATCTCAGCGCTGGCCGTCACGGCACTCCGAGGTCAGCGGGGGCCCGCACTGCCACCGCCGTCCGCAGCGCGCTCGTTGCCGCCGGCGCCCGCTTCCGTCCGGCCGTTGCGGCCCTCGCCGCCGACACGGCTGGAAATCCCCAAGATCGGTGTGACCAGCTCGCTGATGCCGCTCGGAGTGAATTCCGACCACTCGTTGCAGGTGCCCCCGCTGTCTCGCGCACAAGAGGCCGGCTGGTATCGGCACGGTCCGACTCCTGGTTCGAAGGGCGCCGCCGTCATCGTCGGCCACGTCGATTCGACCCGCGGGCCCGCGGTCTTCTTCAAGCTCGGCAAGCTACGGCCAGGCGATCTCATCCGCGTGCACCGCCAGGACGGAACGACAGCGGGGTTTCGCGTCGACTCCGCCGAGGCCGTCTCCAAGAACGACTTTCCCACCCAGAAGGTGTACGGCCGCGTCGGCTACGCCGCACTCCGGCTGATCACCTGCGGAGGCTCCTTTGACCGCGGCAGCGGCCACTACACCGACAACATCATCATCTACGCCCATCTGGCGACCGCCTGAACCACAAGGCCGCAGCCGGTGGGCGAGGCAGGGTTGCAGGATCTCCCGGCTGACCGGGTCGAGCGGCACCGGGTGGGGTCTCTTGCCCAGCCGGACGGTCCGGGCATCGTGATCGACGTCGTCCACTCGCAGACTGCGGACCTCCAGGCTGGAGACTCCGTGGACCAGGCCGAGGATGCCGAGCAGAGCCGTCAGCCGATACGGAGCGGGAGTGTGCGCGGGCCGCGGACCTGACCTGCGGCCCAGGTCACCGCGGAGGGGTCGGCGAGCGTGAAGCCCGGGATCCGCTCGAGCCAGACCTCGAGGGCGACCCGGAGCTCCATCCGCGCCAGGTGGGAGCCCACGCAGCGGTGGATGCCCAGGCCGAACGCGGCGTGCCGGTTGA
>JAOPYG010000465.1 GCA_025964685.1 Actinoallomurus sp. | reverse complement strand
GAACGAACGGCGGAACATCTTGTGCGGCGTCAGGATGCCGAGCAGGCCGTGCTTGAGGATGTCGGCCTTGTCGCGGTTGACCTTGAACATCAGCCTGGGCACCCGGCGGCCGTGCCCGACCATCTTGCCGATGACGATGTCGGAGTCGTTGCGCACTGCCATGGCGTGCATGCGCTCCAGCGCTTCTTCGCCCAGCCAGTCGTCGTCATCGAGGAAGTAGACGTAGTCGCCTCGCGCGGCGTCGATGCCGGCGTTGCGCGGGCCGCCGGGACCACCGCTGGGCGGCAGGTGAAGCACGCGGACGCGGGCGTGCTCGGCCTCCAATGCGTCGAGGCGCTTCTCGGTGCCGTCGTCCGACCCGTCGTCGGCGAAGATCACCTCGTAGTCGTCCATCGTCTGTGCCAGGACCGACTCCACGCAGCGGGCCAGGTCCTCGCCGGTGTTGTAGACGGGGATGATGACGCTGACCTTCATCGCGTCAGCTCCAGCGCCGCCTGTACGGCCGGGGCGAGGCGGTGACGCTCCGCCGGGCCCACGAACATCCATTCGTCGATCTCTCCCGTGGCGATGAGGTCACCGTGGTAGCCGGCGGTGTAGCAGGCCATGCGCACCCGCGTGCCGGGCGGCTGGTCGTGCGCGGGTGCCTCGACCACGCCGATGCCGTGGAAGCTCTCCCGATCGAGCCGGACGCCGAGCTCCTCGCGTACCTCGCGGGAGAGCGCGGTCCAGTCGTCCTCGCCCGGTTCACGCTTGCCGCCCGGCAGGTACAGCCGGTCGCGCGCGCGTGCTCGCACGGCCAGGAGCCGTCCCTCGGAAACGTGCACCCAGCCAACGACATCAAGCACAAGATCCATCCTGCCAGCGGTTCTCATCGGGCACCGCCATGCGGGCGGCGGTGCGTTCGGCGTGTCGGTGTCGCTCAGTGCAGTGCGCTGCCCTTCAGCCAGTCGGCCCATGACAGCTGCCAGTAGCCGTAGCCGTTGGTGGGATCCAGCTCGCGATCCGTACCGGACACGTTGACGATGTCCCCCCGGCGGGACAGGTTGTAGAACCACTTGGCGAACGCCGGCGGTGCGTTCACGCAGCCGTGGCTGACATTCGCGCTGCCCTGTGAGCCGACCGACCAGGGCGCGGAGTGGACGTACTCCCCGCTGGAGGAGATCTGCACGGCCTGGTAGACGGTCAGGCTGTAGTAGTTGGGGTCGCTCTTGTTGGTGACGCCCTCCCAGCCGGAGGTCATCGTGACCGGGCTCTGCTTGCCCATGACCGCGTGGACGCCGTTCGTCGTGGTGTATTTGCGCAGGCCGCCCTTGCCCGCGCTGATCGGCGTGGTCTTCACCGTCTTGCCGTTGACCTGGACCTTCATGCGGTGTGTCTTGACGTTCACGTCGCTGACGTGGGAGTCACCGATCGTGAACGACCGGGCGTAGTCCTTGGTGCCGTAGGTGTCCTTGGCGCCGCGCACGCCGGTCAGGTCGGCGGTCAGGCGTACGGTCTGGTGCGGCTGCCAGTACTCCTTGGTGCGGTACACCACCTTCTGCCGGTCGAACCACCGCCACGCGCCCTCGACGGGCTTGTCGGAGGTGACCCGCAGGGCGCGTTCGACGTCGGCCTGGTTGTAGATCGGCTTGCTGAACTGGACGATGAGCGGCATGCCGACGCCGACCGTCTCGTCCGGCATCGGGGTGATGTCGGCGACGCCGAAGGTCTGCTTCGGCGTCAGCGTCTGGAACGAGCTGGTGGTCTTCGTGGTCTTCCCGCCCGCCTTGGCGGTCACCGTGACGGTGTACTTGGTGGCGGGCTTGAGCGCGCGGCTCGAGGTCCACTGCCGGTGCGCCTGGTCGTACGCTCCGGCGACCGGGGCGCCGCCGCCCTGGACGCTGACCGTCGCGAGTTCGCCGGTGGTCGCCTTGACGACGATGGGGAGTTCGGGGCGGCCGGCGGCCGTGCCGTTGACCGGGGTGATGGAGACCTTCGCGGCCGGCGCGGACCCGCCGCTCCCGATGCCACACCCCGCCGTCATCACGACCGCGGCCGCGATGGCTGCCACTCCCTTGATCAACACAAAATCCCCATATCCGTTATTTGCCGTTAATCGTACGGCCTCGGGGTTGTACCCCCTTGGATATAAAGACGCCCGTGGCCATGCTTTTGTTCGCTCTTTAACCGCCGGGCGCGGGGTTTCCTAGGAGGCGACGACCGCGACGCCGCGGATGCAGCGCTTGAAGCCCCAGACCGAGATGACGACGGCGGCCGCACCCAGGAGCGCCACGGCGGGCGTGCGGATCCACAGGTAGGCGGCGATCGAGTGCCGGAACAGCAGCCAGACGCTCAGCGCGGTGTTGAGCGTGAAGACCAGCGACCAGAGCAGTGACACGCGCAGGAAGAACCGGTGCACCTGCCGATGGGCGAGGAACCCGGCGGGCAGCGGAACCAGGTCGTTCGCGACCTTGGCGGCGAGGGGGCGGCGCAGCGGCACGGAGGCGAGGAAGGCCATCGCGACCAGCAGGGTGCCCAGTGTCGGCTGGAGAAAGTAGACGACCGCGCTGCCGGTGACGGAGGCCATCGCGGCCCGCGCGGTCACGCCGAGCGCCGCGAGCACCAGGGTGCCGGGAACCGGACGGCGCCGGACCAGGCGTACCGCTATGCCGCCGTAGACCCAGCCGACCGCGGTGATCAGCGCACCGTTCAGCCCGAGGACCATCATCCCGGCGTAGAAGACGACCACCGGCGCGATCATTCCCTCGATGACCCGTGGCAGCGCGTGCAGCGCGAGGTGGGTCAGGCGCGGAATCTCGAAGCGGTGCGATGCTTCCATAGGGCCGGAGGGCTCCCCGATTGATCGACTGCGTGAAGACCGGGACAACGGTACGCGAAGATATCCATGCTTCTCCCCAAATCGCGACATACGCCTCGAGAGACGCACGAACCACGTTTTCGTCGAAGAGGCGGCACCGTCGCGACCGTCGGTGCCGGCGATTACGCTCCGTCGGCATGACGATCGACCACGAGGCGAGGGTCCGCGCGCTGCTGTCGCGCGCCGAGCATCCCGAGACCCCGGAGGCGGAGGCGCAGGCCTGCGCGGCCAAGGCCGCCGAGCTGATGATGCGCCACGCCATCGACGAAGCGGCGCTGCGCGTCCGGCGCGGCGAGCGTCCGGAGCCGATCGTCTACTGGGAGCACACGGTCGGCGGCCGCGACGGCAACGCCCGCGCGCGTTCCGCCGGGCTCACCGCGGTGGTGCGCGCGTACGGCGGCGCGTGCGCGCTGCGCGGCGACGGCACCTACCGGCAGGACGTCATCCTGCTGGCCGTGGCGACGGAGTCCGCCCGTGACGCGCTGGCCCTGCTGCTGCCCTCCCTGACCCTGCAGATGGACGGCGCGGGGGCGCGCGCCGCCGACGCGCACATGCGCGAGCATCCGGAGGAGCTCTTCCGCCGCAAGGCCGACCGCACGCGCTGGCGCAACGGCTATCTCAAGGCGTTCCTGGTGGGCTACGCCGACCGGGTCGCCGAGCGGGTCGAGGCGGCACGAGGACGCCTCCGCGACGAGGGCCCGGCGACCCCCAACGCCGTGGTCCTGGCCCGCGACGACGAACGCGTGCGCACGGAGTTCGCCGCCCGGTTCCCCGTGCTCGGCCAGGCACGTGCGCAACGCGTGCGGCGCGACGGTTTCGCCGCGGGCCGCGACGCCGGCCGTTTCGCCGACCTGGGCTCCGGCGTCGACGGGCAGCGTCCCGCCCTCGACGGCCCGCGCGGCCACCGCTGACGCGATGTGGGGACTTTCGGCCCTGCCCCGCCCGGCGATCTCCGGCGAGCCTCGATGGTAGGAGGCGAATCACCGGTGAGGAGCGCGGGAGGAGCCATGAACACCATCGACCGCTGGTCGGTCGACATCTACCTCAACGAGGCCGACGGCGAGACGCGCGCCGAGGCACGGCTGGCCGGGCGGGCAGCCGGTGGCCTGCGGGGATACGGCACGGCCCGGTGCAACCCGGCCGACTGGGACGTTCCCGAGATCGGTGCCGAGCTCGCCACCGCGCGGGCGCTGTCGGATCTCGCACACCGGCTCCTCGAGACGGCGTCCGCCGACATCGAGGCCGTCACCCACGAGCACGTCGAGCTGGCCGACCGATGACGGGGAGGGGCGGTGGCCGAAGGCCCGGAGGGTGACGGCAGAGGGCCGTGAGCGGGCGGCATGACCGGCCGTCCCGCATCGGCCGGAAAACGGCGAGGGGGCAGCGTGGGTGGGCAGAAGCTGGCGCAGGACATACGGCGGGTGCTGGTCGAGCGGGGCGACCCCGGCTATGAGAGGGCACGGGCGGGGACGGGCTGGACCCAGATCACACCGCCGCGCTACCCCGATGTGATCGTTTCGGTGGGTTCGGTGGACGACGTACGCGAGGCCGTCGCGCTCGCCCGCTCCCGCGGCCTGACGATCGCCGTACGGGCGGGCGGTCACAGCTGGGGCGGCTCACCACCGCGGGACGGCGGCATGCTGATCGACCTCTCCCGGCTCCGCCGGCACACCGTCGACGACGGCTCGGCGACCGTCGAGCCTGGTGTCACGTGCCACGACCTGACCCGCGCGCTCGCCGCACGCGATCACGCGTTTCCCGTCGCGCACCGGGGCTCCGTCGCGCTGAGCGGGCTCGTCCTCGGCGGAGGTCTGGGATGGAACTCCCGCGCCTGGGGACCCGCGTGCGCCGGCCTGGAGGCGATCGAGGCCGTGACCGCGACGGGCGAGACCATACGGTGCAGCGAGCACGAGAACCCCGACCTGCTCTGGGCGGCACGCGGCGGCGGACCCGGGTTCTTCGCCGCGGTGACCTCCTTCCGGCTCGGACTGCGGCACCTGCCTCCAGCGATCATGACGACGAGGTACGTCTTCCCCCTCGCAGACATCGAGGACGTCGCGTCCTGGACCGACGAGATCGCCGCGGCGGTGCCGGCGAACGTCGAGCTCAGCGTGGCGCTCACCACGGCCGAACGCGACGCGGACGACGGCTCGCCGCCGCCCCGGGTCGTCGTCGTGACCGCCACGGCGTTCTCCTGCGCGTGGAGCGACGCGATCCGCTGCCTCGAGCCGTTGCGCGACTGCCCGTTCGCCGGGCGGGCCCTGGTCCGGCAGATCGACCAGCCGACGCCGTTCACCGTGCTCTTCACCGGCTCGGACGCGCTCTGGCCGGCGGGCCGCCGCGCCGGCGCCGATTCTCTGTGGGTCAACGACGGTCTCGCCGCCGTGCTGCCGGCCATCGCCCGCCACGTCGAGGGCGCACCGTCCGCCGAGTCGGTCGTCGTGGCGTCCCCGGCCCCCGGCGGACCGGCGCGCGCGCCGGTGCCCGACATGGCCTTCTCCCCGCTCGGGCGGATCCATATCGGCTGCTACGCGATGTGGCAGGACCGGTCGGCCGACGGCGCGAACCTCGCCTGGCTGCACGAGACGGTGGCGGCGGCCGAGCCGCTCGCGGCCGGCCACTACGTGGCGGAGGCGGACCTGGCCGCCGAACCCTGCCGCGCCCGCCGCTCGTTCACCGCAGCCGCGTGGGACCGCCTCCAGTCCCTCCGGACGAGGTACGACCCGGACGGCGTCTTCGAGACCTATCCGCAGCCATAGATCCACGAGGCCGGCGCAGACCCCCGGCACGATGACACCAGGTGGCATCGTCGATCATGGCGGTGGACAGGGGTTTCGGATGGGCCAAAGATGGGGTGTGACAAGGTCGTTGTCACGATCCCGAGGCCCCGGTGCCCCGGGCCTACGTCGGAGGGGACCCGTTGGCGGAGGACATCTGCTATCTGAGTGCACGTGAGCTGGCCCGTTTGATCCGCGAGCGGGAGCTGTCGGCGCGCGAGGTGACCGAGGCCTATCTGGCGCGGATCGAGGCGGTCAATCCCCGGATCAACGCGATCGTGACGCTCACCGCCGAGCGTGCCCTCGAGGAGGCGGACACGGCCGACGCGCTGCTGGCCTCGGGCACCGAGCCGCCGCCGCTGCTCGGCCTGCCGGTCGCGCACAAGGACACGCACGACACCGCCGGGGTGCGCACCACCTCCGGATCCCCGCTGCTCGCCGACAACGTGCCCGTACGGGACGAGCTCGTCGTCGAACGGATGCGCACCGCCGGCACGGTGATGCTCGGCAAGACCAACGTGCCCGAGTTCGCGGCGGGGTCGCACACGTTCAACCCCGTCTTCGGGACGACGCGCAACCCGTACGACCTGTCGCGGTCGGCGGGCGGCAGCAGCGGCGGCGCGGCGGCCGCCCTGGCCGCCGGGCTCCAGCCGCTGGCCGAGGGCAGCGACATGGGCGGGTCGCTGCGCAACCCCGCTTCGTTCTGCAATGTCGTCGGCCTGCGGCCGTCGCCGGGACGGGTGCCGAGCTGGCCGGGCGACGCCGCGTGGGCGACCATGGGCGTCCAGGGGCCGATGGCGCGCGACGTCGCCGACACCGCGCTGCTGCTGTCGGTGCTCGCCGGCCCCGACCCCCGCGACCCCATCGCGCTGGAGACGCCGGGATCGGCGTTCGGGGTGCCGCTGGAGCGGGACCTGACGGGGCTGCGCGTGGCGTGGGCGCCCCGCCTGGACGGCTCGGTCCCGTTCGACCCCGAGGTCGTCGCCACTCTTGAGAACACCGTCAAGGTGTTCGCCGACCTCGGCTGCGTGGTCGAGGAGGCCTGCCCCGACCTGTCCGGCGCCGACGAGGTCTTCCGCGTGCTGCGGGCCTGGAAGTTCGAACTCGGCCTCGGCGGCGTCATGGACCGCCACCGGGATCGGATCAAGGCCACCGTGGTGGCCAACATCGAGGAGGGCCGCCGTCTCACCGGGCCCGACATCGGGCGGGCCGAGGTCCTGCACACGCGCCTCTACCACCGTGTACGTGAGTTCTTCGACCGCTATGACCTGCTCCTCGCGCCCGTCTGCCAGGTCCTGCCGTTCGACGCCGACCTGGAGTACCCCACCGAGGTGGCCGGCGAGCCGATGACGTCCTACGTCGACTGGATGCGCTCGGCGTACCTGATCTCCGCCACCGGCTGCCCGGCCCTGTCGGTGCCCGGCGGCTTCACCGCGGGCGGCCTGCCCGTCGGCCTGCAGGTGATCGGGCCGCATCGGGGTGACCTCGCCGTGCTCCAGGCCGGCTACGCGTTCGAGCAGGCCACGGCGTACGGTGAACGGCGCCCTGAGTTCAGCGACCCGAGATGAGACCGGCCAGCCGGGCGTAACGGGACGTACGGGCGAGGCCGGCGTTCTCCCGCCGGTCAGCGGCGCGGTAGAGCGCGTAGATGAGCTGCACGCCGATCCACCGCAGCGGTTCGGGCTCCCACTGACGGACCTCGCGCCCGACCCACGGCAAGCGGGTCAGGGAGGTGTCCTCCCCCAGCACCAGGTCGCGCAGCGTACGGCCGGCCAGGTTGGTGGTCGCCACGCCCGTGCCGACGTAGCCGCCGGCCCACCCGAGGCCGGTCGAGCGGTCCAGGTGCGCGGTCGAGCACCAGTCGCGCGGGACGCCCAGCACCCCGCACCACGCGTGGTCGATCGCGGCCCCGGCCGTCACCGGGAAGAGCCCGGAGAGCATCCGCCGGAGCGCGTCGATGGTCTTCGGCTGGGTGGCGCCGCGGCGGTCCCAGGCCGAGCCGAAGCGGTACGGGACGCCGCGGCCCCCGATGGCGATGCGGCCGTCCACGGTGCGCTGCGCGTAGATGTACGCGTGGGCGTGGTCGCCGAGCAGCTCGCGTCCCTCCCAGCCGATGCGCTCCCAGACGTCGTCGCCCAGGGGCTCGGTGACGATCATGGAGCTGTTCATCGGCAGCCACTGCCGCCGCTGGCCGGCGAGCCCGGCGGTGAAGCCCTCGGTCTCCCGGATCACGTACTCCGCGCGGACGTTCCCCCGCGCGGTCACGGCCTCGGCCGGGCGGCCGGCGGTGCGCGGGCGGATCTCGGTGACCGTCGTGTCCTCGTAGATGTCGGCGCCGAGGGCCGCGACGGCACGCGCGAGCCCCTGGACGAGCCGGGCGGGCTGGACGCGCGCGCAGTGCGGACTGTAGGTGGCCTCCAGCGCGCCGGCGACGCGCAGCCGCTCCTCGCGCTCACCCGCGTCGAGCAGGCGCAGGTCGGCCGCTGCGAAGCCCCTGTCGCGTGCCTCGGCGAGCTCGGCGTGCAGCCTGCGGCGCTGGGCCGGGTTGGTGGCGACATTGAGGACGCCGGCCTTGACGATGTCGGCGTCGATCCCCTCGGCGGAGGCGACCCGGATCACCTCGTCGACGCTGTCGAACATCGCCCGCTGCTGGGCCACCACCGACTCGGGGCCGTGCGCGCGGGCGTACCGCTCGGCGGAGCCCGCCAGTTCGGCGGTGAGCCAGCCGCCGTTGCGACCGGAGGCGCCGAAACCGGCGAACTCCTTTTCCAGGACGGCGACGCGCAGCCCGGGCCGGGCCCGCTTCAGGTAGTAGGCGGTCCACAGCCCGGTGAACCCGCCGCCGACGACGCACACGTCGTACTCGCGCGGGCCCGGCAGGGGGTCGCGTGGCGCGGGCAGCCCCGCCTGGCGATACCAGAAGGAGACCTCACCGTTGACGAGACCGGCCGTCCCGCCGGTCTCCGCGGCTTGTGGACCACGCATGACGCCCCCCGAACTGTTCGCTAGGACCGGAATAAACCGTACAGTCAGCCAAAAATGCCCCACAAGACACCAGGCGGCAGAGAAGCGGCCGATGAGAGCGGCGCCCGACGGCACCGAAATGGCGGCGGATACGTCATAGGGCGGATATGAGCGCCACGTCCGTTCTAGGTTGGCCGTCCACGGGTTCGGGGACGCGGCCCGGAACGGCCGAGCGGACCCGCGGGAGGGTTCGCCGACGCCGGGCGACCGGACGTGCGCGAGGGAATCAGACAAGGGAACAGGGGAGATCCGTGCGTAATCGCCGGACCGCATTTCTTCGGGTGGTGCTCGCACTCACGGTGCTGAGCGGATGCGGGGGCTCGGGGCATTCGAGCGCACCATCGTCCACACCGGCCGGCACCTCATCGGTGAAGTTCACCCCGCTCAACCTGGGCCTGCCCAAGGCGGCGCTGAGCGCGCCCGTCACCGGGCAGGTCCCGGCCGGTCAGACCCTCCACGTCGGGGTAACGCTGAAGATCAGCGACGCGACCTGGAAGAAGCTCGGGCACGGAAGGAGCACCAGCCAGGGCGCCGACGGACTCGCCCGGCAGCTCGGCGTCAGCGACGACGAGCTCCAGAAGATCAATGCGTACCTGGCGAAGGCCCACATCCAGGCCAAGCCCAGCAAGACCCGTACGAGCCTGACGTTCGACGTCCAGGCGGGGGTGGCGGGCCGGCTCCTGCAGACCTCGTTCGTGACGCACAAGCTGAACGGCCGGTCCTTCTTCACGCCCGACCCGGCCCACATGCCCGTCGTGCCGACGCAGATCGCCGGCTACGTCCTCGCCGTCACCGGCCTGGACAGCTACAGCGTCGCCCCGCGCGCGAAGGCCGGCGCACCGGCCGCCCTGTCATCGAGCGCGCCCGCGCGGGTGACCGACTGCGGGCGCTTCCCGCCACGTGCGGCGACGTCCCGGAAGGTCGCCGCGGCGTACGGCTACGACCGCCTGTGGCAGCAGGGCTGGCACGGCGAGAACATGACCGTGAACCTCGTCGAGATGGACGGGTACGACCCCCGCGACATCGCGACCTACAACACCTGCACCGGATCCCACATCGCGCTGAGCAACGTCAACCTCGGCGCCACCGCTCCCCCGCCGGGCGGGGAGGCGACGCTCGACATCGAGATGCTCGCCGGCCTCGCGCCGGCGGTGCGCATCGTGAACTACCAGGAGGACCCGGCGCTGCTGAACACCGGGTCGGGCTCGGACTCGTGGCTGGCGTTCAACAACGCCCTCCAGCGCATCATCGACGACAACGCCGACCGTCCCCGGCCGGGAAGCGCCGTCAGCATCAGCCTGGGAGGGGCGGAGGGCTTCATGTCGCAGGCCACCATGCAGGCCGTCGACCAGAACCTCCGCATCCTGACCGAGGCCGAGCACATGACGGTGTTCGTGGCGACCGGTGACTGCGGCGCGTACGGGGACCGCATGTACGGGCCGCTCGACGTGTCGTTCCCCTCCACGTCGTCGTGGGCGGTCGCGGTCGGCGGCACCCGCATGCAGTTCGGCGCGGCCGGCACGCGTCCGCAGGAGGTCGTCTGGTCGGACCGGTCGAACCTGTCCAAGTGCGAGAACCAGTGGGGTAGCGGCGGCGGCCTCAGCAAGGTGTTCACCAAACCCGGGTACCAGGCGGGACCCGGCGTCGCCAACCAGTACTCCACCGGGGCCCGGCAGGTGCCCGACGTGTCGGCGGCGGCGATCGACCTTCCGGTGTTCTACCGCGGCCAGTGGGCCGGCTTCGGTGGCACCAGCGCGGCGACCCCGATCTGGGCGGCCGGCATGGTGCTGATGAACCAGGGCATGCTGACTCGTAGGCAGGCCTACTGGTACGGGCCCGACACCTTTTACCATGTCATCGGACAGGGCGGGACGAACGCGCCGTACAACGACGTGGTCGCGGGCAACAACCTCTACTACCCGGCGACGGCCGGCTATGACCTGTCGACCGGGCTGGGCACCCCGAACGCGCTCAACCTCTTCAACATCCTGCTGAACTCTCCCGTCTGACATCCGGCAGCGCTCCCGGTGCGTGACCGTCCACGGACGGCCACGCACCGGTCCCCGCGCTCACAGGTCCGGGTCGGTGTCCTTCGCGCTGGCCATGGGGCGCAGCGCTTTGCGCAACGGAACGATCATCATGCTGAAGTCGGCCGCGGCGATGACCCGCTCCTCGACGTCGGTCACCCGGCACTCGACGACGATGAGCTGCCGGCCCGCCTTGAGGATCTCGGCCCGCGCGTACACGGTGTCGCCGTGCGGCCGGCCCAGGTAGCGCACGTGCAGGTCGGCGGTGACCAGGCTCTGCCGGCCGGGCTCGAACCCGCTTCCCCGCGCCGCCGCCGTGCCCGCCGCCACGTCGATGAGCGTGGCGATGGCGCCGCCGTGCAGGTTGCCGGTGCTGTTGAACGCCTGCGGGCGTACCGGCATGGACAAGACGGCATGCCCCTCGCCGATCTCGACGATCTCCAGCCCGAGCAGCTCGTGAAGCGGCGTGTCGCGGCGGAGGGCGGTGCGCACGGACTCCCGGTCCGACTCCGGCAGGTCCACGATGCGGACCGTGCCGGACGGCATCTCCGGCCGCCGGGTGGGCCGCCTCTCCCGCGGGTCGGCCACCGGCTCCTGGTCGCCGGCGTGCTCCTCCGCCGTCTGCTCCTCCGCCATGTGCTGATCCGCCATAGCACTCCTTCGACTCGCCGACGTGCGCACGCTCAGGACGTGCCTACCCCGCTCACCGGCTGCGTTAGCCGGTCCGGCCTCCAGGATCGCAGGCCCGAGAACGCATGATCCCGTACGGAAGCCGTGACGGCGAGTATCGGCCAGGACACGACATGGCCTTTCACGTGCGATAACGCCGATGACACCAACCGATCGCCGGTCCGACGGCCGAAATGATGGCGCTCGCGCCGACACGCCGCGCGATGTAATTAATTTGCAACCTCTGCTTCGGCGAAACAACCAAAGCCCACCCCGATTTCATTGCAGAGTGCGTGGATCTGATACTTGTACGGGGCAGTGGTATCGGACATAAGGATGCATAAGGTGCATACGGGGCGAGGGGGATCCGCCATGAGACATGCGCGCGACGGGGTGTCCGCGGCAGTCGAGGCCGCGACCAGGGTTCTTTCGATCAGTGGCCGTTCAGAGCCACCCGAAGTCGAGAATCCGGACGTCAGCTGGGGTGGGCTGGCGAGTGATGGCGTCTGGGCGCCGACACGTGACGGGCAACGTGTCCACATCGGCGTCGCGGGGGCGGGCGACGACCGCGCCGCCACGGTGATCAGGCCGAGTCTCCGGGTCTTCGTGGGGGTCGACGCCGACACCGACGTCATGGCCCAGACGACGGCCGCGGGGGTCCGGTTCATCACGGTGCTGCACGGTCCGGGAGCACCGGAGGAGTTCCGCTTTCCGGTCCGGCTCGGCGAGAGCCTGTCATTGGACGTCACGCCGTCCGGCGGGTACGACGTCGTGCACGAGCGCTACGGAGCTACGGTCGGCCGCTTCCACGCACCCTGGGGCTATGACTCGCTCTACCGCGGCGTGCCGGCCGAATACCGCCTCGAGGGCACGACGATCGTGATGACGGTGCGCCACCACGACGCCGACGCCCTCTACCCGGTGCTCGCGGACCCGCACTACGCCCGCTGATCGCACGCCGGGCTCGGGAGAGGCACAGGAGGAATACCGTGAGGGCATCAGCAGGGTTAGCGGCGGCGGGTTGACCTCGAATGGGAGTCCCAGTGCTTTTCAGTCATGACACCGAGCACGCCCTCGGCACCGCGGTCGATCTGGTCAACACCGGGCCGGCGGTGGGCGGGGCCGAGCACCTCCCCGACCTCCCCGCGCTCCAGGCGTTCGTCGACCGCAACGACGTCAGCGACGTCTGCGACCTCGACGCGGGCGACCTGGAGGCCGCGCTGCGCCTGCGCGACCGGTTCCATGACGTCTTCCGTACGCCGGAGGACACCCAAGCCACCGTCCGCCGGGTGAACGCGGTGATCGGCGAGGCGCGGACGGCGCCGCACCTCACCGACCATGACGACTATGACTGGCACGTGCACTTCTTCGCCCCCGGCTCGCGGCTGGCCGAGCACCTCGCCGCAGAGTGCGGCATCGCGCTGGCCTATGTCGTCGCGGCCGGCGAGCTCGACCGGCTGCGTGTCTGCGAGGCTCCGGACTGCGGGCGCGTGCTGGTCGACCTGTCGCGCAACCGCTGCCGCCGCTACTGCGACAGCCGTACGTGCGGCAACCGCATGCACGTCGCCGCCTATCGGGCGCGGCAGCGGGAGTCCGCGGCGCGCTGAGCCGCCACGGCGTCCAGGGCCGCACGCGCGGCCGCGACGTCGTGCACCCGGAAGACGCGGGCGCCCAGCCAGGCCGACACTCCCAGCACGGCCATCGTGCCGACGCCGCGCTTCTCCACCGGCTCGCCGAGCGTCTCCCCGATGAAGTCCTTGTTGGACACCGCGACGAGCACCGGCCAGCCGGTGGCGGTCAGTTCGCCCAGCCGGCGCGTGATCTCTAGCGAGTGCCAGGTGTTCTTGCCGAAGTCGTGGGCCGGGTCGATGAGGATCGCGTCCCGGCGTACGCCCAGCGACACGGCGCGCTCCGCCTCGGCGGTCACGTGCCCGATCACGTCCGCCACCACGTCGTCGAACGCGGCCCGGTGCGGGCGGGTGCGCGGGGCCAGGCCGCCCGCGTGCGCGCACACGAGCCCGATGCCGTACGCCGCCGCGACCTCGGCCAGGCGGGGATCGACGCCGCCCCAGGTGTCGTTGAGCAGGTCGGCCCCGGCCTCCGCGACGACCTCGCCGACCTCCGCGCGCCAGGTGTCCACACTGATGATCACGTCCGGATGACGCTCGCGCACGGCCGCCACGAGGTCGGCGACGCGGCGCAGCTCCTCCCGCACCCCGACCTCCTCGCCGGGACCGGCCTTGACACCGCCGATGTCGACGATGTCGGCACCCTCCTCGATCGCGGCGCCGGCCGCGGCGAGCGCCGCGTCGAACCCGTACGTGGCGCCGCGGTCGAAGAACGAGTCGGGCGTGCGGTTGATGACCGCCATGACGGCGAAGCCGTCCAGCGACCGGCCGCGGAGCCGCAGCGGCGCGGACGCCCCGGTCACCGGCGGGCTCCCCGCGAGCGGCGTGAGCGCCGCGAGACGTAGACGAGACCGTCGCGCACGATGACATCGTATGCGGGCACGCCGTGACGGGCCGGACCGCTGCGCACCGCGCCGCCGTCCAGCGCGTACCGGCCGCCGTGCAGCGGGCACTCCAGGCAGTCGCCGACGATCGTTCCGTTGACCAGAAGGGCACCCGCGTGCGGGCAGTGCAGGCCGAGGGCGTACAGCCGGCCGCCGGAGCGGCAGAGCACGGCGGGGAGCCCGTCGACCCGGCGGATCTGCCCATCCGTGAGCTCGCCGTCCGCGCAGACGCGGACCAGGCCCCCGTCGTCGCGGCGGCGCCGCCTGAGGACCTGGAGGACGCGCAGCATGACGTGGTGATCTTCTCGTACTTCGGTGACGCATTCCACCGCCTGACCTCCGCGTTGGCCGAATCTCGAATGCGATTCGGTCTCAGCGCGGCACCACGGTCGCCTCCCCCCGGCCGGACGGCTAACCTCAGTGACACGTAACGGGCATAGTCCCGTGAGCTTGGAGGTTCCGCTGACCACGCGAGCGCTCATCACCGGGATCACCGGGCAGGACGGCTCATATCTCGCCGAGCATCTGCTCGAACAGGGGTACGAGGTCTGGGGTCTGGTCCGGGGACAGGCCAACCCGCACGTGTCCAGGCTGCGCAAGCACATCGGCGACGTGCAACTGGTCCACGGCGACCTGCTCGACCAGGGCAGCCTCATCTCCGCCGTGGAGAAGGTACGTCCCGACGAGGTGTACAACCTCGGCGCGATCTCCTTCGTGCCCATGTCGTGGCAGCAGGCCGAGATCACCGCCGAGGTCACCGGCATGGGTGTGCTGCGCATGCTCGAGGCGATCCGCGTGGTGAGCGGCATCGGCGGCTCGCGTACCCCGGGCGGCGGGCAGATCCGCTTCTACCAGGCCTCCTCCTCGGAGATGTTCGGCCAGGTGCGCGAGACCCCGCAGAACGAGCGCACGCCCTTCCACCCACGCAGCCCGTACGGCGTGGCCAAGACCTACGGGCACTTCATCACCCAGAACTACCGCGAGTCCTATGGCATGTTCGCGGTCAGCGGCATCCTGTTCAACCACGAGTCGCCGCGGCGCGGGGCGGAGTTCGTGACCCGCAAGATCTCGCTCGGGGTGGCGCGGATCAAGCTCGGCCTGGCCGAACGGCTGACCCTCGGCAATCTCGAGGCACGGCGCGACTGGGGGTACGCCGGGGACTACGTCGCGGCCATGCGGCTGATGCTCGCCGCCGAGACCCCCGAGGATTATGTGATCGGCACCGGCCGCACCCAATCCGTACGCGAACTCGCCGAGCGGGCCTTCGCGACGGCCGGCCTGGACTGGCGCGACCACGTCGACACCGACCCGGCGCTGACCCGGCCGGCCGAGGTCGACCTGCTGTGCGGTGACCCCAAGAAGGCGCGCGACCAGCTGGGCTGGGAGCCGAAGGTCTCCTTCGAAGAGCTCGTGACGTTGATGGTCGAGTCCGACATCGCGCTCCTGTCGCGGTCGGACCGGCCCGAGGACGAACCCCTCAGTTTCGACCACTGGTGATTCGCGTCGCAGCGACATGCGACGATGACCGGGTGGCATCTCATCAGGGCCCGTCGGGCTCACCCGTCGAGCCGGGGAGCGTCGGCCCGACCGTGCCTGTGCCGGCCAACCACCTGCGGCTTTCGGAGGCGTCGGGGCGCTGGGTACTGACCGCCACGGTCCTCGGTTCCAGCCTGGCCATGCTCGACGCCACGATCGTCAACGTCGCGCTCCCGAGCATCGGCCGGCAGTTCGGCACGTCGCTCGCGGGCCTGCAGTGGACGGTGAACGCCTACACGCTCACGCTCGCGGGGCTCATCCTGCTCGGCGGCTCGCTCGGCGACCGCTTCGGCCGTCGCAGGGTCTTCATCATCGGCGTCGTCTGGTTCGCCCTCGCGTCCGCGCTCTGCGGCCTCGCGCCGAACGTCGGCGTGCTGATCGCGGCGCGGGCCCTGCAGGGCATCGGGGGCGCCCTCCTGACACCCGGCTCGCTCGCCATCATCCAGGCCTCCTTCACGCCCGCGGACCGGCCACGGGCGATCGGCGCCTGGTCCGGCCTCGGCGGGGTCGCCGGCGCGGTCGGCCCGTTCCTCGGCGGCTGGCTCATCGCCGCCGCCGGCTGGCGCTGGGCGTTCCTGCTGAACCTCCCGCTCGCCGTCCTCGTCGTGGCCGTCGCGGCCCGGCACGTCCCGGAGAGCCGCGACGAGTCCGAGCACCACGGATTCGACGTGCTCGGCGCCGTTCTCGCCGCCGTCACCCTCGCCGGGCTGACCTATGCCCTGACCGAGGCGCCCTCGGGCTCCTCGGCGGCCGTAGCCGTGGCCGCCGTGCTGGGCGTGGGCGCCGGGGTGGCGTTCGTGCTCGTCGAGCAGCGCCGCTCGGCCGGTCACGGCCCGAGCCCCATGTTGCCGCTCGCCATCTTCCGCTCCCGCCAGTTCACCGCCGTCAACATCGTGACGTTCATCGTGTACGGCGGCATGGGCGTGCAGTTCTTCCTGCTCGTCGTCGACCTGCAGGTCGTGGCGGGCTACTCCCCGATGGTCGCCGGCACCGCGCTGCTGCCGGTGACGGTCCTGATGCTGCTGCTGTCCTCCCGCGCGGGCGCGCTGGCCCAGCGCATCGGCCCGCGCATCCTCATGACGGTCGGCCTGATCCTGGCGGCGATCGGCATGGCCCTCACCTTGCGCATCGGCCCGCACGCGTCGTACGCCGCCGACGTGCTGCCCGCGATGCTGGTGTTCGGCCTCGGGCTGGCGGGGGTGGTCGCGCCGCTGACCGCGACCGTGCTGGCCACGGCCGACATCCAGCACGCGGGGGTGGCCAGCGGGGTAAACAACGCGGTCGCCCGCGCGGCCGGCCTGCTGGCGGTGGCCGGCGTCCCACCCGCGGTCGGCCTCACCGGCACCGCGTACAACGACCCGGGCGTCTTCAACCACGGTTTCCACACCGCGATGACGATCGCCGCACTGCTGCTGGTGGTGGGCGCGGTGCTGACCTTCCTGATCGTCCACGATGACGTGCTGAGCGCCGACCAGGCCACGGCAACCCCGGAGTGCGACTTCAACTGCCCGGTCGGCGCACCCCCTCTCGAACCCGGCACCCGTTCCCGCCAAGCCGCCTAGTTCACTCGCGCGGCGCTCCAGGAGCGCGATCGCGGTGAGACCGGCGATACAGAGCGCCGCTGGAACGGCTACGACGGTGATGAGGAACCGGGCGAGCGCGTCCTCGCCGGCGACGGGAAACAGGGGCGCCAGGACCGGATACAGCGGAGCCGCCAGGACGATGGCCGCCCGCCGGCCCGCGGCGGTGCGCGCCAGCCATGCCGCGACGGCGGCGGCCGTGATCGCCAGGATCAACGGCATTCCGGTCCAGGGCATGTTCAGGAGGGCCCTCATCGTGGCGGAGCCGAGCGCCGCGGCCAGGAGGATCAGGACGGTGATGGCGGCGAGCCCACGTCGGCCGAGCAGCTCGAATCCCCTCGCGGCTCCAGGCCCGAAGCGCAGGGCCGCGAGCGTGATCAGGCCGAGGAGGATCGGCGTGGTGGCCGTGCCGTCCGCGTAGCCGGCGAAGGTGGCGAACTCCACGGCAATGGCGGCCAGCACACCGCCGGCGGCCATGCGCCGGGCGCCCGCGAGCGCAGCGACGGCGGCGGCCGCCCAGAGGAGCCAGGAAGGCGCCGGATGAAAGGCGAGTCCCCAGCCTTCGCCGTGCGAGAGCGAGTACCGCACCTGCGGGAGCATCGATCCGGCCGCCACGGCGTAGCGGATCGCCGCCAGAAGCAGGATGAGCGGGGCGAGGACGTTCAGCAGCGCGGCCGCGTCGTACCACCCGGCACGGGCGAAGGCTCGCGGCGCGCGCCGGAGCCGGATCCAGAGGCCACCGCGGACCAGGTCGAACGCGTCACGCGCGGACGGGCGGGAGCGATCCGGGCCGCTGCTCGCGATCAGCACGCCGAGCATCTCCTCCTCGTGCGCGCGGCGGTGTTCCGGCGGGTACCAGCGGAGCAGCCGGCGATAGCCACGTTCCAGGGAGTTCACGTGTTCGGGTCCTCTCGAGGGATGACGCGACGGTGTCCGGTGCCGGGCTAGACCGGGTACAGCAGGGCCGCCGGCACGATGACGGCCCGCCGGCCGGCGGTTGCGCGCCAGCCATCCCGCGGCCACGAGTGCGTGCGGCGACTCATGAGTTCACGGGTCCTCACGGGCGAACGGTGACGATGGCCAGGAAGAGAAGATGATCGAGGACGATCGGCCGTGATGGTGCGCCGAAGCGTCCTCACGGGGTGGGTCGGTCAGGCCGGGGACGTGCCGCCGCCGAGGCGGGACAGGACGGCCAGCCGTGCGGCGGCGATCTCGGCACGGCTCCGCAGCCGGTCGACCTCCGCCGCTAGGTGGGCGGCGCCCTCATCGGTCAGGCGGTAGTAACGGCGCAGCCGGCCCTCGACCACCTCCTCGCGGTCGGCGGCGACCAGTCCGTCGCTCTGCAGCCGGTCCAGCGCGGTGTACAGGGTGCCGGCGCGCAGCCGCACCCGCCCGCCCGAGATCCGTTCGGCGTCGCACATGATCCCGTAGCCGTGCTTCACCCGGTCGGCCAGCGCCGTGAGGATCAGGAACGTCGGCTCCTGCATCTGTCTGCTCACATCGTCGTTATATACCGATCATCGATACATGGTCAACGACCGTTCCGGAGGACGCCGGATATGGGCCGGTCAGCCGCGGCTTTTGGCGAAGGCGAGGAAGTCGCGCGCCACCGGAGGAAGGGGACGGCGCATGTGCACCAGGCCGATCGTCGTGATTATCGGGGGCATGAAGGACCGGATCGCCAGCCCCTCGGCTGCGTCGACCTGATTGCGGTACCACATGAGGGAGCCGACGCCCGCGCGTACCCAGGTGAGCCACGATCCGCGTTCGTTCGACTCGACGGCGGGGACCGGCGTGACGCCGATGCGCGACAGCATGCCGTCGAGTTCGTTGCGCCGGGCGCTCCCCCGGGCCGGCATCACCAGCCGCAGTCCTTCGAGGGCCGACAGCGGCACCGGCTCGCGCAGGCTGAGGCCCGGCGGGGAGACCAGCACGATCTCGCGCTGTTCGAGCGGATGGGCGGCGAGGTCGCCGGGGACCGGCAGGTCGGTCAGAGCGAGGTCGGCGCGTCCATCGCGTACGGCGGCGCCCACCGAGTCGCGGCCGTCGCAGCGGACCACTCTGATCCGCGTCGCCGGCTGTTCGCGGGCGAACTCCGGCAGCAGCCGCGCGGTGAGCTCGGGCTCTAATGTGGAGGTGGAGGCGACCCGCAGCTCCCCCGGCCGGCCGCCCGCCGGGGCGGAGGAGAACGCCTCGATCGCGTCGACCGCCTGCAGCGCGTCGCGCGCGTAACGGACGATGTGCTCACCGGCCTCGGTGAGCATCACTCCACGGCCCGCCCGCGCGAACAGCTCGACGCCCAGCTCGCGCTCGAGCTCTCTGACGGCCCGCGACAGCGCCGGCTGCGCGACGAACAGGGCCTGCGCCGCCGCGGTCATCGTGCCGTGGTCGGCGGTCGCCACGACGTAGCGCAGCTGCCGCAGATTCATGGCTCGACGGTAGGGCAACGCGCCGGGCCCAGTCCTGGACATAGCCGGAATGGGCTCGGACATTCACCCGCCACGGCGGACGCACCCTGAAGCGACGAAATGGACTTCGCGGTATCGATCAGTCGAGATCGGCGCCATAGGTCTGCTTCACGACGTCGAGGTGGTGCCAGGACTCCCCGACCCAGACGCCGGGGACGGCACGCACCGCCTCGAGCGTGCTGAGCAGCAGGTCACGGGATGTGGCGTCGATTCCACACACCAGATCGTATCGGCCGAAGCCGGTGACGACGTAGTTGATCCCGGACAGCCGCGCGATCCGGCCGGCCGCGGTCTCGACGTCGGAGGAGACGCGTACGCCCACCCCCGCGAGCTCACCGGAGCCGAGGGCACGCGAGTCGACGATGCCGCTCACGTGGATGACTCCGGTGCGCATCAGGCGTACGGCACGGGCACGCGTCGCCGCCTGGGAGAGGCCGACGACCTCCGCGAGCCGGGTGTACGGCGTGCGGCCGTCGCGGGTCAGCTCCCGCAGCAGCCGCCAGTCGATCTCGTCGAGCGACACGTCGGGCAGTTCGGTGACGACGGAGTGAGCGTCCTTGACCACGGAGATGACGCGAAAGACCTCCACGCCGCGTACGCCGGGCAGCGACCGCACGGCGTCGACCTCCTGGGCGAGCTTGGCATCGTCACGGACGCGGACCTCGGCGACCACGGCGTGCGCCCCGGTCGCCAGGGCGGCGAACCAGGCCGCCGACCTTCTGGCGACGGCATCGACCACGTGGCGCGCGGGACCGTCGACGTCGACGAAGAGATGCCCGATGGCGCCGGTTCCGATCACGGACGCGTGAACGATGCCGACCACGCGCACGATCCCCGAATCCAGAAGATGCTGTACACGCGTCCGCACAGCCGTGCGCGACAGGCCCACACGGTCGGCGAGCGCCTGGAAGGTCGCCCTTCCATCCCGCTGCAGCTCGCGTACGAGCACAGCGTCGACCGCATCCAGCACGGGGGTCCTCCTCAAGGCCTGTATGTTCCTGCATTGGCTTGCATGATCATTTCATTACTGACGTCTTCGTCGCGAAAACGGAGCGTTGTTCGTGTTCGTCTGCCGAACCACCACTGATCTGTCGGTGAGGCGCTGCGTCGGTGCCGAAAGCGGCGCGGTTCGTCCACCACCGGCATGGCAACGTCCGGGATCATGTGCCTAAGACTCGCGTCCCAATTCGGCAAGGATTTCGCGGGCCTCCTCGCGGGCCGCCGAGGCGGCCTCCTCGTTCCCTTTCGCCGCATGGGTGCCGGCGAGGCAGCGGAGGGTCTCCGCGACGTCCAGTGACTCCTGCAGATCGCGGAAGATCCGCAGTGATTCCTCCAGCGGAACGACGGCCGAGTCGGCGTCGCCGTCGGCCAGGAGCATCTCCCCGGCGAGCCGCAGCACATGCCCCTCACACGTGCGCCAGCCGACGTCACGGAAGGTCGTCATCACCAGATCCAGCAGTGGCCGCGCCTCGTCGTGGCGCTTCTGGCGGACCAGGCACTCCCCCATCCGCATCTGCACGACGGCCTCGCTCAGCCGGTCACCGATGGCGCGGAAGGTCGGCAGCGCCTTTTCGAGCAGCCGCAGTGCCTCGGCGTAGCGGCCCAGCTCCAGCTCCACGGTGGCGATCCGGCGCAGCGCGTGCGCCTCGCCCATGGCGTTGCCCGAGCTCTGGTAGAGCCGCAGCATCTCCTCGAACCGCGCCCGTGCCGGCTCGGCGCGCCCCTGGTCCAGGTCGCACAGCCCGATGCCCTCCACGGCGTACGCCTCGGCGCGCCGGTCGCCCAGCTCGCCGAACAGCCGCAGTGCGTCCGCCCACAGCGGCCTCGACGCCTCCGGGTCGCCGTTGATGCGGACCGTGGCGGCGACGCCGCACAGCGCGCCGGCCCGGCCGTAGCCGTCCGCGATGCGCTCGCACAGCACGCCCGCGCGCTCGAAGTGCCGTCGTGCCTCGCCGAACTCACTCTGGACGTACAGCATGGCGCCCAGGTTGATCTCCGAAGCCGCCTCTCCGCGCAGGTCACCGGAATCAAGCGCGGCCCCGAGCGCGGCCGCGCAGCAACGGCGCCACTCTCCGACGTCGCCGCAGAACTCGAAGAACGGCAGGCTCGCGCTGGCGAGCTCCCAGCACAGGCCGGGCAGGTCCGCCGTACGCGCCTGCCCCACCATGGCGGTGATCGCGGACCGCTCGCTCTCGAACCAGGCGAGCGGGTCGCGCAGCAGGACGTCCGTGGCGTCCGGATCGAGCGGCCGACGGGGCGCGTCACCGGACAGCGGTGCGTAGTAGCAGTTCGGCAGCCGCCGCTCGGCCTCGTCCACCAGCGCGAGCCACGCCGAGAGTGCGCGGCTCAGCGCGGCCCTGCGCTCGGCCGGCGGCTCCTCGGCCATGGCGCGTTCGCGCGCGTACACGCGCAGCAGGTCGTGGAAGCGATAGCGCGGCTGGTCGGTCGCGTCGCGCCCGGCGACCTCCAGCAGCCGGGCGTCCACGAGCTCCTCGACCAGGTCCTCGCCCTCCGGCATGGGCACGTCGGCCAGGGCCGCCGCCGTCCACGCGGCGAAGTCGGCGACCTCGAGCAGCCCCAGCAGCCGGAACGCCCGCTGGGCGGCCGCGGACAGGCCGCGGTGACCGAGCGCGAGGCTGCCGCGGATCTCCAGGTCGGCGTGGACCAGCTCGTCGAGGCGCCGGCGCTCGTCGGCGAGCCGGCTGGCGAGACGGTCGAGGGTCCAGTGCGGCTTGGCGGCGAGCCGCGCCGCCGCGATCCGCAGGGCGAGCGGCAGCCGGTCGCACAGCGCCGCGACACGGTCGGCGGCCTCGGGTTCGGCGGTGACCCTCTCGGCGCCCGCGACCCGCGTCAGCAGCTCGGCCGCCTGCGCCGGCTCGAAGGCGTCGAGTTCGACGCGGGTGGCCCCGGCCAGTCCGGTCAGGCGCCGCCGCGAGGTGACGATGACCGCGCACAGCGGGCTGCCCGGCAGCAGCGGACGGACCTGCCGTTCGTCGGCGGCGTTGTCGAGCACGATGAGCGCGCGCCGCCCGTCCAGCCGGCTGCGGTAGAGGTCGGCGCGCTCGTCGGGGTCGGCGGGGACGGCCGCACCGTCGACGCCGAGCCGGCGCAGCAGGCGGCCCAGCACGTCGGCGGGGTCCGCCGGCGTGGCCTCGCACCCGTGCAGCCCGACGTAGAGCCGCCCATCGGGGAACTCCCGGTGCAGCCGGTGGGCGACGTGCACGGCGAGCGTGGTCTTGCCGACTCCGCCGCGTCCGCTGATCGCGATGATCGGCACCGCGCTGTGCGGCTCCGGGCGCCAGGTCAGCGCGCCGGCGATCTCCGCGACCTGCTTGACGCGGCCGGTGAAGTCGGCGATGTCGGGCGGCAGCGGTGACGGCCCGGCCAGCGGTGACGGGTGGGCGGGAGGGCTTGCCGGCCCGGTGTCGTCGGCGAGGATCGACTGCTGGATGCCGCGCAGGTCGGGCCCTGGTTCGAGACCGAGCTCGCCCACCATCGTGTCCCGCGCGTCCTGGTAGGCGTCGAGGGCCTCCGAGCGGCGGCCCGCACGGTGCAGGGCGCGCATCAGCTGGCCGCGGAAGCGTTCGCTCACGGGATGCGCGGCGACCAGCGAGACCAGTTCGGGAATGAGGTCGCCCGCGCGGCCGAGTGCGAGGTCGGCGTCGATGCGCTCCTCGGTGGCGGTCAGCCGGCGCTCTTCGAGGCGCGCCGCCTCCGCGGCGAGGCCGGGCAGGCCGCCGAGCGCCGGGCCGCGCCACAGTGCGAGGGCGGCCCGGAGCTCCTCCGACGCCCCGGCGGGATCCAGGCCGCGTGCGGCCTCGATCCGGCGTTCGAACTCCAGGAGGTCGACCTGGCCGGTGCGGAGCACATAGCCCGGCGGCACGGTCACGATGACGTCGCGGACCGGCTCGCCCCCGGGGTCGGCGACCCGCCACGCGCGGCGCAGCGCCGAGACGCACGCCTGGATCTGCGCGACGGCGGTGGTGGGGGCGTGCTCGCCCCAGACGGCCTCGATCAGGCGGTCCACACTGCGAACCCGGCCAGGGTCGAGTGCGAGTGCGGCCAGCACGGCACGCGCGCGGGGACCGATGGGAACGGAAGCGGTGCCGTCCCACAGCTCCACCGGACCCAAGAGCCTGACCTGCATGCATGCCTCTCAGCGAGGGGGTCCGACCCGCCCGCACGGCACCGGGGGAAGCGCCGCGCGGAGGGCGCCGGCAAGATCCTTAGCTCAGCTCAGAAGTTCAGTGTCGCATGAAGAAATCACTCGTGGTCAACGCTGAAGGCAGGAAAGCTTCCAATTTCGCGGTTTCTCCGGTCTGATCCTGAGTCGTCCCGGCAACCCCGGGGAAGCCCTTTTCGCCGTGCCACGGCACACTGTCCGGATGCGTTCGCGACATCTCGCCGGAGCGATGCTCGCGGTGGCCGCCTCAGCGGGTTGCGCGGCGCGGCGCACGCACGCCGACGCCGGTTCGCCGGAGCGACCCGGTGGCGCAGCCGCCCACACCCACCGCGGCTCGTGAAGGTGTCCGAGCTGCTCGCCGCTCGTTGAACCGGGCACTCGCGGGTATCCATCACAATGGAGGATGGCCCTTTCCGGGCCATTCGCCCAGATGATGGACGGTGTTGACGAACGTGCGCCTGCTGAACGGTGAGCAACCGGTCCACGACCTCACCTACAACGACGTCTTCATGGTGCCCCGGCGGTCCGACGTCGGCTCCCGGCTGGAGGTCGACCTGTCGAGCCGCGACGGCAGCGGCACGACGATCCCCATCGTCGTCGCCAACATGACCGCCGTGTCCGGCCGCCGGATGGCCGAGACGATCGCCCGGCGCGGCGGGCTCGCGGTCATCCCCCAGGACATCCCGGTGGACGTCGTCACGAACGTGATCAGCTGGGTCAAGGCACGTCACCTCATCGTCGACACGGCCATCCGGCTGGGTCCGACCGGCACGGTCGGGGAGGCTCTCGGCCTGCTGTCCAAGCGGGCCCACGGCGCGGTGATCGTGGTGGAGAACGACCGTCCCGTCGGCGTGGTCACCGAGGCCGACTGCCTCAGCGTCGACCGGTTCACCCAGCTCCGCGAGGTCATGTCACGCGAGCTGCTCACCCTGCCGGACACCGTCGACCCGCAGAAGGCCTTCGACACCCTGCACGGCCGTGGCCACCGGCTGGCCCCAGTTGTCGACGGCGAGGGACGGCTGACCGGCGTCCTGACCCGGACCGGCGCGCTGCGCGCGACGCTGTACCAGCCCGCCGTGGACGCAAGCGACCGGCTGCGCGTCGCGGCGGCGATCGGCGTCAACGGCGACGTCGAGGAAAAGGCGGAGGCGCTGCTCGCGGCCGGCGCGGACGTGCTGGTCCTCGACACCGCGCACGGGCACCAGGAGAAGATGATCGGTGCCCTCGAACGCGTCCGGCGGCTCGACCCTCCCGTGCCCATCGTGGCCGGCAACGTCGTGACCGCCGAAGGCGTCCGTGACCTCGTCGAGGCGGGCGCCGACATCGTCAAGGTCGGCGTGGGGCCGGGCGCGATGTGCACGACCCGCATGATGACCGGCGTGGGCCGGCCGCAGTTCTCGGCGGTGCTCGAGTGCGCGGCGGAGGCACGCCGGCTCGGCCGCCACGTCTGGGCCGACGGCGGCATCCGCCATCCGCGCGACGTGGCCCTGGCACTCGCCGCGGGCGCGGCGAACGTCATGATCGGTTCGTGGTTCGCCGGGACGTACGAGTCACCAGGCGACCTGCAGCGCTCCGCCGACGGCCGGCTCTACAAGGAGAGCTTCGGCATGGCCTCGGCACGTGCCGTGCGCCTGCGCACCGCGGAGGACTCGCCGTTCGAACGGGCGCGCAAGGCGCTGTTCGAGGAGGGAATCTCGACGTCGCGGATGTACGTCGACCCGCAGTCGCCCGGCGTGGAGGACCTGCTGGACACCATCATCGCCGGGCTGCGCAGCGCCTGCACGTACGCGGGCGCGCGGACGCTGGAGGAGTTCCACGAGCGTGCCCTGGTCGGGGTGCAGAGCTCCTCGGGATACGCGGAGGGCGAGCCGCTGCACGTCAGCTGGTGAGCACGGCCGCCCCCGCCGCGCCCGAGCATCACCGCGATGGGTGGATCATAGAAGTGACGTCGAGGCTGAGGACGGTGTGATGCCCCGCATCCAGGGGTTCGAGGCATATCGCCTGGCGATGCCGCGCGGTCGGCGACCGGAGAGCATTCTCGTCCGGGTCACCGCCGATGACGGCATGGCCGGCTGGGGCGAGGTGCCCGGCTCCGACGTCTGCTGGGCCGACATCGAAGAACGCGTCGGCCCGGCCCTGCTCGGCCTCGACTGGGACCTGCCCGAAGAGGTCGGCGGCGTCGGCGGGCTCGGTGGCAGCGCGGCGGCCTCGGCGACCGACATCGCCTGCTGGGACCTGTGGTGCCGCCGCCAGGGCAGCCCGCTGTCCCATTCGCTCGGCGGCACCCGTACCTCGATCATGGCGGGCGCCCGGCTGAGCGCCGAACCGACCCTCGACGTGCTGCTGACCCGGGTCAACCGCCTGGTCGGGGCCGGCTACACGAGGGTGACCGTGGCCGTGTGCCCCGGCTGGGACATCGAGCCCGTACGCGCCGTGCGCCAGGCGTTCCCCGCCCTCGCGCTGCAGGCCGACGCGGGCGAGGGCTACACCGAGGCTCCCGAGCACCTCGCGGCCCTGGAGGCGCTGGACGCCTACGGCCTGGTCGCGATCGAACGGCCCTTCACCGGCGGCGACCTGCCCGCACACGCGAGGCTTCAGCGGCAGATCGCCACGGCCGTCTGCCTGGACCCGGCCGACGTCGAGACCGTCGACAGCGCCATCGCGATGAACGCCGGCCGGATGCTGGGCCTGCGCATCGCCCGGCTCGGCGGCCTGACCGCGGCGCGCGGCGCGCACGACCGCGCCCTCGCCGCGGGCTGGGACACCTGGTGCGGCGGCGCGGACGGTTTCGGCATTGGCCAGGCCGCCGCGGTCGCGCTGGCCAGCCTGCCCGGGTTCGACCTTCCCAGCGACCTGACCGAGACCCCCATGGCGACCGCGGTCGTGTCACCGCCGGTGAGCGTCACCGGTGGCGTCGTCGCGGTGCCGCTGACCCAGTCGGGCCTGGGCCACGACATCGACGAGACCGCGGTGGCCCGCCTCGCCAGCCAGAGCCTGCGCATCCCCGCCTAGGACGCCGGTGAACCGCTTGTAGCGGCCGGTTAATACGCGGGACTCGGTGCCGAAACGCCGACGCCGCACCATCGGCACATGCCGCCGCCACTCACGCACTGCCCGTACTGCGCGCTGCAGTGCGGCGTGTTCGCCGACGAGGAGACGGTCACGCCGCGCGACGACGTTCCGGCCGACGTGGGCGGATCACTGTGCTGGAACGGGTGGACCACCGGCGAGCCGCCGTGCGCCTCCGACCGGGTGATGGTCCCCCTGATGCGGGCGCACCGGAACGCCCCGCTGCGGCCGGTCACCTGGGAGACCGCGCTGGACCGGATCGTCTCGGAGGTGCGCCGCGCCCAGAATGTCGGCGGCTTCGACGCCGTCGCGGTGTTCGGTGGAGGCCTCACCGACGAGAAGGCGTACCAGCTCGGCAAGTTCGCCCGGGTGGCGCTGCGGACCGCCAACATCGATCACGACGGCCGCTTCCGCATGTCCTCCGCTGTGGCGGCGCTGAACCGCGCGTTCGGCCTGGACCGCGGTCTGCCGGTACCCATCACCGACGTCCCCGAAGCCGACGCGATCTTCCTCTCCGGAGGCAACGTCGCCGAGACGATGCCGCACTTCGTCCGGCATCTGGCCGCGCAGCAGGAGCGGGGCGGGCGGCTCATCGTCGCGGACCCCCGGCAGACCGCCACTGCCCGGCGCGCCGACCTGCACCTCCAGCTCACGCCGGGCACCGACCTGGCTCTCGCGAACGGGCTACTGCACCTGGCGATCACCGAAGGGCTCGTCGACGAGGCATACGTCGCCCGGCGCACGTCCGGGTTCGCGGCGGTCCGCACCGTGGTCGACGCGTACGGGCCGGAGCGGGTGGAATGGATCACCGGCGTGCCGGTGCCGCTGCTGCGCGAGACCGTGCGCCTGCTGGGCTCCGCCTCCCATGCGCTCATCCTCCTCGCACGCAGCGCCGAGCAGCGCACCTCCGGCACCGACACGGTCACCGCCTTCATCAACCTGGCCCTCGCGCTGGGCCTGCCAGGCCGCGCTGGCTCCGGGTTCGGCTGCCTGACCGGGCAAGGCGGCCGCGACCACGGTCGGCCGGCCGACCGGCTGCCCGGCCACCGCAAGCTCGCCGACCCGGCGGTGCGAGCGCACGTCGCCCGGGTGTGGGGCGTCGACCCGGCCGACCTGCCCGGTCCCGGGCTGTCCGCCGCCGAGCTCTTCGGTGCTCTCGGCACGCCCGGCGGCCCGCGCGCGCTGCTCGTCTTCGGTTCGAACCCGGTGGTGTCCGCGCCGGACTCCGCGCGCATCGAGGAACGCCTGGAGGCCCTGGACTTCCTCGCGGTGGCGGACTTCGTGCCGTCGGAGACGGCGCTGCGCGCCGACGTGGTGCTGCCGACCACGCAGTGGGCGGAGGAGACGGGCACGGTCACGAACCTGGAAGGACGGGTGCTGCTACGACGCGCCGCCCTGCCCAGGCCGCCCACGGCTCGCAGCGATCTGGAGATCATCGCGGCTCTGGCGGAGCGGCTGGCGGCACCCGGCCGGTTCAGCGCCGATCCGGCCGAGGTCCTCAACGAGCTGCGCGCGGCCGGCACGGGCGGCATCGCGGACCGCTCCGGCATCACCGGCCAGCGGGCCTTCGAGGAGACCGGGGCCTTCTGGCCCTGTGCCGGCGAGGGCCGTCCCGGTGCGCCGCGTGTCTTCCTCGGCCGGTTCCCCACGCCCGACGGCCGGGCACGCGCGGTGCCGGTGGAGCATCGGGGACCGGCGGAGGAGACCTGTGGCGACTACCCGCTCCACCTCACCACCGGCCGGGTGCCGGCGCACCACCGGATCGGCGCACGGGCCGACCAGGTGCCGGTCGAGGCGTACGTCGAGCTCCATCCCGACCTGGCAGGACGGCTCGAGGTGGACGACGGTTCCACCGTCCGCGTCACCGGCCGCGGGGGAAGCGCGACCGCGACGGTCCGGCTCACCGGGACGATCCGGCACGACACCGTCTTCATGCCGTTCCACGGGCCCGGTGCCGGCCTGCTCGGCGACCCCGCGGTCCATCGGGCGTCGCGGACGCAGGAGTTCACGGTCTGCGCCGTACGGGTGGAGAAGATCTCATGACGACGGCACCCGCCGGGCGAGGAATTCGGTGCGTCGATCGGCTGAGCAGGCCCGCGACGGGAGATGATGCGACGCATGGAACCCCTTCCGAGTGCGGTGTGGATCGTGGCCGGCCCTCCTGGCAGCGGGAAGTCGACGGTGGCCGCTCTGCTCCTTGCCCGGCTCCGGCCGGTTCCCGCGCTGCTCGACAAGGACACTCTCTATGGCCCCTTCGTCTCGGCGACGCTGCGCGCGAACGACCGTCCGGAGGGTGAGCGCGAAGGCCCGTGGTACGACGAGCACATCAAGCCGCATGAGTACGCCGGGATGACCGCCACCGCGCGCGAGGTCCGCGCGCACGGGTGCCCGGTGCTGCTCAGCGCCCCCTTCACCGGGCAGATCCACGACCCCGGCCGGTGGCGCGCCTGGATCCGGGAGCTGGGCGGGGCTCCGGTGCACCTGGTCTGGCTGCGTTCGGACCGCGATACGCTCCGCGAGCGCCTGAAGATGCGCGGTCTGGAGCGCGACCAGCGCAAGCTCGAACGCTTCGAGGAGTTCGCCGACGCCGTGCGCGCGGGCGAGCCACCGCCGGTGCCCCACATCGAGTTCGACAACCGCATCACGGCCCGGCCGCTGGCCGACCAGCTGGACGAGCTGCTCTAACGGTGGAACAGCTCCCGTAGGTTGACCACGAGGAGCACGGCGGCGACCGCGACCATCGGCACGAGCAGCACGTAGCGGCCGCCGTACATCACCGCGAGGCCCAGCCCGGCCACGACCGCGACGGCACCGACCAGCGTCAGCAGGCAGGTCGCGAGCGCCAGCATCCGGCGGCGGGCCCACGACTCCATGGCGGCGAACAGGAACACGACCGCCGCGAGCAGGATGACGACCGGTTCGTGCGGCACGAGGAACACCCCGACGAGGGCGAGGAGGAACAACGGCGTGCTCAGCGCGGCCCATACGTGCAGGAAGCGGGTACGCGACCCGCGGCTCGGCGTGTACGGCACGTCTGGCTCCCGCAGATGCTCCTGCGGCTCCTCCGCGTCGGGCGGCCCGGCCAGCGTCGCCTCGTGCGCCGCGCGTTCCTCGGTGAGGTCCGTGCGCGTGCGGACCAGCGCCCGCAGGTCCGCCTCGGCCGTGGCCACCTCGGCGGCCCGCCGCCTGGCGAGGCCGCGGGCGCTCTGGTGGCGGCCGAGCGAGACGGCGGTCGCGCGCAGCCGCCGCAGTTCCTCGCGGTTGCGCCCGATCCCGGCGTCGGTGTCCTCGATCTCGTTGTCCAGGATCGCGATACGGGCGCGCAGCTCGCGGCGGACGTCCTCCGGGTCGGGCAGGATCTTCTGCAGGCCGGCCCAGCCGAGCGGATCGGCCCAGAGCGTACGGACCCGTCCGTCGCGTTCGTAGCGCGGCCCCGCCGGGGCGCGCTCGCCGCCGACCCAGTCGCGGGTGTCGCGGCCCCACAGCCCGTGGAAGCCGCTCACCCACGGCGTCTCGTCGGAGATGACGGCCGGGTGCCAGGTCCGCGTACGGCCCGGGCCGACCTGCTCGCCGTCACCCATGGCGTAGTCGATGAAGGGGATGCCGACGCCGCCGTGCCGGCGGCCCTGCCGCAGCCACGGGAAGGCGAACGCCGTGACCCGCCTGGTGCCCCGGAGCACGGGCCGCAGCCGCGCCGGGTTGACGGTGACGAGGTACTGCCCCGGCACGAACGCGCCGGAATGCGAGCCCGCCCCGACGAAGATCACTGGATGGTCGTCGACGATCCGCAGGTCAGGGTCGTCCCAGCGACGGCGCAGATCGTCGCCGGCGCCGTCGTGGGCGGACACCGCCACCCAGGCGGGCCGCGGCCCGTCGGCGGTGTCGGCGAGATAGACGGTGACCGCCTCCCAGTCGGCCTCGTGGTCGTTGACGCCGGCGAAGGTCGTCCGCCAGTCGTTCATGGCGTACAGGAACCAGTACTGCAGGACCACGTAGCCGCCCTCGCGCACGACGCGGCCGTAGTAGGCGCAGCGAACCGGGCTCATGCGGCGTTCGTACAGGTCCGCGGCGGCCGCGGCGACACCGCCCGGCACCGAGCCGCGCAGGAACAGTGACGCGCGGAGCAGCACGTCGAACACCCGGGCGATCAGCCCGACCGCGGCCAGCCGCCCGGACTTGGCGATGGACGGCCTGGCTCGGGTGTACCGGCGGGTCTCGCTGCGGTCGAAGGGGTCGCGGACCAGCAGCAGCGACAGCCTCGACTCCGGGTGTCGCCGCGCGGTCGCGACGAGGCGCTCGGTGGTCAGCTCCTCCGCCGGGACGAGCTGCTCCTCCCCCCGCCAGAGGCCGCAGCAGCGCACGTACTCCTCGACGCCGACCGGGAAGAACCGCTCGCCCTCGTTGTAGGTCAGGACGGGTTCGTACCGCCGCAACAGGTCCAGGTGCGGCTCGTGCGGAGCGGTTCCTTCCGCCTCAATCACCGAATTCCCCTGTAACGGCCATTCGGCTGTTATACCGGACGGCCAGAACGGGGAAGTACCGGCATTGGAGGTGCATGAAGGGATTTTCCTGGGGTACCCCGTAGGCGCCTCAGATGTCCAGGGAGTTGATCGCAAGATGACCGCAACGCTACGAGTTCCGCGCACCCGCGGTGCCCTCAGCGGGCTGCTGCTGGTGCTGCTCGGCCTCTGGGGTGCACTCATGCCCCTCATAGGTCCTTATTTCCACTTCGGCTTCACCCCCGACAAGGCGTGGCATCTCACGTCCGGCCGGGTCTGGCTGCAGATCATTCCCGGCTGCGCCGTCTTTCTCGGCGGCCTGATCGCGCTCGGCAGCGCCAACCGCGCCTTCGCGGCGTTCGGCGCCTGGCTGGCCGCGCTCGGCGGGGCGTGGTTCGTGGTCGGCGTACCGCTCAGCGCAGCGTGGGCCGACCAGGGTCACACGCAGCTCGGCCAGGCCATCGGAGGTACGACGCGCCAGGTGACCGAACAGCTCAGCCTGCTGTACGGGCTCGGCGTGGTCGCCGTCTTCCTCGCCGCGGTCGCCCTCGGGCGTCTCGCCGTCGTCGGAGTCAAGGACGCCGCCCTGGCCGAGCAGGAGGCGGCCGCGACCGACGAGGATGCCGGGCCGGACGCTTCCACCGATCCGCGTCCTCCGCTGGAGCGCCGTCCCGGGCCGGAGCGGGGCGCCGTGCCGGCGCGCCGCGGGCCCTGGCCGGAGAATGTTCCGGCCACGCCGACGGAGTCGGCGGACCCGCGGACCGTCGGTCCGGCCGACGTCAAGGTCGCCGGTGAGCCCGGCACCGAGGGCACCCGCAATCCCGAACGACCCGGGGCCAACGCCTGACCCCGGCCTCACAGCCCGCCCCTTCACGGCCCCGTCCGCGCTCGTCGCGGCCGGGGCCGCGGAGTTTCTCCAGGTCCTGAGGTGCCCGCACGTGAGCCCGGCTCAGCCGCCGTACAGCTCCAGCACGGCGCGCGCGGACGCCGCCATCCGGTCGCGCAGCTCGACGGGCTCCACCACCTCGGCCTCTTCCCCGAACCTCATCAGCTCGGCATGGGCGTGGCGTACGGACTCGATCGGGATCACGGTGCGCACCCAGCCGGCCTCGTCCGGTTCACCGGCGTTCCGCCGCGCGGCCTGGATCACGGCCGGCGTGAGCAGGTGGAGCAGACGGCGCATCCCCTCGGGCGAGAAGCGGACCACGGCCTCTCCGGAGAACATGTCGCGACGGAACCGGTCGAGGTAGGACCGCCAGAACTCGGCCAGGTCGAATTCGCCGGGGCGTTCGAAGACTTCATCGAGGGTCCGCAGCTCCAGGATGCGGTCGACGCGATAGGTGCGGTCGCCGTCCTCGGACCGGGCGACGAGATACCAGTGGCCGGCCTTGAGGACCAGGCCCAGCGGATCGAGCGCACGGGTCACCGGCGTCGGCGTCTTCCAGCGCCGGTACCGCACGCACAGCCGATGCCGCGTCCAGACGGCGTCCGCGACGCCGGCCAGGAACGGCGTCGGGTCACCACCGTGGAACCAGCCCGGCACGTCCAGGTGGAAGCGCTCGCGGATGCGTCCGGCCTGTTCGGCGACGCCCTTGGGCAGCGCGGCCATGAGCTTCAGCTCGGCCGCGGCCAGGACCGTCCCCAGGCCGAGCTCGGCGGCCGGACCGGGCATGCCGGCGAAGAACAGCGACACGGCCTCCTCGGCGGTCAGCCCCGTTAGCCGGGTGCGGTACCCGTCCAGTAGCCGGTAGCCGCCCGCCGGCCCGCGGTCGGCGTACACCGGCACCCCCGCCGCCGACAGCGACTCGACGTCCCGGTAGATGGTCCGCAGCGAGACCTCGAGCTCGTTCGCCAGCTGCTGCGCCGTCATACGCCCGCGCGCTTGTAGAAGCAGCAGAAGGGACACCAGCCGACTCGCGCGCATGCGCCCCAGTCTGCCCGGATCATCGGTGCGCCCTGGAACCTTCGCGAACCCCGCGCTCCGGCGCCCCCCGGGGGGCGGCCCCCGATGATCAAGGCTGCGGCGGGGGCCACCGGCGACGTCTTGTGCCGACCGGTCCGTTCCGAGCCGTTCGGCCGAGTAAGGCGGCCAGGCCGGTCACGCCGGTCGGCCGGTCACGCCGTCGGCCCGGCGGTCGGGCCGGTCAGTTCGGTCGGGGCGGTCAGGCCGGTCGAGCCGGTCAGGTCCGTGCGGCGGCGGCGCGATGGGCGCGTTCGGCCGCCTCCGCGACGGAGCCCTCGTGGGCCGGGCCGTGGCCGGGCAGGAGGACGTCGGCGTCGATCTTCTCGATCGTGTGCAACGCGGCGAGTGCCTGGTTCCGGTCGTGGTGGAAGAAGGTGGGCAGGAGCTGCGGGCCGCGCTTTCGTGACGTGCGGTGGCCGGTGACGAGCGCGTCGCCGGTGATGAGGATGCCGGCGTCCGGCAGGTGATAGGCACAGTGGCCGGCCGTGTGGCCGGGAGTGTGCACGGGGACCGGGCGGCCCGGCAGGTCCAGTGCGCCGGGGAAGGCCTGGGGTCGCGCCAGGCGTACGTCCGTGGTGCCTCCCGCGCGGACGGCGCCCACCGCCCACGGCAGCACCCCCGGCCGCCAGGCGTTGCGCACCACGTCGCCGATGGAGACCTGGTGCAGGAAATCACGGCGTGCGTGGGGGACCTCCTCCTCGTGCATGAGGACGGGGACGTCGTAGGCCGAACCGAAGTGCTCGGCCGACCCGATGTGATCGCTGTGGGCATGCGTGACGAGGATCGCCGTCAGGTCCTCGGGGCGCCGTCCCACGGCCGCCAGCGAGGCGATCACCCGCTCGCGGTCGGCCGGATAGCCGGTGTCGACGAGCGTGACCGCGTCGCCCTCGGTGATGATGATCCAGTTCGTTTCGCTGCCGTGCGCCAGATGCACACCGTCGCGAATCTCTGTGACGTCGTCCATGCGCCGATTATCGCTGGTCGGCGGGGACTCAGATGACGATGACGGTCTTGCCCCGCGCCCGTCCGGCGCGGCTGCGGGCCAGGGCCTCGGGCGCCTGGGACAGTGTCACGGTGTCACCGATGACCACTCTGACGTGCCCGGAGTCGATCTCGCGGGCCAGGCGCTCGAGGAGTTCCGAGCTCGCCGCGCTGCTGAAGTTGGCCGCCTCGACACCCGGCAGTCCCTCCTCCGGCACCGCGAACACCGGGCTGAGGATGATGCCACCGGGGCGTACGGCCGGCAGCAGGTCGCGCAGGCGCTCAGTGTCGCTGATCAGGTCGATCACGGCGTCGACCTGCGGTTCGACCTGGTCCGCGATGGGACCCGCGGTGTGGTCGACGATCTCGGCGGCGCCCAGGGCCCGCATCAGGTCGGCCTTCTCCTCGGACGCGGTGGCGACCACCGTGATCCCGCGCGCCGAGGCGATCTGGGCGACGAAGGTGCCGACGCCGCCGGTCGCTCCGACGATCAGTAGCCGCCCGGCGTCGCCGATGTGGTCGACGAGGTTGAGGGCGGTCATCCCCGCGGTGGGCACCGCGGCCGCCTCACTCAGCGCCACGGTGCGAGGGGCCGCGGCGATGGCGTTGTACGACGCGACCGCCATCTCGGCGTACGACCCGCGGCCCTGCCGTGCCTTGCTGAACTGGCCGAAGACGGCGTCACCCGGCCGGAAGCCGGTGACGTCGGCGCCGACCCGGTCGATGGTGCCCGCGCCGTCGGTGCCGATGATTAGCGGGAACGACGCGTCCTTGATCGCTCCGTCGATGACCTTCCAGTCGAACGGGTTCAGCCCGGCGGCGGTCAGCCGCACCAGGACCTCACCGCGGCCCGGCTCGGGCGCCGGCCGGTCGGTCACCTCAGGCGCGGCTCCGAAGCCGCTCACGGTGACAGCACGCATTTGTCCCCCTGAAACGTCAACGCTGACGGTCCATACCCTCTGCCGCCGGGGCTCATCCACCGGGATCAGGCCATGATCCCACTTTCCGCGAGCACTAGTAGCCTGCCGGACGTGCCGGTGGAGGATTCTTGGCGCGACAGAACGGTACGGGGAGCGGGCGACAGGGGAACCATGATGAGTGTGCAGGCTGTTCGATCCGCCGTCGTGGTGCTCACGGCTCTCGCCGCGGTCGCCGCGTGCAGCGACGCTTCCAGCGGGGGCGGCCCCGCCACACCACCGGCCGCCCGGCCTGCGGCGACGAGGACGACGCCCGCCGCCGACCCGCTGGCCACCTCCCCCGCGCCACAGGGCGACCGGACGGCCACGGCGATGCGCTCCTATCTGGAGGGGCTGGCCGCCAAGAAGAAGTTCACCGGTGCGGCGATCGTGGTCCGGCGCGGACAGGTGCTGACACGCTTCGCCGCCGGGCAGGCCGACGCCGCCAAGCACGTCCCGGTCCGGCCGGAGACGATCTTCCGGCTCGCCTCGGTCAGCAAGCAGTTCACCGCGATGCTCGTGCTGAAGCAGCGCGACCGTGGGCTGCTGCGGCTGGACGACCACATCTGCCCGTACCTGGTGCCGAAGTACGTCAAGACCTGCCCGAAGGCCTGGGGCGCCATCACGATCAGGGAGATCCTGGACCACACCTCTGGCATCCCGGATATCTCTGAGATGCCGGACTTCTTCCCGAAGCTTTCGAAGCCGACCACGACCCAGGAGATCATCCGGCGGTTCGCGAACAAGCCGCTGGACTTCAAGCCCGGCACGAACTGGAAGTACAGCAACTCGGGCTACATCCTGGCCGGCGCGATCGTCGAGAACGTCACGCACAAGCCGTTCGGGACGGCGCTGCACGACGACATCACCGGCCCCTTGAACCTCCCCCACACCGGCTACAGCACGGGCAACCCGCCGGCCGGATACGCGAAGGGATACGTCAAGCCGGGAACGCCGGCCGGGCCGATCAACGGTTCGCAGGCGAACGCCGCGGGTGGCGTCTACTCCAACGTCGACGACCTCAGCCGGTGGGACCGCGCGTTCGGCGCGAACCGCGTGGCGCCGGCCGCCACGGTCAAGGAGGCGCTCAGCACCCAGGCGCGCTGTCCCTCGGCCGGCTGCCTCGACTCGCCCTCGACGGGCTACGGCTTCGGCTGGCTGATCGACAGCCTGCGCGGCCACCGCTACGTCTACCACCCGGGGCTGCTGCAGGGGTATCACACGAGCAACGGCTACCTGCCCGACGACGACATCGCGGTCGTCGTGCTCAGCAACGTCCAGGACACCGATGTGAACGGCATCAACCGGCACCTCGCCACGCTGGCCCTGACCGGCGGCTCGTAGACCTGGCGGACCACCGGTCCGCCCCGGCGCGATGGCGGGATGGCCCGATGGGAGGCATGCGAGGCCCGATCACCCGCTACCAGCGGGCCGGTACGGACCGTTGGACCCCAAGAGCGCGGATGACGCCGGCGCCCGGAGGAGGGGCGGGCGGCTCGCCGCAGGGAGGACGAACATGTCTGCGACCGTCATCGCCGGAGTCGAGATACCCGAATCTGCACTGATGCGGGAGGTGACCGACCTGCTGGAGAGCTCGGCGCCTCCCTTGATCTACCACCATTCCCGCCGGGTGTTCCTCTGGGGCTCGCTTCGCGGGCGCAAGCGCGGCCTGTCCTACGATCCCGAGCTGCTCTACGCGGGCGCGCTCTTCCACGACCTCGGGCTGACCGAGCGGTTCGCCAGCTCCGACCAGCGGTTCGAGCTCGACGGCGCCGACGAGGCGCGCCGTGTACTGCTCGAACACGGTGTCGCGCCGGAGCGCGCCGACCTGGTCTGGGAGGCGATCGCACTGCACACCACCCCGGAGATCCCCTGGCGCATGGCGCCGGAGGTCGCCCTGGTCACCGCCGGTGTCGAGCTGGACGTGCTCGGCTTCGGATACGACGAGGTCACCGCGCAGGAGCGTGCCGAGGTCACGGCGGCGCATCCGCGCCCGGACTTCAAACGAAAGATCCTGCGCGCCTTCGCGAACGGGATGGCCCACCGTCCGCAGACGACGTTCGGCACGGTGAACGCCGACGTCCTCACGCACTGCCTCCCCGGTTTCGTGCGGGACGACTTCGTGCAGATCATCCTCGCCTCGAAGTGGTCCGGCTGAACGACGGGGCGAGACGGCGGGCCGCTTGCCCGCAGGGCACCACGTGACGCACGCTGCGAGTATGGGGAATCGAGGTCAGCCCCAGCATCTGGTCGTCACGGTGCTCATGGACGACGTGCAGGGGCTCGACGTCACCGGACCGCTGGACGTCTTCGCCGCCGCCAACGACAACGGCGCGCACTACCGTCTCGTCACCGCGTCATCCGGCGGGCGCGAGGTCCGCACCACGGCCGGCGTACGCCTGGCCCCCGACGCGGTCCTGGAGGATCTCAGCGAGCCGATCGGCACTCTGCTCGTGCCCGGCCGCGTGGACTGGCGGGCGGCGATGAACGATCGGGAGCTGGTCGGGGGGATCGCCCGGCTGTCGAAGCGCTCCGGCCGCGTGGCGGCGGTGTGCTCCGGTGCCTTCCCCCTCGCCGCGACAGGCCTGCTCGACGGCCGCCGCGCCGCGACCCACTGGCTGCTGGCGGGCGAACTGGCGCGCACCTTCCCTGACGTGCGCGTCGACCGCGACGCGATCTTCGTCAGGGACGGCAAGATCCTTACGTCCGCGGGTGTCACCGCGGGAATCGATCTCGCCCTGTCACTCGTGGAGGAGGACCACGGCCCGGACGTGGCGCGCGCCAGCGCCCGGTACCTGGTCGTCTTCATGGCCCGCCCCGGCGGCCAGTCGCAGTTCAGCGTCCGCCTTAACTGCACGCCGCCGCGCAATCCGGTCATGCGGACCGTCCTGGACGCGGTCACCGCGGATCCGGGCGGCGATCATCGCCGGGACACCCTGGCCGCGCGGGCGGGCGTGAGCGTACGGCACCTGACCCGGCTGTTCCGCACCGAGCTGGACACGACCGCCGCCCATTTCGTGGAACGGACGCGTGTCGAGTCCGCCGCGGGGCTGCTGGAGTCCGGCACCGAGACGATGGACGTCGTCGCACGCCGATCGGGCTTCGGCTCGGAGGAGACGATGCGGCGCGCCTTCCATCGCGAACTGGGCATCGCCCCGAGCGCGTACCGCGCCCGCTACCGCACCACCGGCATCCGCGAGGCGTAGGGCTCTGCCGCGCACGTCCTAGCGGTCCGGTGCTGCGCGCAGGCCGTCGAAGACGACGGCCAGGGCCCGGTCGCGCACGCCGCCGTCGCCGCCCACGTGCTCGGCGACCTGTGAGGCGCCGACCAGGAGTGTCATGACCTCGGGCAGGCCGATGTCGCGGCGCACCGCCGCGGACTCCTGCGCGCGGGTGAGCAGCGTGGCGAGGGCGCGTTTCAGCCCCTGTCCGGTCTCGGCCGTGCTCTCGCGTACGTCCACGCCTGCCTCCATCAGAGCGGCGGAGAAGGCGTTCTTGGTGGCGGCATGGCCGACGACGCGGGTGAAGAAGGCGAAGAACGCCTCACCGGGGTCGTCCGCGGACGCCAGTCCCTCGGCCTCGTCGGCCAGCTTCCGCAGCCGCGCGACGTACACCGCCTCGAGCAGGGCCTCTTTGGTCGGGAAGTGCCGGAAGACGGTGCCGATGCCGACGCCCGCCGCGCGCGCGACCTCCTCGGTCGAGGCGGTCGTACCACGCGCGTCGAACACGGCCCCGGCCGCCTCCAGGACCTTGGCGCGGTTGCGCAGCGCGTCGGCGCGCAGGGGCCGGCCGTCGCGCGGCGGCGTCACCGTGATCTCCTCGTTGACAAACGGAGTCACCACTCCATATCGTGCTCGAAACGGAGCGAGCACTCCGATTCTAGTCCGTTCAGTGCGAGGAGTTTCCCATGTCCGATCCGACCAGTCCGCGCGCGGTGTTCGAGCGCCTCAGCCGCGGCATCTCCGAGGGCCGCTGGCACGACCTCGCCGACCTGTACGCCGAGGACGCCGTCGTCGACCAACCGTTCGTGTCCACGGCCCCCGGCCACATCGAGGGGCGGGAGACGATCCGCGCCCACTTCACGGGCGCCGACGCGATGGGCATGAAGCTCGTCGCACACGACATCGTGGTGCACGAGACCACCGACCCCGAGGTGATCGTCGCCGAGTTCGACTACGACATCACCGGCGAGGACGGCACGGTGACGGCGGCCAACATCCAGGTGCTCCGCGTACGCGACGGCCTGATCACCGCCACGCGCGACTACCACGACCACCTCGCCATCGCCCGCGCGACCGGCGGGGTCCCCGCACTGGTCGCCGCGGTCACCGGAGAGGCCGGGTGACCCCGCGCGAGGTGTTCGAACGCCTCATCGACGGTGTGACGCATGGGCGGTGGGACGAGCTGCCCGGCCTGTACGCCGAGGACGCCGTCGTGACGCATCCGTTCGACCCGACAGGCGGGCCGCTGGCCGGCCGGGAGGCGCTCCGGCGGCACTTCGCCGCAGGCGCCGCGATGGGCCTCGAGATGACCGCGCGTGATGTCGTCGTCCATCAGGCCGCCGATCCCGAGGTCGTCATCGCCGAGTTCGCGTACGGAGGGCGGGTCACCGCGACCGGCCGGCGGTTCACCATCCCGAACATCTTCGTGCTGCGGGTCCGCGACGGGCTCATCGTGGAGTCTCGCGACTACGCCGACCACCTGGCCTTCGCCGCCGCCACCGGCCGGCCGGCCGGCCTGGTCCCGGCCACCGGAGGGCTCAGGAGAGGGCGCGCCAGCGGGTGAACAGCTCGCGTTCGCCGTCATCGGTGAGGGAGCCGTGCAGTCGGACGCGCGCGAGGCCGCCGTCCGGATAGATGTCGACGCGGGCGTGCGTGGCGGCACGGCCCCCGTCGAGGCGGAAGCGGTGCGCGGTGTCGGGCTGCAGCCGCGTACGGGGCAGGAGGTCGAACCACGTCGCCTCGTCCTCCAGCGGACCCGTGCGCGCGTCCGCGCCGCGGATCCGCGCTTCCCCCGGCGCGTTGTACCGCAGGTTCGTGGTGTCGAGCTCGGCGAGCCGCACGACGCCCGGGGCGGCGAGCCGCAGGGTGATCCAGTCATTGCCGTCGCCGCGGCGGCGCGCGGTCTCCCAGCCCTCCGCCTGGTGCCGGGCCAGGCCGGGCATGATCACATTCGTGGGCGAGGAGTAGAACATGTCGGAGCAGTCGGTGACGGCCGCTCCGTTGGCCAGCGCCGCCAGGTCGACGGTCAGCCCGGCGAGCAGCCGCGGATCCGGCACGACCTCGCCGTGCACCCGCAGCCGGGCGACCCCGCCGTCGGGGAAGACGGCGAGGCGCACGTGCGTGAAACGCCGGCCGTCCGACACCGCGAACTCATGTGCCGCGTCGCCGGTCAGCGGCCTCTTCGGCACGATCTCGGTCCAGTCCGTCAGCTCATCGGCGGCGGGATACCCCTCGGCCGCGCACGCCTCGACGGTGGCGTACGGCGGGTAGTTGCCGGCGAACCACGCGGTGTCGACGACGACGCCGTGGATCACGCCCGGCAGGCCGAGCCGTACGATCGCCCAGTCATGGCCCGGTGAACGGCGCCGGCGGGTCTCCCAGCCGTCGTACTCCTGGCCCTTGGCCCCGAAGGTCTGTGCCGTGAAGCCGGGCGGGCCGGGGTTGAGGAGGTTCTCCTTGGCGGCGAACGACTCGTCGCTGGCGGCCATCACGGTGCCGCCGAGGGTGCGCACGGCCAGGTCGGGCAGCGCGGTGAAGCTCATGTGTCCCTCCTCAGCAGCCGGCCACGCCCGGCAGGCGCGCCGCGCAGCCAGACGTTCTGGACCACCCCGGTCAGCTCCCTTCCGGCGTACGGCGTGAGCGGATGCCGCTGGCGCAACGCATCGGGGTCCACGACGAAGCGCCGGTCGGCGGCGAACGCGACAAGGTCGGCGTCGCGGCCGGGCGCGATGCTCCCCTTGGCGGTCAGCCCGGTCAGCTCCGCCGGGCCCGCCGCCATCCAGCGCACGACGTCGGCCAGGTCGTGGCCGCGGGTACGGGCGGCGCTCCAGACCACCGGCAGGCCCAGCTCCAGGGAGGAGATGCCGCCCCAGGCGGTGTCGAAACCGCCCTTCTTCAGCTCCGGCACGCACGGCGAGTGGTCGGAGACCACGCAGGCGATCCCGCCGTCCGCCAGTCCCCGCCACAGCCGTTCGCGGTTGCCGGCGTCGCGGATCGGCGGGCAGCACTTGAACTCGGTGCCGCCCTCGGGCACGTCCTCGGCCGTCAGGGTGAGGTAGTGGGGGCAGGTCTCCGCGCTGAGCCGGGCGCCGCGGCCGCGCCATTCGGCGAGCAGCGGAAGCGACCCGGCGTCGGACAGGTGCACGATGTGGGCGCGGCAGCCGGTCTCCGCGCTGAGGCGGGCCACCCGGGCGATCGCCGCGCGTTCGGAGCCGGGCGGCCGTGAGGCCAGGAACTCCGGATACCCGGGTCCGGCGGGGTCGGACAGGTGGCCGGGATCCTCGGCGTGCACGATCAGCAGCCCGCCGAACGACGCGATCTCGCGCATGGCGGCCCGCATGCCCGGCTCGTCGAGCTCGGGGAACTCCTCGACACCGGACGGTGAGGCGAAGCATTTGAAGCCGTACACGCCCGCCTCGTGCAGGGAGCGCAGCTCGGCCAGGTTGCCGGGGATCGCCCCGCCCCAGAACCCGACGTCGACCACGCACGCGTCCGCGGCCGCGGACCGCTTGACGGCGAGGGCGTCCGCGGTGACGGTCGGCGGCAGGGCGTTCAGCGGCATGTCGACGATCGTGGTCACGCCGCCCGCCGCCGCGGCGCGGGTGGCGGTGGCGAACCCCTCCCACTCCGTACGGCCCGGTTCGTTGACGTGCACGTGGCCGTCGACCAGGCCCGGCAGCAGCGCGAGGTCGCCGAGGTCGACCTCCTCGACGGCCGCGAGCGGGGCGTCCCGCTCGGTCACCGCCGCGATCCGGCCCGAGCGCACCGCCACCGCCGCGGGCCGCTCGCCGTCCGGCAGCACCGCGCGCCGGGAACGGATGACGAGGTCGTACGGCCCGCTCACCGGACCACCTCGTCGAGCCACTCCGCTCCGATCCGCTCGGCCAGGCGTTCGAGCAGCGGGCCCGCCTGCTCCATGCACCGGGCCGGGTCCGGCTCGATGTCGATCAGGGCGTACGCGTCGCGGAAACCGGCGTCGCGCAGCTCCTCGGCCGAGAGGGTGTTCCGCCCGGCCACCGCGAGCACCGGCACGCCGGCCCCGGCGGCCGCGCGTGCCACGCCGGCGGGTGCCTTGCCCCGCAGCGTCTGCCGGTCCAGCGCGCCCTCTCCGGTGATGACCAGACGCGCGCCCGCGAGATGCTCCGCGAACCCGAGAAGGTCCAGCAGGTAGGTGATACCGGGCTCGACCGTGGCGGACAGGAAGACCATCGCCCCGAACCCGGCGCCGCCGGCCGCCCCCGCGCCCGCCCGCTCCGCCGCCTCGACTCCGAGGTCACGGCGGACGACCGCGTCCAGGCGCGACAACCCCTCCTCCAGCGCGTCGACTTCGACCGGCCCGGCGCCCTTCTGCGGGCCGAAGACGTGTGCCGCGCCGTCCGGTCCGAGCAGCGGGCTGTCCACATCGCTCGCCACGACGACGGTGACGCCGGGTGGCCAGTCGCCCTCGGCCTCGATCCGGTCCAGGTCGCGCAGTGCCGCTCCCCCGGGCGGCAGCTCCCGGCCGTCCGCGTCGAGCAGGCGAACGCCCAGCGCGGCAGCCATGCCCGTGCCGCCGTCCGTACAGGCGCTGCCGCCGAGGCCCAGCACGACGCGCCGGGCCCCCCGGCGTACCGCGTCGCCGACGAGTTCTCCGGTGCCGCGGCTGGTGGCGGTCAGCGGCTCGAGCCGTCCGCCGGGCAGCGACCGCAGGCCGGAGGCCTCGGCCAGCTCGACCACGGCGACGTCGCCGCGTACCGCGTAGGAGGCGGTGACCGGCTCGCCGGCCGGCCCGGTGACCCGCACGCGCACCCGATCGAATCCGGCGGCCACCGCGGCGTCCACGGTGCCGTCGCCGCCGTCGGCCACGGGCAGTTCGAGCAACGCGACGTCCGGCCGCGCCCGCCGCAGCCCGGCGCCGATATGCCGCGCCACCTCGGGCGCGCCGAGCGAGCCCTTGAACTTGTCCGGCGCGATGATCACATGACCGGCGCTCACGAGCGGTCGCCGATCAGCCGGCGCCGGGCGCGCTCCCCCGCCCGCGCCGGGTCGGCCGTGGTGGTCCGCAGCTCGCCGCGCTCGACGACCGTACGGCCGCCGACGAGTAGGAGCTCGAGCGGCGGGACCGGGCCGAAGACGAGCGCGCAGACCGGATCCTCGACGGCCGCGCGGTAGCCGTCGACGCGCCAGACGGCGAGGTCGGCGAGCTTACCGGGTTCGAGCGTGCCGATCTCGTCCTGGCGGCCGAGGCAGGTCGCCCCGCCGAGAGTGCCCAGTTCCAGCGCCTGCCGGGCGGTCAGCGCGGCGGGTCCGCGCACCGCGCGCTGGAAGAGCAGCGCCTGCCGGAGCTCGCCGGCGAGAGAGGTCAGTTCGCTGGACGCGGCGCCGTCCACGCCGAGGCCGACCGGGGCACCGGCCTCCAGCAGCTCGCTGACCCGTGCGATGCCCGCACCGAGCCGCCCGTTGGAGGTGGGGCAGTGCGCGGTGCCGGTGCCGGTGGCGGCGAACCGCCGGATGTCGGCGTCGTGCAGGTGCACGCCGTGCGCGAACCACACGTCCGAGCCGAGCCAGCCGAGCTTTTCCATGTACTCCCCGGGCGTGCAGCCGAACTGCTCCCGGCAGTGCTCCTCCTCGTCGAGGGTCTCGGCGAGGTGGGTGTGCAGGCGCACGCCCTTGCGGCGGGCTAGGGCGGCGGCGCCGCTCATCAGCTCCTCACTCACCGAGAACGGCGAGCACGGCGCGACGGCCACCCGCAGCATCGAGGAGAACGACGGGTCGTGATGCGTGTCGATGGCCGCCTCGGTCGCGGCGAGGATCTCGTCGCGGTCCTCGACGATCTCGTCGGGCGGCAGCCCGCCGGAGGAGCGGCCCCGGTCCATCGACCCCCGGCACGGATGGAAACGGAGGTGCAGCTCGCGCGCGGCCTGGATCTCGGCCGCGAACAGGTCGCCGCGGCCCTGGGGGAAGACGTAGTGGTGGTCGGTGCTGGTGGTGCAGCCGCTGAGCGCGAGCCAGCCGAGCCCGGCCGTGGCCGCGTCGTACACGACCTCGGCGTCGATGCCGGCCCACGTCTCGTACAGGCCGCTCAGCCATTCGAACAGCGTGGCGTCCTGGTAGAGGCCCTGCGTCGCCCATTGGTAGAGATGGTGGTGGGTGTTGACCAGACCGGGCGTCACGAGGCAGCCGGTGGCGTCGATCCGGCGCGCCGGCCCGTCGGGGGCCGGGGCGGGCCCGGCGCCGACGGCGGTGATCCGGTCGCCCTCGATCACGACGTGCCCGTCGGCGATCTCCGGGCCGCGCACGGGGGCGATGTGGGCGTTCTCGATGACGATGGGGCCGGCCGTCATGGTGCCGCCTTCCTCGCCGCTGCGAGGCGAACGGCGTCCAGGATCTTCTCGTAGCCGGTGCAGCGGCACAGGTTGCCGGCGAGCGCCTCGCGGATCTCCGCGTCGGAGGGGTGCGGGCTGCGCTCGATCAGGTCGTGGGCCTGGACCAGCAGCCCCGGCGTGCAGAACCCGCACTGCACCGCGCCCGCCTCGATGAACGCCTCCTGGATGGGCGCCAGCCCGTCGCCGTCGGCGAGGCCCTCGACCGTGCGGACCTGGCGGCCCTCGGCCTGTCCGGCCGCGACGAGGCACGCGCAGACCGGCGTGCCGTCGAGGTACACCGTGCAGGAGCCGCATTCGCCCTGCTCGCAGGCGTTCTTGGAGCCGGGCAGGCCCATCCGCTCACGGAGGACGTACAGCAGGCTCTCCCCCTCCCAGACGCCGTCCACGGTCTCGCGCGACCCGTTGACGGTGAAGCTCACACGCATCAGGCGGCCCCCCTTCCCGGGCTTCCGGCGCGGTGATCCTGCCACGCCCACGTCAGAGTGCGGCGCGCCATCACCGCGAGGGCGTGCCGGCGGTAGCCGGCGGTGCCGCGCACGTCGTCGATCGGCGCCGCCGCCTCCGCGACCAGGCGCCCGAACTCCCGGGCCACCGTCTCGTCCAGCGGGCCGTCCCAGTCGAGCTCGGCGGCTGCGAACTCCTCGGCGGCGGTGGCCCGCAGCGGCGTGGGGGCGGCCGAGCCGATGCCCGTGCCGACCCGGCGCTCCGCCGGGTGGAGCGCGACCGCGAACGAGCAGACCGCGATGACCATCGCGTTCCGCGTACCGATCTTGGAGAAGTACTGCGGGCCGGTCGCGGGCGCCATCCAGAACGCGCGGATCAGCTCGTCCGGTGCCAGCGCGCTGCGCTTGACGCCGGTGTAGAAGACGGGGGCCGGGATCATACGGACGCCGCGCAGGGACTCGACCTCGATGACGGCGTCGCCGGCCAGCAGCGGCGGATGGCCGTCGCCGGCCGGCGAGGCGGCGCCGAGATTGCCGCCGACCGTGCCGCGGTTACGGATCTGCGGCGAGCCCACCGTGCGCGCGGCCTGGGCCAGGCCGGGCAGCGGGCCTCCGAGGTCGTCGATGATCTGCGTGTACGTCACCCCGGCGCCGACCCGCAGCCGGCCCTCGGCGGTGTCCCAGCCGCCCAGCTCGGTGACCCGGTTCAGGTCGAGGAGGACGTCGGGGCGGCGCATGTCGAAGTTCAGCTCGACCATGACGTCGGTGCCGCCCTGGATCGGCGCGGCATCGGGATGCTCGGCCTTCGCGGCGAGCGCCTCTTCCCAGCTCGCGGGTCTCAGGAATTCCATGTCAGCTCCAGGCCGGGCCCGGGCCCGGCGCGTCGTCGCGTACGACGGCGCCCTCGATCAGCCCGTACGGCCGGTCGGCGGCGAAGAACACCTCATTGTCATTGTCCAGGCCGAACGGCTCGAGGTCGACGGTGAAGTGGTGCTTGTTCGGCAGCGACAGGCGCACCTCGCAGATGCCCGCGAGCCCGTCCAGGACCCGGTCGCCCATCGCGTACAGGGTCTGCTGCAGCGACAGGCTGTACGTCCCGGCGAACGCCTCCAGCAGGAGCCGCCGCGCCTCCGGATAGGACGCCTCCCAGTCGGTGTCGAGGTTCGCGTGACGCCACTGCGCGGCCACCTCGGTGGCCAGGATCCGGTCGCGGGTCTCCGGGAGCGTCGTGTACTCGTCCTTGACGTACCCCCAGAACTCCGAGTCCGCCGAGTTGAGCACGATCAGGTCCTTCAGCCCGGACACGACGTGCGTGCCGTCGTCGCCGTGGTGGACGACCGCGGTGCGGGTCTCGGCGCCACGGCGGGCGAACGAGTGGCCGCCGTCCCCGATGCGCTCCCAGGCGTGCTCCTCGACCGACACCCGCGCGTGGCGGACCGCCGGCTGGGAGCCGACGAAGTGCCGGGCGAGCAGCAGCCCGAACTCCTCCGGTGAGTCGATGCCGTGCTTGCGGGCGAACGCGAAGACCGTGTTCTTCTGCGTGTCCGTCGTGAGCACGGCGGAGTTGTCGCCGGTCAGGTGCACCGCCTCCATGTCGCCGGAGAGGGCGACGCTGACCGTGAGGTCACGGATGTGGTGGACGTCCCCGTCCCTGGTGACCCGGACGACGTGGGTCTCCGCCTTGCCGTAGCGGTTGGGGCCGAGCCGGCTCCGTGACATGGTCAGCTCCCCCGGTAGGTGGAATAGGCGTACGGGCTGAGCAGCAGCGGCACGTGGTAGTGCTCGCCGGGATCGGTGACGGCGAAGGCCACCGCCACCTCGGGGTAGAAGTCCGAGTGACCCGAGGTGTCGAACACCAACCGGTAGGTGCCCTTCTCGGGCGGAGGCAGGTCGCGCACCCGGCCGTCCTCGTCCGTACGTGCCTCGGCGACGCCGCGCCAGGCGTCGCCGTCACGGCGCTCCAGGCGCACCGGCATCCCCGCCGCGGGCCGTCCCCGCGCGGCGTCCAGCACATGGGTGGAAAGACTCATCTGAACAGCTTCCTCAGCCTGAGTTCGGTGATCTTGACGAGCTCGTCGTGGACCACCGAGCGTTCGGTCCGCGGGTCGTTGGTCAGGCGTTCGCGCAGTTCGGCCAGCATCTCCTCCGCGCCGCGCCCGCTCGCGCAGATCAAGAAGACATGGCCGAAACGATCTTCGTAGGCCACGTTGGCGTCGGCGAAGGCCGCCCGGTCCGCCCCGCCGACGCCCGCCTGCTCCCCGCGGGACCACGCGGACTCGCGGCCCTCCCCGCGAGGGCGGTCGCCGATACGGGGATGGGCCCGCAGGGCCTCCCGCACGTCGGGCCATTCGAGGTCGCGCACTGCCGCGCCGGCCGCGGCGAACAGGTCCGTGACCGAGTCGTACGGCCGCCCGCCCGCGACGGCCGCCGCCCAGCGCCGCGACGCGCAGCACGTGAGCAACTCCGCCTCGGCCTCCGCGCGGGACAGCGCGTTGAACCGCACCGTGCCCTCCTTCTCGTCCATTACCGCCAGTACACACACCAGGGTGAGCAGGGGTCTAGCGGAAGAATTCCGAACCGGGCCGCCTCATAACGGCAACTTTTCCCTGTGTCGCCGCCGAGCATGCCCCGCCGCCGGTCCCCGGAACCGGCGGGGACGGGGTCAGTTCTGCTGTTCGGTGGGACGCACGAGGATCTCGTTCACGGCGACGTGCCGGGGGCGGGTGACGACGTAGGTGATCGCGTCGGCGATGTCCTCGGCCCGCAGCCGTTCCACGTCGGCGAACCGCTTCTTGATCCCCTCGAGCACCTCCGGGCGGTTGTGCCCCGACAGCTCGGTGTCGGTCCCTCCGGGCTCGACCAGGGACACGCGCACGTGCCGGCCGGTGACCTCCTGGCGCAGCCCCTCGCTGAACGCGCCCACGCCGTGCTTGGTCGCGTTGTAGACGGCACTGCCCGAGCGCGCCACCCGTCCGGCGACCGAGCTGATGTTGACCAGGTCGGCGACGTGCCGCGGGTCGTCGTCGGCGGCACTGAGCAGGTGCGGCAGTGCCGCGTGCGCGCAGTACAGCAGGCCGAGGACGTTCACCTCGACCATGCGCCGCCATTCCTCCATCGGCGCGTCGACGGCCGGCCCGAGGAGCATCACCCCGGCGTTGTTGATCAGAGTGTCCAGCCGCCCGAGCTCCGCGACCGTACGCTCCACCACCTCGCGGGCCTGCTCCTCGACGGTGACGTCGCCGGCCAGCACCAGCGCCGTGCCGCCCGCGCCGCGGATCTTGTCCGCCAGCGCGTCGAGGCGGTCGGCCCGGCGGGCCACCAGGGCGACCGCCGCTCCCTGCTCGGCCAGCGCGAGCGCGGCGGCCGCACCGATGCCGCTCGACGCTCCCGTGACCAACGCGACCGTTCCGTTCAGGCGATCCGACATCGCCCCTCCTCTGCTGACCGAAGCGGAATGTCCTGGGGCGAGCGTTTCACGCGCGCCCGTCCCGTCGCACGGCGGCCTTGTACGCGGCCGGCTGGCCGCTCCCGGCCGCACCGGCTCGGAGATCTTGCCGTCGTTCCGGCGCGGACTTATCGTGCGGCGAGATCCAGGGCCGCCGTTCCTCGCCGTCACGGTCCCGGCAGGCAAGGAGTGCTCCCGATGCGCCGTCGCCGATTCGCCGCGCTGGCCGCGGGTGCCGCCATGGTCCTCTCACTGGGGACCGCCGCCCCGTCGGCCGCCGCGCCGGTGCCCGACGACCGGCCGCTGCCGCCGTACACGATCAGCAATCCGCCCCTTCCCCCGCTGAGCCCGGGCGGCGAGCCGACGGCCGTACGCCAGGGGGTGTTCCACCACGCCGCGTACGACATCGAGGTCCCGGCGCACTGGAACGGCGAGCTCGTCATGTGGGCGCACGGCTACCGCGGCCAGGACACGGTGCTGACCGTCGACCCGCCGGACTTCGACCTGCGGCAGAAGCTGGTCGGCGAGGGGTACGCCTGGGCCGCCTCGTCGTACGCGGACAACGGCTACGACGTCCGCGCGGGAGTCGTGGGCACCCACGACCTGGCCGGGCTGTTCGCGCGGCAGTGGCACCGGCCGAAGCGCACCTACGTCGCGGGCGTGTCGATGGGCGGCCACATCATCGGCCGCTCGCTGGAGCAGTACCCGTTCGAGTACTCCGGGGCGCTGCCGATGTGCGGCGTCCTCGGCGACGACCGGCTGTTCGACTTCTTCCTCGACTACAACGTCGTCGCCCAGGACCTCTCCGGCGTACGCGCCTATCCCCCGCAGGCCGACTACCTCACGAACGCGGTGCCGCGCATGGAAGAGGCGCTCGGGCTGTCAGCGCTTCGCCCCGGCGGTCCGGACACAACGAACGACCTGGGCGAACAGCTGCGTGCCATCACCGTGAACCGCTCCGGGGGCCCGCGTCCGGGCGCGACCGCGGCGTTCGCGGTGTGGAAGGACTTCCTGTTCACCCTGGGGGCCCCGCCGACCGGCACGACGCCGGCGGAGGACCCGGGGCGGCTCGCCACGAACACCGGCACCGTGTACGCGCCGAACACGCCGGTGAACGTGAACCGCACGGTCCAGCGGGTCCGGGTCGCCGACCCGATCGACCGCTACTCGCCACTCCTGTCGCAGGTCCCGCGCATCTTCGGGCTGCCGACCGCCAAGACGCTGACCCTGCACGGGCTGGGCGACATGTTCGTCCCGTTCTCGATGGAGGAGATCTACGGGTCCGAGGTCGCGCGGAACCACCTGTCGGGCCTCGTGGTGCAGCGGGCGATCCGCAGCGCCCAGCACTGCGAGTTCTCCCCGGCCGAGGCGGGGCAGGCGTGGGACGACCTGGCCCGCTGGGTGCACGGCGGCGGTCGTCCGGCCGGCGACGCGGTGACGGACCCGGCGGCGGTCGCCCGCCCGGAATTCGGCTGCCGCTTCACGGACCCGTCCGCCTACCCGACCGGCACCCGGGGCCTCTTCCCGCCCTGCCCGGCCACGCGCTGACGCCGAGGTCGCGACGCCTCGCCGCGCCGGTATACGCCCGCCGGGGTAGCGGGGCGCGCCGGCGCCTACCGTGACGGGAGCAGGGCTGGTGCCGCTTCCCGTCCGACGACACCGGCGTCGCCGCGCGGAGATCCTCGGGGAAACGTTCCGAGGAAGAGGGAAGCCGATGATGGGTGAACGACGCGCCGCGGCGCGTGCGGTGGGAGCCACCAAGGTGTACGGGTCGGGCGCCGCCGAGGTGCGCGCGATCGACGATGTGAGCGTGGAGTTCGCCTCCGGACGGTTCACCGCGATCATGGGGCCGTCCGGGGCCGGGAAGTCGACGCTGATGCACTGCGTCGCGGGACTCGACACGCTGTCGTCCGGTCAGGTCTTCATCGGCGAGATCGAGCTGGGGACCCTGTCCGACCGCCGGCTCACCGTCCTGCGGCGAGAGCGCGTCGGGTTCGTCTTCCAGTCCTTCAACCTGCTTCCTTCGCTCAGCGCCGCGGAGAACGTCGCGCTGCCGATGACCCTGGCAGGCACGCGCCCCGACCCCGACTGGATCGAGCACGTGATCGACACGGTCGGGCTCGGCGACCGGCGCGGACATCGGCCGGCCGAGCTGTCCGGCGGGCAGCAGCAGCGGGTCGCCGTGGCGCGGGCGCTGGCCGCACGACCGGACATCGTCTTCGCCGACGAGCCCACCGGCAACCTCGACTCGCGCACGGGAGCGCAGATCCTCGCGTTTCTGCGCACGGCCGTGTCGGAGCTGGACCAGACCATCGTCATGGTCACCCACGACCCGGTCGCGGCCGGGTACGCGGACACGGCGATCTTCCTGGCCGACGGTGGGCTGTCCGACCGTGTCGAGGCGCCGACCGCGCGTACGGTGCTCGACCACATGAGCGCCCTCGACGCCGGGGCCGACCTGCCGGGGAGGGCCCGGTGACACGGATCGTGCTCAAGGGGCTCTGGGCTCGCAAACGGCGCCTCGCGGGCTCGCTCGCCGCCGTCTTCCTCGGCGTGTCCTTCCTCGCCGGGGCACTCGTGCTCGGGGACACGCTGAACTCCAGCATCGGGCGGTTCTTCGGCCAGGCCTACGCCGGGACCGACGCGTCGGTGCGCGGCTCGACCAACGTCGGCGACTCACCGATGGGCGAGCGCGGAACGATCGACGCGGGGATCGCGGACCGGGTGCGCCGGGTGCCCGGCGTCGCCGTGGCCGAGCCGGTCATCGACGGGGCGGGTCAGCTTCTCGGCCGGGACGGCGCGGCGATCGCCGTGCTCGGGCCGAGGACCGCCGGCAACTGGCTCACCGACGCGCGCCTGAACCCGTACCACCTGGTCGAGGGCAGGGCGCCCCGGGCCGACGACGAGGTCGTCGTCAACCGGGCGGTCGCGAACCAGGGACGGCTCCGGCTGGGCGACCGGACGGCGGTGCTCACGCCGCGGCGGGTCCCGGTACGGGTGGTGGGCATCGCGAAATTCGGTGATCAGGACGGCTTCGGCGGGTCGTCTTTCACCGCGTTCACGGTGGACGGCGCCCGCCGGTACGTGACCGCGTCACCGAACCGGATCAGCAGCGTGTCCGTACGGGCGGCGAGCGGAGTGTCACAGGCCGCCCTGGTCGGACGGTTGCGGCAGGTGGTCCCCGCGGGCACCGAGGTGATCACCGGTACGGCCCTCGGCGAGGAGGGCATGACCGCGGTCACCAAGGGGTTCCTCCAGATGTTCCGCGCCTTCCTCCTGGTGTTCGCGGGGGTCGCGCTGCTCGTCGGCACGTTCAGCATCTACAACACCTTCACGATCACCGTGGCGCAGCGGAGCCGGGAGTCCGCGCTGCTGCGCGCCGTCGGTGCGTCCCGGCGGCAGGTGCTGACCTCGGTGATGGCCGAGGCCGGGGCGATCGGCCTGGTCGCGTCCGTCGCCGGGGTCGCGGGCGGGCTGGGATTCGCGACCGCTCTGGAGGCCGTGTTCTCTGCGGGGGGCGCCTCGCTGCCGGTGGGAGGCCTGGTGCTGACCGTCACGACCGTCGCGGTCGCCGTCGTGGTCGGGGTCTTGGTCACGCTCCTGGCCTGCCTGCTCCCGGCGGTGCGCGCGTCACGTACGCCGCCCGTCGCCGCCCTGCGTGAGACCGCCGCGGAACGGCCCGGCGCGTCCCGGGGGCGTGCCCTCGCCGGCGGCACGCTCACCGCCGGCGGGGTGATCCTGGCGGTGGTCTCCGCGGCCGCGGGCAACGCGATGGTCCTGGCCGGCCTCGGCGCGGTCGCCTGCCTCATCGGGATGGTCGTGCTCGGCCCGGTCGCCGCCAGGCCCGCGGGCATGCTGCTCGGCGCGCCGCTGCGCCGGGTGACCGGCGTACTGGCCCGGCGGAACACCACGCGCAACCCACGCCGGGTGGCGGGTGCCGCCACCGCGTTGATGATCGGGATCGGCGTGGTGACGCTGTTCACCGTCCTCGCCGCCTCGTCGCGGGCCTCCATCCAGGACACCGTCTCACGGTCGTTCGGCGGTGACCTGGCGATCAGCACCGGGTCCAGCGTGGGCGGTGGCTTCGAGCCCCGGCTGGCCGAGGACGTGGCGCGTCTCCCGCAGATCGAGGCGGCCGCGGGCATGGGCACCGGCGGTGTACGGATCGCCGGCACGGCGGTCCGTGTCCGGTACGCCGACCCGGCGGCGCTCACCCAGGTGCTCGACCTGGGTTCCGCGGCTCGCCTCAGGCCGGGCCAGCTCGCGGTCACGCGTGCCACCGCGCACTCGCACGGCTGGCGGACGGGCACTCCCCTGCCGGTGGTGTTCGCCGACGGCACGCGCCGGACACTCACCGTCGGCGGGACCTTCGAGGCCGGTGGACCGGCGGGCGACTACCTGCTGCCGCGCACCGAGTGGACCGCGCACGATCCGCAGCCACAGGACACGACCGTGCTGATCAAGCTCAGGCCTGGAGTGAGTACCGCCGAGGGCGGAAGCGCCGTAACACGGGCCGCCGCGCCGTACGCCGCACCGGCCGTCCAGAGCAGGCGCGACTACATCGACGCGCAGGCGTCCGGAGTGAACGGGTTGCTGACCTTGGTGTACGTCATGCTGGCGCTGGCCATCGTCATCGCGCTGCTGGGCATCGCCAACACACTGTCACTGTCGGTGCACGAACGCACGCGAGAGCTCGGTTTGCTCCGCGCCGTCGGGGCGACCCGCGGACAGATCCGCTCCATCATCCGGTGGGAATCCCTCATGGTCGCCCTATTCGGCACGGCGGGCGGCGTCGGGCTGGGCCTCCTGCCCGGCTGGGCACTGGCACGGGCGGCGACCGGCGGCACCGTCGCCGTCCCCGTCACGCAGCTGGTGGTGATCGTCGCGATCGGCGCGCTCGCCGGGGTCCTCGCGGCACTGCGGCCGGCGCACAGAGCGGGCCGGCTGGAAATCCTGCGCGCGGCCGCCGCGCAGTGACGGCGCCGGGCAGGCCTCACACGCGGTCGAAGGGGGCGGGATAGGCGAACGCGCCGCGGAGGGCGGGGTCGTACGCGGACAGCGTGCGCACCTGGAAGTGCGGGCGCCATCCGGCCACGGGCGGGATGACGCCGTACTCCCCGGCGAGACGGAAGCCGAACCGCCCGTAGTAGGCCGGGTCGCCGAGCAGCGCGACGAGTGGCTCGCCCGACGCGTCCGCCGCGCCCAGGACGGTGTGCACGAGCGCGCTGCCGACGCCGCGCCTCTGCTGGCCGGGACGCACGCCGAGCGGGCCGAGCGCGAGCACCGGCGCGGCCTCCACCCGGGCCCGGGTGCAGACGACATGGCCGACCACCTGCCCGGCGGCGCCCTCGGCGACCGCCACGAAGGACCGGTCCGGCAGCCACGCGTCGCAGGTGCGCAGCTCCCGGACCAGCCGGGCCTCCGGCACGTCGCCGGTCGTACCGGGCCGGGCGAACGCCAACGCGGTGACGTGATCGACGGCTCCGGCGTCCTCGGGCGTCTCGCGCCTGATCAGCATCCGGCCACGGTGCCGTCCGTGATCCCGGTCCGTCAACGCGATTTCTCTGGTCGAACATCCGATCAGTGAGACGATTTCTCTCACGAAATGAGACCGGAGGTAGGGTCGCCACAAAAGGTAAGGTGAGGATGATGCTTCGCGAATGGGACGCCACGACGTACGACTCGCTCCCGTTGCCGCACCTCCGCTGGGGCAGACGCACGCTCGGACGCCTCTCGTTCGCCGGTGACGAGACGGTCCTGGAGGCGGGCTGCGGCACCGGACGTGACACCGAGGCGCTGCTCGGCGAGCTGCCCCGGGGCCGCGTCGTCGCCGTCGACGGCTCGGCCCGCATGCTCGAACGGCTGCGCGACCGCCTGGCGGATCAGCCCGGGCGGCTCGACCAGGTACAGGCGATCCAGGCCGACCTGACCCGGCCCCTGCCGATCGACGAGCCGGCCGACGCGGCGTTCAGCGTGGCGACGTTCCACTGGATCCACGACCACGACGCGCTGTTCGCCAACATCGCCGGCGCGCTTCGGCCGGGTGCGCGGTTCGCGGCCGACTGCGGCGGCAAGGGCAACGTCGCCACCGTGCGGGCCGCCATCGAGGACGTGCTCGGCGAGCCCGAGGAGACCTGGCACTTCGCCGGCGCCGAGGAGACCCGCGAGCGGCTCGAACGCGCCGGTTTCACCGACGTCGAGGTCGATCTCGTCCCCGATCCCGCGCGGCTGGAGCCCGGGGCGCAGTTCCACAGCTACCTCGCGACCGTGGTGCTGGGCGCGCAGCTCGACCGCCTGCCCCCGGCCGAACACGACGCGTTCGTGGACGCGGTGGCGGCGCGGCTGGGCGAGCCGGTCGTCGACTACGTCCGGCTGATCTTCACGGCGAAGCGGGCCGGTTGAGACGTGCGGCAGCGATTCACCGTCGCGGCGCTCTACACCGGCGGCCTGCTCGGGCCACTGGGCGGTGGAGTGGTGGCGCCCATGCTGCCCGAGATCGCGGGGTCCGTGCACGCGTCGACTGCCGCCGTCGCCACCTCGATCACCGCGTACTTCGTGCCGTTCGCGGTGATCCAGCTGATCTCGGGCACGCTCGGTGAGCGCTGGGGCCTCCGCCGTACCGTGCAGGTCGCCTACGTGGCGTACGCAATCGCGTCAGTGGGCTGTGCCCTCGCTCCCACGCTGACGACCTTCCTCACCGGGCGGGCCGTCATGGGAGCCGCGAACGCCTTCACCTCACCGCTCCTGCTCGCCGGCCTGGGCGGCGCGATCCCGCGGGAGCGGCTCAGCCGCGCCATCGGGTCGTTCTCCAGCTTCCAGGCCGCCGGTCAGTCGTTCGCGCCGCTCCTCGGCGGGGTCTCCGCGGTGTGGTCGTGGCGGCTGGCGTTCGTCGTCGTGGCCGCGACGGGAGTCCTGCTCGCCTTCGCGCCTCCGCCGGGCGGCCCGCGTCCCGGGGCGGAGGCTCCCGCGTGGCGGCCGCTCGTCAGCGGTCGCCTGGGGCTGCTGTCGGCCGGGGCGTTCCTGTCCTACATCGGCGCGTCGGCGCTGCCGTTCCTCGTGGCGCTGTACGCCGGTGACGCGCTGAAGCTGCGCCCCGACCTCACCGGGCTCGTGTTGGTCGGCTTCGGCGTGGCCGGGCTCGTGCTGGGCTCGGTGTGGGGCACCGTGAGCGACCGCTTCGGCCCGCGCGCGTGCGGCATCCTGGCCGCAGTGGTCACCGCGGCGTTCGTCGCGGCGATCGGCGTCACGGGCTCGGTGCTCGCGCTGATCGTCTGCTGGACGGGGGCGGGCGCGAGCGCCTCCCTGCTGACCGTGGCGCTGCAGAACCTGACGATGCGCGCCATTCCCGGCAACCGGGGTGGGGCGCTGTCGGCCGTGTCGGCGTTCCGCTTCGCGGGCGCGGCGGTCGCTCCCCTCGCGTGGCTGCCGCTGTACCACGTGGCACCGTCCCGCGCCTTCGGGGCTGCGGGCGCCTCGCTCCTCCTCGCCGTGCCCGCCCTGCGGGCCGCCGGGAATCCCCGGGGTCAGGCCTCCGGTTCCACCAGCAGCCGGGCGTAGTCCGCCGTGGAGCGCTCGTGGCGGGGCAGGTGGGCGGCGAGCGAGACCGCCTCGCGTTCGCGCCCCACCTCGGTCAGGGCCAGCGCGAGCACGGCCCGTACGGCGCGGCGACCTGACCTGGGGCCAGCTTCTTAAGACCCAGGCGTCCGGGATCTTGGCCTGCGACTTCTTCAGTATCGAGACGATCACCAGCGCTGCGAGCACCCCGCCCGATCGGCCCACGATGGCCGAAGACGTGCAACCTGCTGCCGAACACCAAATCTCCGCCTCTTTGGAAGCAGAGAAGGAACTCTCGCGCCCGGAGCTCGGCTGGTGCCGGAGAACGGCACCACCGGCCGATTCCATTGCGACAGAATTACCCGTGTGGGTGATTCGGAATTGAACAGCACACGAGCTGGGTGACCGGGCAGATGGCTTCAAGTTCTTGATTCGTGACCGCGACGCGAAGTGCGAATCATTTGTGTTGACAACTTAACAACTGGCGGAGTCAGGGTAGGCATGCGGTCCAAACCATGTGAGAATCCCAGCAAGTGGCAGGAGGTCTCAGTCGTGCCACCAGATGATCCGCCGCTGGTAGAACGCGACAGCGACCTAGCGTCGCTCGTGAAGGCACTTGCCCTTCCACCCGCCGTGGCCGTGGTGGAGGGCGAACCCGGGATCGGAAAAACCCGCCTGGTGCGCCAGGCGATCGCCGAAGAGGCGCTCGCGGACCGGCAGCAGCTGCTTGGATCCGCCCGCCCGTCACTAGCGTCCTGTCCGCTGGGGCCAGTGATCGAGGCCCTCGCCACCGCGGACCGACCGCGCGTACAGGGCCTCAGCGCGCTGTCCGGGGTTTTGCGGACGGTGCTACCCGACCTGGCCGACATTCTGCCGCCGACACCGCCGCCGTTGGAGGACCCACAACTGGCGCGCCACCGCCTGGTGCGCGCCACCGCCGAGTTGCTCTCCAGGCTCGGCCCCACAGTCTTGGTGCTCGAGGATCTGCAATGGGTCGACGAGGCCACGGTCGAGTTGCTCCGGATGATCAGTGCCCGGCCGCCGCCGGAGTTGTCGGTCGCGATCACCTGTAGTTCCTCGGCCGCCCTTCCAATCCCAGGACCGACCACCGCCCACGTCCACCTCTCACCGCTGTCGGCATCAGCCGCCGGTCGGCTGGCCGGCGCGATTCTGGGCGGCCCGGAGACGGTCATGTCCCGTGAGCTTATGGACCTCCTCTACGAGCGCAATGGCGGTGTGCCGCTTGTGGTGCGCGAAGATGTGCTACTGCTTCGACAGCGCGGCCTGCTGTGCCTCGTGAATGGCGAATGGTCCCTCGGATCAAGCGGGGAAGCGGCGGTGGTCGACTTGTCGGCGACGGTCCCGCCGACGGTCGGTGCTGAGATCATCGCCCGTGCCCGGAGTCTCGGCGCCGCCGGGAGCGCCGCACTCGAGGCCGCGGCCGTGCTGGCCGATTCGGCCGAACCCGGATTAGTGGCCAGGGTTACCGGGATGGACGCCGACCAGACAAGCGTCGCCCTCGGGGATGCGACCCGTTACGGGTTACTACGCGACCACAGTCTGGACAGCATCACCTTAAGATTCCGCCACGAGCTGGCGCGACTTGCCATCTACCAGGCCATACCCGGCCATCGTCGGCGTAGGTTGCACGCCGTCGTCGCTCGGGAGCTGGCCAGCACTGGCTGCGATGCCATGGTCGTACGGGCGGTCGAGCATCACAAGCACGCCGGCGACATCCAGGGGTGGGCGACAAGCGCCGAGGCCGCCGCCGAAATCGCCACCACCGACGGCTCCTTCGAAGCCGCCCATGCCAACCTGCGGGATGTCCTCCAGGCGGGCGCGGTCGCGGAGGAGAGACGGGCCGAGGTCGCGATCAAGCTGGGATGGGCCGCATTGGGCGGTGTCGATCGGACCGGAGCGACCACCGCCCTGTTGGCCGTGGCGCAAAAACGCGGCATTGCGTCGCCGGCGCAGCGGGCCGAGTTGCGCCTGCTTCGCGCCTGGTCATCCTTGGAATCCGTCGGATCACGACAGGAAACGGACGCTGCGGTAGGTGAGATGTGCACCGCTATCGGCGACCTCGCCCGGCGTCCGGACCTCCACGCGATCGCCCTTGCCATCCTCGCCATGCCGACCAGGCTGCCGGATCGCGACCTACCGATGCAGATGTCATGCCTGAACCAGGCCCGCGCGGCGCTTGCCCAGACCACGGATCCGATGGCGCACGCGGTCGTTCTGACCACCGCCGCGCACCTGCTGCTCACTATCGGTAGCCCCGAGGGCTGGCCCGCGGCCGACGCCCTGCCCACCCACGGTGATCGGCCGGACGTGAATCGGCAGATGATTCGGGGACTGCTCAACCTGGCCGACGCTGCCCTGCACTTGGGCCACTATTCGCGCAGCCTGGAGCTGGTCGAGCGAGGGCGGCGGCTGGCTGCCGACGCTCAGTCTCACATGTACGACCCACAGCTTCGTGCCAGCGCGCTACGGGTTCGCTGGAGGACGGGCGACATCGACGCCGAGGACCAGGCAAGCGGACTCGCCGGTGATCCGGATGTACACGGCCAGCTGCACGCTCGGCTGCTGTCGGCCCAGATTCGCACGGAGCGAGGCCGGCTGGACGTCGCGCGTCGCACACTTCGCGCGGTGACCGAGGAAGCGTGCGGGGTCGGGGAGATCGCCATCGCGGCTCATGCCGTCGCGGAGTTCAACCGGGTGGCACTCACGATTGCTCACCGGCGCCTTGGGCATGCCTTCGCTCGCCAGGTACTGGACGCACTGGCCGGCAGGCAGATCTGGGTCTGGGCGGCGCCGCTGCTCCCCTTCATCCCGCTCGATCTGGTCCGCGCGGTCCTTCCCCGGTACCGCAGTGGCTTGGCAGGCCGGGATGCGCCGCTCGCCCGCGCCGCGCTCAGCTTCGCCGAGGCGCGGGTGAGCGAGCAGGACGGCGACGCGAGCCGGGCGTCGACCGGCTACCGTCGCGCCCGCCGCGGGTACGCAGCGTTGCCGGACCCCCGGCTGGTGGCCCATGCGTGCGCCTCCGAGGTACGCTCCCAGATCTCCGCAGGACAGGCACCAGACACCGATCTGCTGCGCCACGCGTGGAGTACGTTCACCGGCCTCGGCGCCGTCTGGGACGCCAATCGGCTCAGGCAGCTGATGCGGACGGCCGGCCTTGCGATACCTCACCGACGCGGCCGACCCGGCTACGGTAATCAGCTGTCCCCACGGGAACGCGAGGTCGCCGACCTGGCCGCCTCAGGCCACACGAACCGGGAGATCGCCGCAAACCTGTACCTGTCGGACCGCACGGTCAAATACCACCTCGCCAACGCCATGCGAAAGCTTGAGGTGAGCAGCCGGCGACAGCTACGCGACGTTCTCGAGCCGGGCAGCTCAGCCAACGGGTCGACCCAGGCCCCACGGGATCACACCTGTCGTTGCGTGCGGTGCGGCCGGGAACTAAACCCGTCCTAATTGGACGGGTTATCCGATAAGTAATCCGCCGATTATGAATGAGATTCACGTTCACGTTCGACAGGTCGGTGCCGAACTCCACGGTGATCCTCGCGGTACCCCGGGGAGAGGAAGCCGTAGGGACGAAGCACCGTCGCGTCGAGCCGCGGCGGAAGAGCCACCGCCACGTATCGAGATCGAGGAGGATCCACATGAGACCCGCCAGCCTGCTTGTCGGCCTCTCCGTCATCGCTGTCAGCTTCGCAGGAACGGCGGCCCACGCGGCCGGCGGCCTGGTCGACGGTAACATCACCGTGGGCAGCTCGAGCTGCTCATGGACGAACGCGACCACCAGCGACGTTCCCCCGAACACCCTGACGGTCGACCACACGACGGTCCACCCGACCTGCAGCGGTAGCATCACGGCGAACCTGACCAACAACCCGACGGTCACCTTCAATGACGCGGCCGGCACCGCCTCGTCCCCCGAGATCGACGTCTCCGGTACGACGTCCGGCGTCTCCTGCGGGTACAAGGTGACCAACGTCTCGATCCCCCGCCAGGGAACGACCAGAACCTACACCGGCGGTCCCTACACCGCCACCAAGTCCTCGGGCAGCTTCCTGTGTCCGAGCACCCAGACCATCAACTCGGCCACCTTCACCTTCCACTGATCGACTGACTGGATCATGCGGGGCTCCCAGGCCAGGAGCCCCGCATGATCCGTGTCGGCATGAGCTTGTGGGGTGCGGAAACCGGGCCGATGTCCTGGACCTGCGGGTTCGTGGCTCGGGCATGCTCGGGTTGCGGGCATCCTGGCTGCTTGTGTTCTGGTCCGCGTTCTACCTCGTCCTGTGTCGGATCTTCCAACTCCTGGTGTTGTTCGGGCGCGGTGACCGTGCCAAGGACTTCGAGATCGTCGTGCTTCGGCACCAGGTCGCCGTGCTGCGTCGTCAGGTGAACCAGCCCGACCTCAACGATGCGGATCGGGTCGTGTTGGCAGCGCTATCGCGGTTCCTGCCTCGCCCGTCGTGGAACAGCTTCTTCGTGGCGCCGGCGACGTTGCTGCGCTGGCACCGCCGTCTGATCGCCCGCAAATGGACCTATCCGCACAGGCGTCCAGGCCGCCCTGCCACCAGGACAGACATCCGCGATGCTGTGCTGAGGATCGCGCGCGACAACCCGACGTGGGGCTACGCGCGAATCAGCGGTGAGCTCGCCGGAATCGGCATGCGGGTGCCACCCAGCACCGTGCGCGACATCCTCGAACGCGCCGGCCTGGACCCCGCTCCCCGGCGCAGCGGGCCGACCTGGGGCCGGTTCCTGAAGGCACAGGCCGAAGGGATTGTGGCCTGCGATGTATTCCACGTTGACACGGTGCTTCTCAAGCGGATCTACGTCCTATTCTTCATCGAGCACGCCAGCAGGGCCGTTCACATCGCCGGCGCCACGACGAAACCGACCGGAGCATGGGTCGCCCAGCAGGCCCGCAATCTCGTCATCGACCTGGGCCAAAGAGCCGAGCACATCAAGTTCCTCATCCGAGACCGCGACACGAAGTTCACGCGCGACTTCGATACGACACCCACCGCCCGCACCGAGCACGAGATCTGCGACCGCCCCAACCACGGGTCCCGGCGATGCCTCCCGCTGACCTGGACCGGATCCGCCTCAGGCGCCGCCAAGCGGTTGACGGACTGATCAACGAGTACAGATCTGCAGCATAGACAGAGAAAGAAACCGCAGCTCAACGGTCGAAACCGAGTATCCGCACCCCACAAGGAACCGACGTGGTCGCCGGCGGCTTGGAGTTCGGCGGCAACCACGCGGGTGATCGCTCAGACCCAGATCGCGGCGGCAAGCCCGTCGCTGAAGCTTTGTGGCGGATCGGGAAGGCAACGGGCCTGACCGTACGCGACACGCTGGGCGGTCCACGCTGCGGCGGCGGCATCCAACACATCATCGATAGCGACTTGTTCGCCCACGCCGCCAAGATCGTGCGGAAGGTCTATCCGGGCCCCGGCCAGCAGCCGGTGACGCTCCACGGCTCCGGCCCAGGTGGTCTTGCGTGTCGAGAGTGGCGCGCCGGCGAGTTCAGCAAACGACAGCTCAGGATGGACTTCGACGACACGCGCCCCTGCATGGCAGACCCACTCATCGACTTGACGGATCTTGGGTATGAGGTCGAACGCTTGCCGGCTGATTCCCTTATTGGTGAGCCTCATGTTCTCCGCAGATGCCTCGGCATAGGCCAGGTGAGCGAGCGTTGCCCGAACCGGCGTCATGAAGATCGAAGACCTGCGCGGTCCCAGGGCCTGCCGGGCGAGCACATCGGCCATGCGAACACTGTCATTCGGGCAGCCCGATCGGCATATCAACGGCAACGACGTCGAGTCTTTCGCCGGCTTGAACTGTTGAGACCAAGTCACGGATCTGGGGTGCAACGTAGGCGGTCACGCGAAGGCCCGAGAGCGCGACGCCAACCCAGCCTGCCTTACAGGCGTCCACACCCAACACACGCACGTCAGCCATGGTCACACGATCCCTGATCAACGCGCCGCCTGCTACCGAAGCTGGAACCGGTAAGCGGCACGGGTGTATTGGACGCCGAGGTCGATTGCCTGGCCGACGGTGATGCCGGCAACCGGGACGTAGCGGTAGGCGAACCCCGGATCGAAGCGGTGAACTCCAGGGCCTGTCCGGCCATTCGAGGGGGCCGTTCCAGCCCGGCCGTGGGAAGGAGTTCGCGTACCGGATCGAAGTCGAAGAACGCCTCGTTGCGTCGAGCCAGACGCTTACGGGCCTCCTGCTCCGTCGCACTGTGCCCGTGACCGGCACCGTCCAAGGCAACGAACGTCAGCCGGAACTGTTGCCGATCTTGGCTGCAGACCTCGACCAACGCCACCGATTCAACAAGTTGGATACCTCTCTGCTCGCAGCGGCTTGACACAGAGAGGCGCTGAGTAGGCCCGGGGCGCGGTGCCGGGATTGCTCCCGGTCCGTTTCCCCGGACCTCTCGCCGAACCCGCCGTGCGCGTCTCCGCGCAACGGGCTCTCCACGGGATCTGCCGTTAGGCCTGGTCA
>JAOPYG010000440.1 GCA_025964685.1 Actinoallomurus sp. | reverse complement strand
CGCTATGACGCCCGCCTATGCCAAGACCGGAGCCGACGAGCCATGAGTGGGCCCCGGCTCGCCTAAGGCGCGCCGAAGCCCACAGGTTCAGGAACGCGTCCCCGGAGCGTTCACGATTTTCGAGACGAGGATCGCCTCGTCGTTGAGGAGCTCTCCCTGGCGCAGGGTGAAGGTGCCGTCGTCAGCGTGTGAGGTGCGATCGGCGACCATGACTCTCCTCTGCCCGGCGTACGCGTAGCTCGTCGGATTGATGAAGATGGCGGTCTTCATACCGTCCTGGGTCCGGAAGAGGCTGAGAACCTTGCGGCCCGCGTTGTCCCTGGCCCGGTCGAGGTGGACGACCTTCAGCCGGGCGAGTACCCCGTACAGAGCCGCGTTCAGCCGGGCGGGGAGCACGGTGTAGTTCTCCATCAGGGCGATGGCGGAGTCGAATACGTCGTTGTCCGAGAGCTTGCCGTCGTTGGGCCCTGCGAGCTCGGGGTCGGTGAGGTTGTGGCGCATCAGCCTGAGCAGCGCGTCCGGGTCGGTCGGCAGCGAGTTCAGGTATGAATAGCTGATGGCGGGCCAGCCGATGGGAGTGCCCATTCCGCCGTGAGTGCTCGTCACCACGGTCTTGCCGTGCCGGATGGAGGCCAGGTACTGCATGTCGACCCTCGTCCAGGTCTCCCTGATCTGGTGCGAGCCGGGCACCTGGGCCATCGCACCCGAGGGCGGGGCATGCGAGATCGTGGACTCCATCTTGACGTAGACCCATTGGGTCGCGGCCGGGATCGGGGTGCGCTGCGCCACGTTGGCGGCGTTGGCGGCCAGCGCCATCGGGCTCGTCACCGCCACCAGCCGGAGCGGCGGCGCCGTGGTCGCCGGGTAGGTGGGCGGCGTCTGGTGTTCGCCGCCGGACGTCACCGCGACGACGATCGCGCCGGCCGCGACCGTCCCTGCCAGTAGCCCGCTGATCAGGATCGGCCGGCGGTTGCGCGGTGATGGCCTCGGGGCCGCACCGGAGATCTCGGCCAGGAGGGCGTCACGCGCCGCCGGGTACCGGGTGTCCGGCGCGATCTCCTTGCGCATGTCGGCGAGCAGCATCAGGTCATCCATGGTCGTCCTTCCTCTCTTGTGCACCCACGAGCGCCGCGCGGATCTTCGTACGGGCACGGTTCAGCCGGGACCGGGCCGTGCCGTGGGGGATGCCCAGCACCTCAGCGATCTGGTCGAGGGTGAGTCCGGCCCAGGCGGTGAGCAGCAGCACATCGCGTTGCCCGGCGTTCAACCGGGCGAGCGCGGGGGCGAGCAGCCGAGAGGTCTCCGCCGCCGACACCCGCCCATCCACGCGGTCGGCGAACGACTCGGTCATGACGGGGTCGATACCGGTCCGCTCCAGGGCCCGCAACGCACGGACCTCGTCGCGGCGGTGCCGCCGCATCACGTTGGTGGCTATCCCATAGAGCCAGGGGCGTGCGCCCTGCTGGCTTCCGTCGTAGGAATCACGCCGCCGGAACGCGATGAGGAACGTCTCCGCGACGATGTCCTCAGCGATCCCCGGCCCGACCCTCCGTGTGACATAGCGCCCGATCTCGCCCGAATGCCGGTGAAAGAGCTCGGCGAACGCATCGGGATCTCTGAGCGACCGGTCGATGACATGTGAGTCGTCGACTACGGTCCGCTCCTTCGAAGGTTGCGGGCTCGCTCGGTTCATGCAGCCACCTTTCGTCGGCCGTTCCCGTTACCCCTTCCTTGTCCGGACGTCCTCCCGCAGGTCCCTCCAGGGCCAGAACCGTGCCCTGCCTCCCAGAATTGGCGACAGTGACGTCCGGGCCTCGCTGGTGTCAGCCCTGAGTTCCGACTGGGTGAGGCCCGGGCTCACCACCGTCACACGGATGTCCCGGCTCTCCTGCCGCCGACCCTCCGAGAGCGCCCGTACCGCGAGGGGCTAGGCACGTACGCCGCCGCCATGGGAAAGGAGTCGAGCAGGTGCAGCAGGGGCGAGTGGACCAGGTCCTGTGAGCCGCCCGGTGGCAGCTTCGGACTAAGCCCGGCGAGCCGGAAGGCGTGGCCGCGCGTATCGGCGTCAAGCCTGAGCGCCTGCCCGATCGCGTCCAGGACCTGTGGAGACGGGTTGCGCTCCCTGCCCTGTTCCAGCCGGGCGTAGTAGTCGACGCTCACCCCGGCGAGCACGGCGACCTCTTCGCGGCGGAGCCCGGTAACCCTGCGGTCGCCGTCGGCGCGCATGCCCACGTCGGCGGGATCAGTACGCGCGCGATGGGCGCGGAGGAACTCCCCAAGCTTGTTCCCGGCTCTGTCAGGCACGGTGAACAGCCTAAACACTCCTTCGCCGTGCCCGTTCACCGCTCGCTATCGCGGTAGCTCAACGAGTTGCCTGACGCGGCAGCAGACTTGGATTATTCGTTGTCTTGGATCATTCGCGTTTATGAAGATAGGTTTGCGCCATGATCGCATCCCCGACTCCGACCCCCGCCGAGGAGCTGCGCGGTGTCGGCCTGCGGGTGACGGCCGCCCGCGTCGCGCTGCTCGAGACCGTTCGGGACGGTGACCACCTCGGCGTCGAGGCGATCGCCTCCGGGGTGCGTGATCGCGTAGGCCATGTCTCCCTTCAAGCCGTGTACGAGGCCCTCCATGCGCTGACCGCGGCGGGACTCGTACGCCGCATCGAACCGGCCGGCAGCCCGGCTCGGTTCGAGCGACGCGTGGGGGACAACCACCACCACGCCGTGTGCCGGTCGTGTGGTGTCGTCGCTGACGTCGACTGCGCGGTCGGCGAGGTGCCCTGCTTGACCGCGTCCAACGACCACGGCTTCTTGATCGACGAGGCCGAGGTCATCTACTGGGGCCTGTGCCCCGACTGCTCCACCGCAACCAGTTCCTGAGTACACCCGGAAGGATTCCCGTGTCTGACAAGCCGGACGCCGTTGTTGGCGAGATGAATGAGGAGAGCGCGGGCGGGTGCCCGGTCTCGGCCGGACGCTTCAATCACCCGACCGAGGGCGGGAGCAACCGTGACTGGTGGCCGAACCAGCTCAACCTGAAGATTCTCCGGAAGCACCCCGCCGTGGCCAACCCCATGGGCGAGGACTTCGACTACGCCGCGGAGTTCAACACCCTCGACCTCGACGCCCTGGCGAGGGACGTCGACGAGGTGCTGACGACGTCGCAGGAGT
>JAOPYG010000428.1 GCA_025964685.1 Actinoallomurus sp. | reverse complement strand
CATCGAGGGGGTCGAGCCAATGGGGCGCGGCCGAGCCAAGGCCAAGCAGGTGAAGGTTGCTCGCCGGCTGAAGTACAACAGCGGCGGGACCGACCTTGACCGTCTGCGCGGCGAGCTGGGCGTCAACGAGAACTCGCAGGATGACCATGACCCCTACGACGACGACTCGTCGTACGAGGATCTCGCAAACCGCTATGCGGACTACGCCGAGGACCACGACGACAGCGACGGCAAGAGTACGGCGAAGTAGCCGTCTCGGCATTTGAGATCAGTCCAGTGTGGTACCCGGACCGGTCTCAGGGGCCATGCTCAGGGCATGATCGCAAAGCGTTCCCGCCACCCCGGTGGGAGCGCTTTGCGTATGCCTGGGCGCGTTCCGCCACCCGCTGAGCCCCTGTCGCTCCTGAGCGCCCCGAGCCGCCACGTGATCTGCCGCACACGGGAGTCTGCCCGGTACGCCGGGTGCGTCCGGGATCGCCGCGTCCGACTCTCGTAAAACCCGTCTCTACTATGCGCCGGAACGCGGCGGCTTACCCCCATAAGCGGCTTAAGCGACGCACAGTTCCCCCTCCCATTGACCGAATGTCTCGGGTTAGGCTTACTTCGAGTCGAAGTCTGTAAGGTCGCGAGTCAGGGGGCACGCGGTGAGGGCATGGCTGGGCTGGGTCGCGGCATTGCTGCTGATCGCGCTCGGCTTCACCGGCGGGCCGGACAGGCTCGACACGAGACCCCAGGCCCCGCAGGCCACGGCCGTCGCAGCAGAGATCGCCGAAAAGCGCGACCCTCAGGTGCGCGACGACGACACTGATGTCCGGCACCAGATCGTCGATCGGGGCACACCGGCCCATCTGCGACTACCCGCGCTTCCACCATCGCCGCAGACCGCCGCGCCGGTGCCCGTCAAGGGCGCCGCTCTCGCCGCACCCGGCGCGGCACCGCCGGCCGTCGTGGAAGGCGGCCTGCGGCCACACCTCGGCGCGTGCACGCCCGAGGCACTCCAGATCTTCCGCTGCTGAGTGCTCCGTGGGGAGCCCGGTCGTCGGCCGCCGCCCGCGCCATCGTAAAATAGGGCGAATTGTCGGCTTTCGACTGGCGATCTCCTGTCCATTCCGGCGCAATGACGCGCCTCTTCGCATCTCTGTTGTCAAGGCCCTACGGATGCACAGAAAGGCTGCGCCATGCAGTCGCTCATCGACAATGCCCGGACGTTCTCCGCACGGACCATCGGCCGCACCGAGCTCGGCCGCCTGGCCGAGGGACAGCGGCCCGAGGCGTTGTTCATCGCTTGCTCCGACTCGCGCGTCATTCCCGCGCTGATCACCGGCGCCGAGCCCGGTCAGCTGTTCGAACTCCGCACGGCGGGCAACATCGTGCCCATCCACGATCCCGCGCGCGCCTTCGGCGAGGCCGCCACGATCGAGTTCGCCGTGGAGGCGCTCGAGGTGGCGAACATCATCGTCTGCGGCCACTCGCACTGCGGGGCCGTGAACGCCCTCGTCCACGCCGATGACCCGAGCACCCCGCCGGCGGTACGGCATTGGCTCGCCGACACCGGCCCGCACGACGAGACCCGCGACGCGGCCGACCTCAGCGACGGAAACGCGCTCACCTCGGCCGTCCAGCGGCACGTGCTCGTCCAGATGGAGCGGCTCCGCGGTCATCCGAGCGTCGCGAAGCGCCTCGAGGAGGGGCGGCTGCGCCTGCACGGATGGTTCTACGCCATCGACACCGGCGTGGTCAGTGTCCTTCAGTCACCGGACGGGAGGTTCCAGCCTCTCTAGGGCGTGTCTGACAGATCCCGCTCGCTACGAACGGGATTTGCCAGACATGCCCCAAGTCCGGTCGTCGACCAGCGGCTACGGCGGTGACCTGCCGTAGCCGGCCCAAGGCTGTGTGCTGACGTTCCGCCGAACTCCCCGCCTGCCATCCCGCCGCCGTCAGTCCCATCCGCGAACCCAAGGTGAAAGATGGAACTCTTCTCGGCTCGTGACACTTTGTGGCGTGACGCTCTGGCGTCCGTCGTCGTCTTCCTCGTCGCCCTTCCGCTCTGCATCGGCGTGGCCGTGGCCTCCGGGGTACCCCCGGAGCTCGGCCTGGTCACCGGCATCGTCGGCGGGCTGGTGGCCGGCGCGCTGCCCGGCAGCAGCCTCCAGGTCAGCGGCCCGGCGGCCGGTCTGACCGTGCTCGTGTACGAGGCCGTGCACGCGCACGGCCTGCGGGTCCTTGGCGTGATCGTGCTGGCGACCGGCCTCATTCAGGTCGTGATGGGCGCATTACGACTGGGCCGATGGTTTCGCGCCATCTCGATCTCGGTGGTGCAGGGCATGCTCGCCGGCATCGGGCTCGCCCTCGTGGCCGGTCAGGTGCACACGCTGTTCGACGGGCGGTCGCCCGGTGCCGCGCTGGCCAACCTGACCGCGCTGCCCGGGCTCGTCTCCGACTCGGCGCGTGATCCCTCGGCGCTCGCGGCCGGAGGGGTCGGCGTGGGCACCCTCACGGTCCTGATCTGCTGGCGGTTCGTGCCGCGATGGCTGCGTACGGTCCCGGCGGCGCTGGTCGCGGTGCTGCTCGCCACCCTGGCCACCGTGCTGCTGGACCTGCCCGTCCAGCGGATCCAGGTACACGGCCTGGTGGCCGCGCTGCAGCCGCCGGCACTGTCCGACCTCGGCGCGTTCGGCGACGTCGGTCTGCTCGGCACCATCGCGGCGTTCGCGTTGATCGCCTCGGCGGAGAGCCTGTTCAGCGCCGCCGCCGTCGACCGCATGCACGACGGTCCGCGGACGCGGTACGACCAGGAACTCGTGGCACAGGGAGTCGGCAACACCGTGTGCGGTTTCCTCGGCGCGCTGCCGATGACCGCCGTCATCGTCCGCAGCGCGACGAACGTGCAGGCCGGTGGCCGTACGAAGCTGTCCCGGATCCTGCACGGCGGATGGCTCCTGGCCTTCACCGTGGCGGCCCCGGCGGTGCTCGGCGTGATCCCGGTCACCGCGCTGGCCGCGGTCCTCGTGCACGCGGGCTGGAAGCTGCTGTCACCCCGCGACGTCGGCCGGCTGTGGCGCACCGAACGCGGTGAGGCCATCGTGCTGCTGGGGACCACCCTGGCGATCGTGCTGACGAACCTGTTCGAGGGCGTTCTGATCGGCATCCTGCTGGCCGTCGCGAAGACGGCGTGGGAGGTCTCGGAGATCCACGTGGACGTGCGCGAGCACATCGGTCTAATCGAGATCAAGCTCTCCGGCAACGCGACGTTCCTGCGCCTGCCCAAGATGCTGGACACCCTGGAGGCCATCCCGCACGGACGTCCGGTCGAGCTGGACCTGACCGGACTGCGCCACCTGGACCATGCCTGCCGTACGGAGCTGCTCGCCTGGGCCGCGCAGCACGGCGGCCGGGACGACACATCGGTACGGGTCTCGGAGGGCGTGGGGTCCTGACAGGCGCGGTCGTCCGGACGAGCCGCCTAGCGCGGCGCTCCGAGGGCGCGGCGGATGGCCGGCTCGCGCGGACCGAGAAAGCGTGGATCCGGCCGCATGACGAGGGCGTACACCGCCTTGACGGCGGCCGGCATCTCACGCAGGTACGACAGGGTGGTCGCCACCGGGGCGTACGGCCTGCTGTCGTCGCCGACGCCCCACGCCTCAATGCCCACCGCCCGGCACAGGGTCAGGGCGCGCGGCAGGTGGAACCGCTGGGTGATGAGGATCGCGTGATCGACGCCGAAGATCTTCTTTGCGCGTACGCAGGAGTCCCAGGTGTTGAAGCCGGCGTAGTCGAGCACGATGCGGTCGCGCGGCATCCCCATGCCGACCAGGTAGTCGCGCATGACCAGCGGCTCGTTGTAGTGCGAACGGCTGTTGTCACCGGTCACCAGGAGCACCTGCACCGTGCCGCTGCGGTAGAGCCGCAGGCCGAGGTCGAGGCGTCCGATGAGCATCGGAGACGGCCTGCCCTGGGGCGCGCCCGCGCCGAAGACGATGCCGACGGCCGTGGCCGGGACCGTCGCGGTGCTCATGCGCTGGCGGCCGGAAGTGACGTACATCCAGCCGAGCGGCAGCACGAGGGCGTAGGCGCCAAGGGCGCACAGCACCGACAACGGGGCCCTGCACCGCCACAAGCCGCGTACGAACGTTCCCACACCGGTTAGAGACGCCCACGGGGCGGCGGGAGTTCCCTGGTCAGGTGAGAGTCACGGTGCCGGAGCCGGCGACGACCTCACCGAGCCGCCAGGCCGGCACACCCCGCTCGGCGAGCAGCCGCAGCGCGACGTCGGCATCGGAGGCGGCCACGATGGCGGCCATCCCGACACCCTGGTTGAAGGTGCTGTCCATCTCCTCGCGCGGTACCCGGCCGTACGACTCGAGCACCGAGAAGATCGGCGGCGGTGTCCACGACGAGCGGCTCAGCACGGCGTCGCACGAGGGCGGGAGGGACCGGGCGAGGTTCGCCGCGAGACCGCCGCCCGTGATGTGCGCGTAGGCGTGGACCTCGGTGGTCCTGGCGAGGACCAGGCAGTCCTGGGCGTAGATCCGGGTCGGGGTGAGCAACTCCTCACCCAGCGGACCGCCGAGCTCCGGCACGACCGCCTCCAGCGAGAGGTCCGTCTCCCGCAGCAGGTGGCGTACGAGGGAGTAGCCGTTGGAGTGGATGCCGGACGATGCCAGGCCCACCACCACGTCGCCGGGCACGACGTGCTCCGGACCGAGCAGACGGGAGGCCTCCACGACACCGGTGCCCGCACCCGCCAGATCGAACTCGTCGGGTTCGAGCAGGCCGGGATGCTCGGCGGTCTCGCCACCGACAAGGGCACAGCCGGCCAGCGCGCAGCCCTCCGCGATGCCGGCGACGATCGCCGCGACACGCTCGGGCACGACCCGGCCGCAGGTGATGTAGTCGGTCATGAACAGTGGCTCGGCACCGCAGACCACGAGGTCGTCCACGACCATGCCGACCAGGTCGTGGCCGATCGTGTCGTACGTGCCGAGCCGGCGGGCCAGATCGACCTTCGTGCCGACACCGTCGGTGGAGGTGGCGAGCAGCGGGCGTTCGAAGCCCTTGATCGCGGAGATGTCGAACAGCCCCGCGAAGCCGCTGGCGTCGTCGACGACCTCGGGCCGGCGCGCCTTGGCCACGTGCGACTTCATGAGCCGCACGGCAAGGTCACCGGCCGCGATGTCCACACCGGCGGCCTCGTAGGAGGTACTGCTCACTTACGGACCCCTTCGAGCAGGTGCTTGCCGCGGGCGTCCTCGGCGACGTCGATGGGGTACACGCCGTCGAAACAGGCCCGGCAGAGCTTGTCGCGGGGCACGCGGGTCGAAGCGATCAGCTCGTCGAGGGAGATGTAGCCGAGGCTGTCGGCACCGAGCGAGGCCCGGATCTCCTCGACGGAGAGGTTGCCGGCGATCAGCTCGGCGCGGGTGGCGAAGTCGATGCCGTAGAAGCACGGCCAGGACACCGGCGGGCTGGAGATGCGGACGTGCACCTCCTTGGCCCCGGCCTCGCGGAGCATCCGGACGATGGCCCGCTGGGTGTTGCCACGGACGATCGAGTCGTCGACGACGATCAGGCGCTTGCCCTCGATCGCCTCGCGCAGCGGGTTGAGCTTGAGCCGGATGCCGAGCTGGCGGATGGTCTGCGAGGGCTGGATGAACGTGCGGCCGACGTAGGAGTTCTTCACGAAGCCCTGGCCGTACGGGATCCCGGACTCCTCCGCGTAGCCGATCGCGGCGGGGGTGCCGGACTCCGGCGTCGGTATGACCATGTCGGCCTCGACCGGGTGCTCGCGGGCGAGCCTGCGGCCGACGTCGACCCGCGTGGCCTGCACGCTGCGGCCGGCGATCGAGGTGTCGGGCCGGGCCACGTAGACGTACTCGAACAGGCAGCCCTTGGGCTGGGCCTCGGCGAAGCGGGTGGAGCGCAGCCCGTCTTCGTCGATCGCGATCAGTTCGCCGGGCTCGACCTCGCGGACGAAGGTGGCGCCGACGATGTCGAGGGCGGCCGTCTCGGAGGCGACCACCCATCCGTGCTCGAGCCGGCCGAGCACCAGCGGGCGGATGCCCTGCGGGTCGCGTGCGGCATAGAGCGTCTGCTCGTCCATGAAGACCAGGGAGAAGGCGCCGCGTACGAGCGGCAGGACGTCCATCGCGGCCTTCTCGACCCCACCCGGGCCACTGCCCAGGAGGGCGGTGAGCACCTCGGTGTCAGTGGTGGCACCGAGCTCGCCGTCGCGCAGGCGAGCGGCGAGCTCAGGGGTGTTGATGAGGTTGCCGTTGTGGCCGAGCGCCAGACTGCCGTCGTCGGTGGACCGGAACGTCGGCTGGGCGTTCTCCCAGACACTGGATCCGGTCGTGGAGTAGCGGCAGTGCCCCACGGCGATGTGGCCGCGGAGCGTGTTCAGCACGGGCTCTTCGAAGACCTGGGCGACCAGGCCCATGTCCTTGAACACGACGATGCGCGCCCCGTCACTCACCGCGATGCCAGCCGATTCCTGGCCACGGTGCTGAAGGGCGTAAAGGCCGAAGTAGGTGAGTTTGCTGACCTCCTCGCCCGGCGCCCAGACACCGAAGACACCGCATGCGTCCTGGGGGCTGTGATCGAGGGGGTCAAGGTCGTGGGTTAGTCGTCCGTCTCCGTTCGACACATTGCCCAGTGTAGGTGGTGACCTCGGCTCCCTCGTCACGGACCGGCGTGCCGCGACCCCCGGTAGGGGCCCGATCCCCCACCATGAGAGCCGGAGGGGGCTGAAATGGCGTATCAACCGGTGGAATACCCGCCGCGGCAACGCAGAGGGCTCGGCGTCGCCGCGCTCGCACTCGGCATCGCGGCGATCATCACCCTGCTGTTGTGCGGTCTGGGCGCGATCCTCGCCGTGGCGGGCACCGTCATCGGCATCATCGCCGTGGCGCGGAACAACGGCCGCGGCATGGCGGTGACCGGCCTCGCCCTGTCGGTGATCACGCTCGCGCTCGCGATCGGCGCGGGAGTCTGGTTCTTCGGCCGCGTCTCACCGTGCACCGACCAGGCCCGCTACCCCACGAAGGCCGACCGCGACCACTGCCTGGAAGGCCGCGTGCCGTTCTTCAAGGCCACCCCGACCCCGGCGCCCGGCGGCCCCTAGAGCGGCATGCGGAGGGCTACGGCTACTGGGCGGGCACCCAGTTTCCGTGGAAGCCCGCGGGCACGCGGGTGGGGAGGTGGATGGCGGCGACGGTCTCCATGCTGCCCGCGTCGAGCAGCATCAGGTCGGTACGGTCGGTGGCCGGGTCGTGGACGAACCCCATCAGCACGCCGTCGTCCTCGGCGGCGTCGGGGGCGTTCGGCTCGAAGACGAATTCGCTGACCTGCCGGCCCTTCCCGAAGGAACGCCGCATGGTCGCGCCCCGCATGAGGTCGTGCTTGAGCAGCGTGTCGGACGCCGTGATGCCACTGTCCAATGCCAGCGCGTAGCCGTACCGGTGCCGCCGGCCGACGAGCCGCTCGTCCACTCGGGGGAACTCCTGCGGCTGGTCGTCCACCTGCTCCTCGCGGACCTTTCCGGCACGGAGGTCGACGGTCCAGCGAGCGAGGGTGGGCGCGCCCTCAGTGGGGCCGTGCAGGTCCCGGTCGAAGACCTTCGCATGGCGGACGACCTCGAGCACGATCGTGTCGCCGTCGTCGTAGCCGTTCAGCGGATGGAAGACGTAGCACGGCTCCACCTCGAACCACCGGACGTCGCGGGCACCCCCGGACCGTGGCATGACACCGATCCGTGCCGGATATGTGGGGTTCCAGCGGTAGGGCATCCGGTCGCCCGAGCCGGTCCGCCGGCCGGCCGCCGCGACGATCGGGTCGGGGACCCGCACCCGTCCGATGAGGGCGGACATCACCAGCCGGGCGGGTGCGCGCAGGAACCGCGGCACCGTCACCTCCGCGGCCTGCCGCGCGTCGAACGTCACGGGCAGGTCGTAGAACACCACATGCGACTCGGTGAGCGAGAGGTCGTGCATCATCGGGCTGCCGGTGACGCGGATGTCGACCGTACGGCGTGCGTGTCCGGCGGTGTCGATCACCGAGTACCGCACCTGGTCGCCTCTGCCGAAGAAGTACGACACCGCGTGCAGTTCGCCGGATTCGGGGTCTCGCTTCGGATGGGCGGTGTAGCCGCCGGGCAGGGTGCCGTCGAAGTCGCAGAACCCGACCGTGTCGAGTTCGTCGGTGAGCTCCTGGCTGGCGAGGCCCGCCTCGATCAGCGCGAGCGTACGGCCGGCGTGACCGATCACGTTGGTGTTGGCTCCCGTCCCGGTGAGCGGAGCGCTGCTTCTGGTCCTGCGGAACGACTCGCCGAGCGCGGCGGCGACCCGGGGTGTACGGACCCAGCGGTTGCGGTACCACTCGGCCCGCCCGTCGCGGATGCGGACGCCGTGCACCATCCCGTCCCCGGTGAACCAGTTGTACGTCTCGGGGTCGACCTCCGCCGCGGGGTTGGGCCCGTTGTGCAGGTATCTGCCGTCCAGATGCGCGGGGATGATCCCGGTCACGGGCAGGTCCGTGACGGTGCACTCCTGCCTGACCGGCGCGAAACCACCCTCGAGGAATGGGTTGCTCATGATCGCGTCTCCTTACCCGCCGGGGCATAACAACGTTATGCTTCTTAGGCATAACATCGTTATGGTTGGATGGCAAGGGTGACCCCACGAAAACCCGTGACCGACGCGAACCCGCGCGACCGCCTGCTGGAGGCCGCGATCCGGCTCCTTGCCGCAGGCGGTCCCGAGGCTCTGCAGGCCCGCCGCCTGGCGGCCGAGGTCGGCACGTCGACGATGGCGGTCTACACGCACTTCGGGGGAATGGGCCAGCTGATCACGGAGATCATGCGGGAGGGCTTCATCCGGTTCGGCCGGCGGATGGAGAAGGTCCCGCGCGGCGACGATCCCGTCGCGGACCTGCTCGCACTCGGGCTGGCGTACCGCGACCACGCGCTGGAGAACCCCCAGCTGTACCGGCTGATGTTCGGGGTGACCTCACCCGGCGGCCGTCAGGGCGGCAAGGACCTGGCCCTGTCGGCCGTCGCGAACGCCCTTCCCGAGGGGCAGGCGGCGTTCGCCCAGCTGGTCGCCGTCGTGACGCGCGTCATCGAGGCAGGCCCCTGCGAGGAGGAGCCGGCCTCGGCGGCGGCCCAGATCTGGAGCGCGATCCACGGCTACGTGCTGCTGGAGATCGCCGGTTTCTTCGGCGACGACGATGGCGTCGAGCGGTTCCTGCTGCCTCTCGGGACAAAGCTGGCCGTCGGAATCGGCGCCGCTCCAGAGCACGCCGCCCGTTGTGCCCGCCTCATCGGCGCCGGCCGGGGCGTTCCGTGATGCGGCGCCGGTACGGAGTCAGCGAGCGCGGTCATAGGGTCTGATCGGCAGCAGGTCCGACAGGTCGGCGCGCGCTCCGCTGGCGGAGATCCGGTCCCGGGCCTCGGGCCAGGCGAGACGGCCGGTGGCCAGCAGGATCCAGGTCTTGGCGTCGGTCTCGATCACGTTGGGCGGCGTGCCGCGCGTGTGCCGGGGGCCCTCCACGCACTGCACGGCGGCGTACGGGGGGACGCGCACCTCCACCGAGCGGCCCGGTGAGTCCGCGGCGAGCCGGTCGAGCAGCACCTTCACCGCCAGCCGCACGGCGGGGCGTACCGGCTCCTCGCCGCCGTCGTACGCGGTGAGGACGGCGTCCACGAGGGCGTCCTCCAGGCGTGCGGCCGGGGGGGCGGGATCGGTGTCGGCGCGCCCGAGCTCGGTGAGCTGGGCTTCGAGTGCGGCGCGCAGCCGCTCCGGTGTCGGTCGGGCCATGGCGGCATCGACGCTACCCGTTCGGCCGCCGCGGTGTCGGACGGCCCGGCCTCCCACCGGCCGGCCCAGCACGTACAGCGGCGATGACCTGGGACAAGGAGCACCCGTGAAGATCAGCGTATGCCGAGCAGAAGGGTCGCGAGTCGATTCCATCAGGGTCACCGCGACGATCGCGATGGCGGACGCCTGCTCAACAAGGACTCGCTCTGACGTCGAAGGGCCGCCACCCATCCGGCGGGGTGACGGCCCTTCGACGTACGCCGGGTCAGCCGACGGGCACCGGCTCGAGCTCCGGGGCCACGGGTGTACGACGCTCGACGCGCAGGGCGTACAGGCTGATCGGAACACCGATGAAGACGATCGCCGCGGCGATCAGCAGGGCGAACTGGTAACCGGACAGGAACGCGTGGACGGGAGTGGCGCCGCCGCGCAGGACGGCCGCCTGGCGTGAGGTGAGGATCGCGCCGACGATCGTGACCCCGAGCAGGCCGGAGACCTCACGTGCGGCGTTCATGACGGCTGAGGCGGTGCCCGCGCGGCCGGGCGGGAGGACCCCGATGATCGCGTCGTTCAGCGGCATCATGGTGAAGCCGGATCCCACTCCGAAGGCCACGAACGCCGGCATCAGGTCCATGAAGTGGCCGTGCTCGCCGACGAACGACACCATGATCAGGCCGATCACGTTCAGGGTGAGGCCGATGGCCACCGTGACGTGCGTGCCGAGCCATCGTGCGACCGTGCCCGCCACCGGCGCGATCGCGGCCATCATGAGCGCCATCGGCACGAACGCCGCGCCCGCCTCGGTCGGGGAGAAGCCCAGGACGTTCTGCAGGTACATGGCGGTGAAGAAGTAGACGCCCATGACCCCGAACCCCCACAGGATCATCGCGCCGGTGCCGCCGCTGAACACCCGGATCCGGAACAGCGACAGGTCCACCATCGGGTCGGAGGTCCGCCGCTCGATCAGCACGAACGCGGCCCCCGCCACGGTGGCGAGTGCGAACGAGCCGAGGATCAGCGCCGAGGTCCAGCCCCTGTTGTGGCCCTCGATCAGCGCGTACGTGACGGAGAACAGCGCGACCGCCGACGCCACGAGCCCGGGGAGGTCGAGCCGGCGCCGTACGGCGTCGCGCGACTCCCGCATGGAGACCATCATGATCACGATCGTGACCACGCCGACCGGCACGTTGATCAGGAAGATCCAGCCCCAGTCCCATCGCTGGCTGACGAATCCCCCGGTGAACGGGCCGAGGGCGAGCGCCAGCGCGCTCACCGCGCTCCAGACGCCGACCGCCGTGCTGCGCTCCCTCGGATTCGGAAAGGTCGAGGAGATGATCGCGAGGGTGGAGGGGATGCTCGCCGCCGCGCCGAGGCCCTGCAGCACCCGGGCGAACACCAGGATCTCCTGACTGCCCGCGAGTCCCGCCAGCAGCGACGCGCCGGTGAAGAGAGTGATGCCGGCGACGAACAGCCGCCGCCGTCCGTACACGTCGGCCAGCCTTCCCCCGGCCAGCATCAACCCGGAGAAGACCAGGATGTAGCTGCTCACGATCCACTCCAGCCCGGAGATGGACAGGTGCAGCTCGCGCTGGATCGACGGCAGCGCCACGTTGACCACGTTGTTGTCCAAAAAGGTCATGAACGTCGCCAGCGCGACCCCCACCAGGGTCCACCAGCGTCTCCGAGAAGTCATCCCCGCTCCTATACAGCGTTCCTGTACGACGTTCTTATACACCGTACATGTACGGTGTATAAGACAACCCGTACGGCGTATGGTTGTCAAGTGGCCACTACGGAGGAACGGGCTCGGTTGAGCCGGGAGACGGTCGTCGACGGCGCGCTGGCGCTCACGGACGCGGACGGTCTGGAGGGCCTGACCATCAGGCGGCTCGCCCAGCACCTCGGCGTCACGCCGATGGCGCTGTACTGGCATTTCAAGAACAAGGACGAGCTGCTCGACGCGGTCGCCGACCGGCTGTGGTCCCTGGTCGACACCGAGGTGGATCAGGACAGGCCGTGGCCCGAGCGACTGCGCGTGCTCATGGAGTCGATGGCCGAGATGCTGCGCGCCCACCCTCCGGCGGCCTCGCTCATGGTGACCACGCAGCCCGACGCCGCGGTGCACTGCTTCGACATCATCGAGGTGGCGCTCGGGATCTTCGCCGACGCCGGCTTCTCACCTGCCGAGGGCGCCGCGCTGTGCCGCCACGGCCTGCGTACGGTCACGACGCTGGCCATCGGTGACCCGGGGCTCACGCCGCGGCAGACCGAGGACGAGGTGGCGGAGTTCATCCGGCACAAGCGCATCGCGCTGGAGACCCTGCCGCGCGCCCGCTACCCGTGCCTGACCGAGGCGGCCGGGCCGTTCAGCCAGCGCGAGGACCCGGAGGCGTCATTCGCCTTCGGCATCGAACTGTTCGTGGCGGGCGTCGAGGCCCTCGCCGCCCGCCACGTCAGCTAGAACTCACCCGAACAGGGCGGGCAGCGCGCCCTGGTGCACCTCACGGAGCTCGGCCAGCGGGATCGTGAACTGACCCTCGACCGTGAACGCGTCTCCGCCGACCGTGCCCAGGCGGCGTACGGGCACGCCCGCGGCCTCGCACAGCGCCGCCACGCGTGCTTCGTACTCCGGGTGCACGGCCACGACCGCGCGGGCCACCGACTCGCTGAACAGCTCCACGAAGGGATCGCCCGGCAGGCTGACCGCACAGCCGAGGCCTCCGCGCAGGCACGATTCCAGCAGTGCCTGCGACAGGCCGCCGTCGGACAGGTCGTGCGCGGCGTCGAGCAGACCCTCGCGCGCGGCCGCCACGAGCACCGACGCCAGCGCGGCCTCGGCCGCGAGGTCGGGACGCGGCGGCAGGCCGCCGAGGTGCCGGAAGACGACGTTCGCCCACTCCGACCCGCCGAACTCCGGCCGGGTCTCGCCGAGCAGAAGGAGTCCCATGCCCTCGACGTTGAAGGACATCGAGACGCGGCGTGTCACGTCGTCGTGCACGCCGAGCACGCCGATGACCGGCGTCGGGTTGATCGGGACTTCGCCGGTCTGGTTGTAGAAGCTCACGTTGCCGCCGGTCACCGGGACGCCGAGCGCCTGGCAGGCGTCCGCGAGACCCTCGACGGCCTGCGCGAACTGCCACATCACGCCAGGGTCCTCCGGGGAGCCGAAGTTGAGGCAGTTGGTGACCGCGAGCGGGCGGGCGCCGGTGGCCGCGACGTTGCGGTACGCCTCGGAGAGCGCGAGCTGTGCCCCGGCGTACGGGTCGAGGCGGGCGTAGCGACCGTTGCCGTCCGTGGCCAGCGCGATGCCCTGCGGGCCGTCACCGATGCGGATGACGCCGGCGTCGTCGGGCATCGCCAGCACGGTGTTGCCCTGGACGTACTTGTCGTACTGCGAGGTCACGAACGACTTGTCGGCGAGGTTGGGCGAGCCGGCCAGCCACATGACGGTGTTGCGCAGGTCGTCGGGCGTCGACGGCCGCGGCAGCCGGTCCGGGCTGTCCGCCTGGAGCCGGTCGAGATCGGCCGGTCGCTCGTAGGGCCGTTCGTACACCGGTCCCTCGTCGGCGGCGGTGCCCGGCGGGATGTCGACGATCGTCTCGCCGCGCCAGGTCATGCGCAGGCGCCCGGTGCCGGTCACCTCGCCGATCACCGTGGCGGGCACGTCCCACCGGCGGCACAGGTCCAGGAAACGCGCGGCCTTGGCCGGCTCGACCACGGCCATCATGCGTTCCTGCGACTCGCTCATGAGGATTTCCTCGGTCCGCAGCGTCGGATCGCGCAGGGGCACGAGGTCCAGGTCGACGTCCATGCCCCCGGTGCCGGCCGCGGCCAGCTCGGTGGTGGCGCAGGAGACGCCGGCCGCGCCGAGGTCCTGGATGCCGACGACGAGATCCTCGGCGAAGATCTCCATGCAGCACTCGGTGAGGAGCTTTTCCATGAACGGGTCGCCGACCTGCACCGACGGCCGCTTCTGGTGCGACGCCTCGTCGAAGGTGGCGCTCGCCAGCACCGACGCCCCGCCGATGCCGTCCGGCCCGGTGCCCGCGCCGAACAGGATGACCTTGTTGCCGGGACCCGGCGCGATCGCGCGCTTGATGTCCTGCGGCTTGAGCACGCCCACGCAGAGCGCGTTCACCAGGGGGTTGGCCCCGTAGCAGGGGTCGAACACGACCTCACCGCCGATGTTGGGCAGGCCCAGGCAGTTGCCGTAGCCGCCCACACCGCGTACGACGCCGTCGAGCACCCGGCGGGTGTCCGGCGCGTCCGGCGACCCGAACCGCAAGGAGTCCATGACGGCCACCGGACGGGCGCCCATCGACAGGATGTCGCGGACGATGCCGCCGACCCCGGTCGCCGCGCCCTGGTACGGCTCGACGTAGGAGGGGTGGTTGTGCGACTCGATCTTGAATGTGACGGCCCAGCCGTTGCCGATGTCGACGACGCCGGCGTTCTCCCCCATGCCGACGAGCAGCGCCTCACTGCGCGGCGCCTTTTCGGCGAACTTCTTCAGGTGCACGCGGGAGCTCTTGTACGAGCAGTGTTCGCTCCACATGACGGAATAGATCGCCAGCTCGGCCGAGGTCGGGCGTCGTCCCAGGATGTGGTGGACGCGCGCGAACTCCTCGTCGTTCATGCCGAGCTCGGCGTAAGGGAGCTTGACGTGGGGGGTCTGTTCGGCACGCGTCACCGAGTCGACCCCGGTCTGTGCCGGTTCGTTGCCCTGTACGGTCATGCGCCGACCATCCGGGTGAGCACGGAGGTGAAGAAGCCGAGGCCCTCGCTGGAGGGTCCGGTCAACGCCTCGACGGCGTGCTCGGGGTGCGGCATCAGGCCCACGACGTTGCCCGCCTCGTTGCAGATGCCGGCGATGTCGTTGAGCGAGCCGTTGGGGTTCACGTCGACGTAGCGTGCCACCACGCGTCCCTCCGACTCCAGCTCATCGAGAGTCTTCTGATCGGCGAGGTAGCGGCCATCGATGTTCTTGATCGGCACGACGATCTCCTGCCCCTGCTCGTAGGCACGGGTCCATTCGGTGCCCGAGTTCTCGATCCGCAGCCGCTGCGCCCGGCAGACGAAGTGCAGGCTCGCGTTGCGGGTCAGCGCTCCGGGCAGCAGGTGCGACTCGCAGAGGACCTGGAAGCCGTTGCAGATGCCCAGCACGGGCAGGCCGCCACGCGCCGCGTCGGCCAGGCGCTCCATCAGGGGCGCGAACCGTGCGATGGCGCCCGCACGGAGGTAGTCGCCGTAGGAGAAGCCGCCCGGCAGGACGACGGCGTCGACCTCGCCGAGGTCGGTGCTCGCGTGCCACAGGGGCACGGGCTCGGCACCGGCCAGGAGCACCGCTCGTGCGGCGTCGCGGTCATCGAGCGAGCCGGGGAAGGTGATGACGCCCACACGGGCTGTCATGTGCACACTCCGATCAAGGGGTCACGGAAACGCGCACTAGTTTATCTGGGCCCTAGCCTGCGGTTTTCAGCAGCTCCGGCTGGCGCAGCCGTAGGGGGGATTCGTCCTTCCAGCTCAGCCGCTTCTGGAGGTAGACGACCGTGCCGCTCTCGGGCCGGCTCTCGAAGCTCACGTCGTCGACGAGAGCCTTCATGATCGTGATGCCGCGCCCGGACTCGGAGTCCGGATGGACGCTTTTCGCGGTTTCGCCGTCGAAACCCTGCCCGCGGTCCATGACCTTGAGCACGCACTGCCCGGCATCGATACCGACGATCACTTCATAGCGAGATGTCGAATCCGCGTGCTGAACGACATTGGTGCACGCCTCAGAGATGGCGACGAGTATGTCGGCGATGCACCCCTCGGATACGCCGAGTCCGCGCATCGTGTCGCCAAGAACCCGCCTGATGACCGGGATGCTGAGGGTCTCACGCGGCAAATCGAGTGAGAACTTCATATCAACCGGCCACCTCGTGTCGTCGTCCTTATCCCGTGACATGGGACTCGCCCCGTCTCCGTCGAAATCTTCGGGCGATGTTAAGGCTTCCCCACGAGAAACTGCCGTAATCGCGTCGCCGACTATCTTTCGGCCACTATTCCGCGCGGAGTTCGAACGTTTCGATGACCGGGTTGGCCAGAAGCGTCTCCGCCATCTTGCGGACGCGTTCGGTGGCGGCCTCGTCGACCGGCCCCTCCAGCTCGATCTCGAACCGCTTTCCCTGACGTACGCCGGTGACGCCGTCGAATCCCAGTCTCGGCAGCGCCCGGGCGACCGCCTGGCCCTGTGAATCGAGAATTTCCGGCTTGAGCATCACCTCGACGACGAAGCGTGCCACGACAGCCCCCCTCTGATCTGCGGATTTCGTACGGCACCGAAGCGTACGGCACCGACGCGGCGGCGATCGACCGACGGTGCCGCTATACATGGAGGGTTCACCCCAATCCCGCCCATCTTCCGGAGCCGGCTGATGCAGATCGATGAGCTGACCGAACCGGAGCGCGCCCTCTGGGAGGCGTTCCCGCGCGGTGAGCCGGTGGACCTGTCCGGTGGCGACCAGGACTTCGACAGCACGAACGCCTGGGGTCCCGAACGCACCGTCCGCGCCGAGGTCATCTCGTCCCTGCTCCTGGGCGCGCAGGACAACGAACCGGGGCACGTCGCCGCCGTACGCCTGAGCGGCGCGCGCGTCACCGGCACGCTCAACCTCGGCCACGCTCACGTGAGCGTCCCGCTCGCGCTGACGGCCTGCCAGCTGACCGACGCGCCTCACCTCTACTGGGCGCAGCTGCGCAGCGTCCACTTCATGCGCTGCCGGCTGCCGGGCCTGGTCGCGTCCGGGGCGCGCATCGACGGGCACCTGTGGCTGGAGGGCAGCCACATCTACGGCGGCGTCTGGCTCGACAGCTGCCGCATCACCGGCATCCTCAACCTGACCGGCGCCCACCTGTCCCACCCGACCGGCGAGGCGCCCCTGCTCGCCGACCGGCTGATCGTGGACAACAACGTCTACTGCGACCAGGGCTTCACCATCGAGGGCGAGATCCGGCTGCCGGGCGCCCAGGTCGGCGGCCAGCTGGTCTTCCGCGGAGCGCGGCTGCGCAACCCCAAGGGCCTGGCGCTGTACGCGAGCCGGCTCTCGGTGGCGGCCAACGTGTTCTGCGACGGCGGGTTCGCCGCCGAGGGTGAGATCCGGCTGCGCGGCGCGCGGATCGGCGGCTACCTGTCCCTGGTCGGCGCCTCGGTGACCAACCCAGGCCGCACCGCGCTGAACTGTGACGACCTGAGCATCGAGACCGACATCTACTGCTCGGACGGCTTCCGCGCCGACGGCTCGGTCAGCCTGTCCGGTGCCCGGATCGGCGGCCTGCTCAGCCTCCGCGGTGGCCGGATGAACAACCCCGCCGGCGTCGCGCTGAGCCTGCAGCGGGTCCAGGCCGAGGAGGTCCTGCTGCGGCCGGCGGGCCCGATCGCCGGCACCGTCGACATGAGGTACGCCCGCATCAAGCTGCTGCGCGACGACCCCCTCTCGTGGGCGCCGAAGTACATGCTCGACGGCCTGACCTACGACACCATCGATCCGCCGCTGACCGCGGGACAGCGGCTCAAGTGGCTGGAGAGGGACGGCGACGGCTACGTTCCGCAGCCGTACGAGCGGCTCTCGGAGACGTACCGCACGCTCGGGCACGACGCCGAGCGCCGGTCGGTCCTGCTGACCAAGCAGCGGCGGCGCCGCGCCACCCATCCCCGGTTCCTGCGCGCCTGGGGGTACGTCCAGGACTGGACGGTCGGCTACGGCTACCGGCCGTTCCTTGCCGGGGCGTGGCTCGTCGCGCTGCTGGCGTTCGGGACGGTGATCTTCCAGCATCATCCGGTGATCACCGAGCCCGGCCACAACACGCAGTTCAACCCGTTCCTCTACACGCTGGATCTGCTGCTGCCGGTCGGGTCGCTGGGCCAGGAGGGCGAGTTCGCCCCCGCCGGCCTCTATCTGTGGATCGCCGACGCGCTCGTCGCGGCGGGCTTCGTGCTCGGCCTGACCGTCGCGGCCGGCGCCACCCGCGTGCTGTCCCGTGAGTGAGTTTCATCGCACCGATCCGTCGTCCCACCCCTAGCGAATTCGCGGCCGTCGTGCGTGGTGCCACGGCACAACGTTCCGGGTACGTTTCCCGTAGCCGCCATGGCTTGCGTCCTACTAAGAGGCGTCTGTCACGATGACGGTGATACGTCACCCGTACTCGCCGAGATCCGCGGGCTGGGCGACGCGCAACCAGGCCGGATGCGGCGATCCCGCGGACCGGCCCTGAACGCACGAGGAGTGGCACGTGACCATCGACGCCGCGCACGGTGCGCCCCCGAGCACCGGTGCACAACCCCCACCCGAACTCGTTCAGCTGCTCACCCCAGAGGGCGAGCGTGTCGAGCATCCCGACTACGACGTGGACCTCACCGCCGAGGAGATCAAGAGTCTCTACCGCGATCTGGTCATCGTGCGCCGGCTCGACAACGAGGCCCTGGCGCTGACCCGGCAGGGGGAGCTGGGCGTGTGGGCCTCCCTGCTCGGGCAGGAGGCCGCGCAGATCGGTTCCGGCCGGGCGCTGGCAGCGAACGACATGGCGTTCCCGAGCTACCGCGAGCACGGCGTGGCCTGGTGCCGCGACGTCGACCCGGTCAAGGTGCTGGGGCTCTTCCGTGGGGTCAACCACTCGGGGTGGGACCCCAGGGAGCACAACTTCCACCTCTACACGATCGTCATCGGCAGCCAGACCCTGCATGCCACCGGCTACGCCATGGGCATCCAGCGCGACGGCACCGAAGACGCGGCGATCGTCTACTTCGGTGACGGAGCGACCAGCGAGGGCGACGTCAACGAGGCGTTCGTCTGGTCTGCGGCGCAGAACGCCCCGATCGTGTTCTTCTGCCAGAACAACCAGTGGGCGATCTCCGAGCCGCTCGAGCGGCAGTCGCGGATCCCGCTCTACCGGCGCGCTGAGGGCTTCGGGTTCCCCGGCATCCGGGTCGATGGCAACGACGTGTTCGCCGTCCTCGCGGTGACCAAGAAGGCCCTGGACAACGCGCGGAGCGGACAGGGGCCCACGCTGATCGAGGCGTTCACGTACCGCATGGGCGCGCACACCACGACGGACGACCCGACGCGCTACCGGCTGCAGGCCGAGCTGGAGGCGTGGAAGCTCAAGGACCCGATCGAGCGCGTCAAGGCGTACCTGGTGAAGAACCAGATGGCCGATCGCGAGTTCTTCGAGGCGATCGATGAGGAGGCCAAGAAGATCGGCTCCGACCTGCGCAAACGGTGTCTAGAATTGCCCGACCCCGAGGCGACCGCGATCTGGGAGAACGTCTACGCGACGGAGCACGCGCCGCTGGCCGGCGAGCGCGACCAGTTCAGGTCCTACCTCGGTTCGTTCGAGGAGGTGAACCGATGAAGCCCGACGACGCACTTCACCGGTCCGGCAGTGGAGAGGAGGGCGGCGGTGAGCACTGAGACCCTGTCCCTCTCCCGTGCCATGAATGAGGGCCTTCGCAAGGCCATGGAGAACGACCCCAAAGTCGTGGTCATGGGCGAGGACGTCGGCAAGCTCGGCGGCGTCTTCCGCGTGACGGACGGGCTGCAGAAGGACTTCGGCGAGGCACGCGTCATCGACACGCCTCTTGCGGAGTCCGGCATCGTGGGCACCGCCATCGGTCTCGCGCTGCGCGGCTACCGCCCGGTGTGTGAGATCCAGTTCGACGGCTTCGTGTTCCCCGCCTTCAACCAGATCACCACCCAGCTCGCCAAGATGCGCATGCGCTCGCTCGGCACGCTCGAGCTTCCCGTCGTCATCCGCATCCCGTTCGGAGGCGGCATCGGCGCCGTCGAGCACCACAGCGAGTCGCCGGAGGCCTACTTCACCCACACCGGCGGCCTGCGCGTGGTCGCCTGCTCCAACCCCTCCGACGCGTACACGATGATCCAGCAGGCCATCACCTGCCCGGACCCGGTGATCTTCTTCGAGCCGAAGCGCCGCTACTGGGACAAGGCACCGGTCGAGCTCGACCTGGCCAACGCCGCTCCGCTCGACCGCGCCGTCGTCGCCCGCGAGGGCACCGACGTGACCCTTCTCGCGTACGGGCCGATGGTCAAGACCTGCCTGGAGGCGGCGCAGGCCGACGAGGAGCGTTCCATCGAGGTCGTCGACATCCGGTCCCTCAACCCGCTGGACGAGGCGACGGTGCTGGAGTCGGTACGCCGCACCGGACGCTGCGTGGTCGTCCACGAGGCGCCGGTGTTCAGCGGGTACGGCGCCGAGCTCGCCGCCCGGATCACCGAGAAGTGCTTCTACCACCTGGAGTCACCGGTGCTGCGGGTGGGCGGCTTCTCCACGCCGTACCCCCCGTCGCGCCTGGAAGATCACTACCTGCCCGACCTGGACCGCGTCCTGGACGCCGTCGACCGAACCTATGAGTGGTGAGGCATGGGTGAACTGAAGCAGTTCAAGCTGCCGGACGTCGGCGAGGGCCTCACCGAGGCCGACATCATCAAGTGGCACGTACAGCCGGGCGACACCGTCGAGGTCAACCAGACGATCCTGGAGATCGAGACGGCCAAGGCCGTGGTCGAGCTGCCCTGCCCGTTCGAGGGCACGGTGACCGAGCTCCTGGTCGACGAGGGCACGACGGTCGACGTCGGCGTGCCGATCATCACCGTGGACGTCGGCGGTGACGCGGTCACGCCTCCGCCTCCGGCCGGCGCCAAGGAGGACCTCATCCCGACGCCGCCCGCCGACAGCGCCCAGGAGCCGGGCATGGTGGGCAGCATCGCGCCGAAGGTCGACCCGACGGCTCCGCAGCAGCAGAAGCGGGTGCCGGTGCTGGTCGGGTACGGCGTGAAGCCGGGCTCGACGACGCGGCGCCCGCGGCGGTCCGACGCGGACGTACCCGTGCGGCCGGTCGCCCCCGCGGCACCGGCGGCGAACGGTGGCGATGCCCGGGTCGCGGTTCTGGCCAAACCACCGGTGCGCAAGCTCGCCAAGGACCTCGGAGTTGACCTGCGCGCGATCACCGGCACCGGCCCGCAGGGGTCGATCACCCGCGACGACATCCAGCAGGCGGCGTCCGCACCGGCCCAGCCGGTACGGATCGCAGGCGAGCGCGAGGAGCGCATCCCGATCCGGGGTGTGCGCAAGCACACCGCGGCGGCCATGGTGCAGTCGGCGTTCACCGCGCCGCACGTCACCGAATGGCTGCAGGTCGACGTCACCGAGACGATGAGCGCGGCCAAGCGGCTGCGTGACCTGCCCGACTTCGAGGGCGTCAAGGTCTCGCCGCTGCTGCTGGTCGCCAAGGCGTTCATCCTCGCGGCGAAGCGTCACCCGATGATCAACGCGATCTGGGACGACGCGGCGCAGGAGATCGTGGTCAAGCACTACGTGAACCTCGGCATCGCGGCGGCCACCGAACGCGGCCTGATCGTCCCGAAGGTCAAGGGTGCCCAGGACCTGTCGCTGCCGGATCTGGCGCGGGCTCTGTCCGACCTCGCCGCGACGGCGCGAGCCGGCAAGTCGACGCCGCAGGACCTGTCCGACGGCACGATGACGATCACCAACGTCGGGGTGTTCGGGATCGACGCCGGCACTCCGATCCTGACGCCGGGAGAGTCGGCGATCCTCGCGTTCGGCCAGGTCAGAGACATGCCCTGGGTGCACGAAGGCGAGATCAAGATCCGCAAGGTGACGACGCTCGCCCTGTCGTTCGACCATCGCATCGTGGACGGGGAGCTCGGCTCCGCCGTACTCCGCGATGTGGGCGCCATGCTCGAAGACCCGATGCGCATGCTCGCCTGGTCCTGAACCCCTGTGCGCCGCCCGGTCGCGACGGCCGGGCGGCGTGTCATTCGTTCCATGCCGGCCCCCGTCCATGGTTTCGGTCCAAGCCGTCTATCAGCCGCACCCGGCGTGACCTTGACCAACGACGGGGGGTACGGATGTGCCCGAATTGTGACCGCTGGGCCCGGTGTGAACAATCGATGAACGTGGGAATCTGCCGTCAACGCCGGTAACACTGCAAATTGCCTGCCTTGGAGGCTGCGGCATGAAGATCGCGCGGATGGCGGCCCTGGCCGCGGCGACGGGTCTGGCGATGTCCGGGTGCTCCGGCGGGGCCAGCGGTGGTGGCGGCACGACGATCCGGATCAGCGCCAACTCCGTCAAAGGCGGCAAGAGCTCCAACGGTGCCGAGTGGATCACCGACTACGTCATCCCGAAGTTCACCGCGATGGAGAAGGCCACGGGCAAGAAGGTCACGGTCCGCTTCGACGGCACCGGCGTCGACGACGCGCCGTACAAGCAGAAGACCGCGCTCGACCTCAAGACCGGCGGCGGCGCCGACCTGATCTCCATCGACGGCATCTGGGTCGGGGAGTTCGCCCAGGCCGGCTACATCAAGCCGCTCGACCAGGTGGCCGGCTCGGGTATCGCGAGCTGGGAGGGGTTCACCCAGATCCCCGGTCCGGTACAGAACATCATGGCCTTCGACGGCAAGAAGTACGGCCTGCCGATCGGCACCGACGGCCGCGTGGTGTTCTACAACAAGAAGCTGTTCGCCCAGGCCGGCCTGCCGGCCGACTGGCAGCCCAAGAGCTGGGACGACGTCCTCGCCGCGGGCCGCAAGCTCAAGACGCTGAGCGGCGTCACGCCGATCCAGCTCAACGCGGGCACCGCGATGACCGAGGCCACGACCATGCAGGGTGTGCTGCCCCTGCTCGCCGGCACCGGCCACGACATCTTCGAGAACGGCAAGTGGCTCGGCGACACCCCGCCGCTCAGGAGCGTGCTCGACCTGTACAAGCAGGTCTACGGCGGCGGTCTCGGCGACCCGAAGCTCCAGCAGAGCCCGCAGGGGCGGGATGAGTCCTTCCAGCGGTTCTCCAAGAACAAGGTCGGCATCCTGCTGGAGAGCGACTACTTCTGGCGCTCGGTCGTCAATCCCAAGGACGGCATCGACCCGATGAAGGACCGCGACAAGGACGTCGGCTACACGCTGATCCCGGCGCAGTCGCCGGGCAAGGGCGTACGCGGGCAGGACGCGGTGAGCATGTCCGGCGGGAGCGGCTGGGTGATCAACCCGCACACCAAGAACGCCTCGCTCGTGTGGGACCTGCTGAGCTTCATGGGCGGACGCGACGCGGTCAAGGACGAGGTCCAGCGCTCTGCGGTCGGCATCAGCCCTCGTCAGGACGTCAACGCCGAGGTGCTCGGCGGCGACCCGCTGCTGAACTTCATCGCGACCAAGGTGCTGCCGATCACCGCCGTACGGCCGGGGCTCGCCGCCTATCCCCAGGTGTCGAC
>JAOPYG010000347.1 GCA_025964685.1 Actinoallomurus sp. | reverse complement strand
TGCTCAAGGTCGCCGAGGGCATCGTGCTGCTGCCGGGCGCCGACACCGCGGCCGCGCGGATCCTGGCGGGGCTGCCGCAGCCGTTCACGGTCAGCGAGGCGCGGCGGGCCCTGGACACCAGTCGCCGCGTCGCCGTTCCGCTGCTCGAGCACCTGGACCGGCGCGGGCTGACCGCCCGCGACGGCGACGCCCGCCGGGTCAAAGGCTCCGCTCCGGACGGTGTCTGACACGATTGCGGCGCAGCAGAGGGAGGATGGCAAATGGCCGAGGAGACCGCGGCGCTAAAGGTGGTCCGCGACGAGGAGAATAACCGGTACGAGGCCTGGTCCGGCGACGCCCTGGCCGGGATCGCCGCCTACCGTGAACGCGGTGACCGCACCGTCTTCACCCACACCGAGGTGGAGGCGGACTTCGAGGGAATGGGCATCGCCAAGGCGCTCGCCGCCGAGGCCCTCGACGACGTCGTGCGGCGCGGTCGTGTGATCGTCCCGCTGTGCCCGTTCATCGCCGACTACCTGCGCAAGCACGATCAGTACGAGGAGCACGTCCGCTGGCCGGAGGCGACGGCATGAGCGACCTCGACGCCCACCCCGCCGTGACGGAGTGCCGGTCCGTGGCCGGCGACGGCGCGGTGCTGGAGTTCTTCGAGGCCCGCAGCGTCCCGCTGGGCGGCATCCGCGGGATGCGGGTCGACCGCGTGCTCCCGCACCGCTCGCTGCCCACGGTCGGCGCGTGGTGCTTCCTCGACCAGTTCGGCCCGCAACGCACCGACATGAGCGTCCTGCCGCACCCGCACACCGGCCTGCAGACGGTCACCTGGCCGATGCGCGGCGAGATCCACCACCGCGACAGCGTCGGCAGCGACGTGGTGGTGCGCCCCGGCCAGCTCAACCTCATGACCGCCGGGCACGGCGTGTCTCACTCGGAGTTCTCGATCGGCGACGCGCCGCTGACGCACGCGCTCCAGCTGTGGCTGGCGCTGCCGGCGGACCGGGCCGGGATCGAGGCCGGCTTCGAGCAGCACACCGAACTGCCCCGCTACGAGCGAGACGGCCTGCGGGCGACCGTCCTCGTCGGCGGTCTCGGCGACGCCGTATCGCCGGCGACCGTGCACACGCCGCTGGTGGGCGCGGACGTGGAGCTGGCCGCCGGTACGACGGCGAACCTGCCGCTGCGCCCGGACTTCGAGCACGCGCTGCTGGTCATCGAGGGCGAGGTGAACGTCGCCGGCACGCCCGTCCCGGCCGGACCGCTGCTGTACCTCGGTACCGGCCGCGAAGAGCTCACCGTGTCCGCCGCCGGGGACGCGCGCGCGTTCCTGATCGGCGGCGAGCCGTTCCCCGACGAACTCGTGATGTGGTGGAACTTCGTCGCCCGCAGCCACGAGGAGATCGCCGCCGCCCGCGCCGACTGGGAGCACGGCGACCGCTTCGGCCACATCGCGGGCCACGGCGCCGAGCGGATCCCGGCCCCGGAACTCCCCGGCGTACGCCTCCGCCCCCGGAGCCGCCGGCCACGTTGACATCGAGCGCGGTCGAGGTCCTAGCGTGGAACCGACGCACGTCACGCGGTTCGCGGCGGTGCCGGAACGGCTGGGCTTCGATGTCGGCAGGCTGGCCGCGTGGGTCCGGATGGGAACGGGCGCGGCGAGCCGTGAAGCCCCGCATCGGGCGAAAACCGGTTGAAACGGGTGATCATCTTCTGGCGTCATAGATCACGGCACACCGGACGTCGGGAAAGGAGATGGTGATGCCGTACACGATGCGAGGCGGTCACGTCCCGATCCGGATGTGGACCGACCCCGCCGACGTCGAGTCCGGAGCGCTCGACCAGCTCCGCAACGTCTCGAACCTGCCCTGGGTGCACGGGCTCGCGGTCATGCCCGACCTGCACTACGGCAAGGGCGCGACGGTCGGCTCGGTCATCGCGATGCGGGACGCCGTGGCACCGGCCGCGGTCGGCGTGGACATCGGCTGCGGGATGACCGCGGTCAAGTCCAGCCTCACCGTGGACGACCTGCCGGAGGACCTGAGCCGCCTGCGCGCCAAGATCGAGAAGGCGGTGCCGGTCGGGCGCGGGGCGCACAAGACGGCGGTCGACCCGTCGGCGGTGCCCGGCCTGAAGGAGCGCGGCTGGTACGACTTCTGGTCGGCCTACGACGAGCTGGCGCCGGTCGCCCGGTCCCGCCGGGGCCGTGCGACGTCGCAGCTCGGCACGCTGGGCTCGGGCAACCACTTCCTGGAGGTGTGCGCGGACGACGAGGGCGCGGTGTGGGTCGTGCTGCACTCGGGTTCGCGCAACATCGGCAAGGAACTGGCCGAGCACCACATCGAGGCCGCGATGAGGCTGCCGCACAACCAGGACCTGCCCGACCGCGACCTGGCCGTGTTCGTCACCGGGACGCGCAAGATGGAGGACTACCGCAGGGACCTGTTCTGGGCGCAGGACTACGCACGGCGCAACCGCGCGGTGATGATGGCCCTGACCCAGAACGTCATCACGCGGTTCTTCGCGGGCAAGCGGGTCCGCTGGGACGACGTCATCTCCTGCCACCACAACTACGTGGCGGAGGAGACCTACGACGGCGTCGAGCTGCTCGTCACCCGCAAGGGCGCGATCCGCGCGGGCGAGGGCGACCTCGGCATCATCCCGGGCTCGATGGCCACCGGCACGTACATCGTCCGCGGCCTCGGCAACGAGCAGGCGTTCAACTCGGCGTCGCACGGAGCCGGCCGCAGGATGAGCCGTACGCGGGCGAAGAAGTCCTTCACGGTCGATGACCTCATCGAGCAGACCAGGGGAGTCGAGTGCCGGAAGGACCCCGGCGTCATCGACGAGATCCCCGGCGCGTACAAGGACATCGAGTCGGTGATCGAGGCGCAGACCGACCTCGTCGAGGTCGTCGCCCACCTGCGCCAGCTCATCTGCGTCAAGGGCTAGAGCCAGAGCGGCGGGGTCTCATGAAGGGGCGTCGCCGCTCAGCTCTGTGGCGGGACGGTGATTTCCGCCGGCTCTGGGTGGGTCAGGCCGCCTCGCAGCTCGGGGCACAAGCCAGTCAGGTGACCCTGCCGCTCATCGCCGTGGCGGCACTCAACGCCGACGCCGGCCAGCTCGGCGCCGTACGCGCGGTGGAACAGGCACCGATCCTGCTGTTCTCGCTCTTCGTCGGGGCGTGGGTGGACCGCCGGCGGTCCCGCAGCGTGATGGTGCTGGCGGACTTCGGCCGAGGCGGTGCTCGCCGACGGCGTCCTGTTCGGCGTAGGCCGCGCTTTGGCGTATGGCCGCCGGACCGCACTGCCGTCCGTGGTCGGTGGTGAGACCGGCGTCCTGGTGATGGTCGTCGCGGTGGCGTTGGGCCTGGGCGCGGTCGTGGAGCGCTCGCCGGTGTTCTTCACGGTGGTGAAGCCGGCCGGCGCGGGCTACCTCGTCTATCTCGGCGTACGGGCCTGGCGGGATCGTCGCAGTCGCCGTCAGCGGCCGCAAGGATTGAGCATCAGGCCGCCGTGTGGCGCGTGACGAACTGGACGACGTCGCTCAGGACCTCGTCCTTGGTCGTCTCGTTGAAGACCTCGTGCCGGGCCTCCGGATAGAGGATCTCGGTGAGGTCGTCGCCGCGGATCTCCTCGATGCCGACGCGGGTCTCGCCCAACGGCACCAGTTCGTCCGCCTCGCCGTGCACCCAGAGGGTCGGCAGGGCGCCGAGCCGGCCGCCCGCCGCGATGGTGGACAGGCAGCGGTCGAACGCCTCGACGGTGCGCCGCTTGAACGGGCCGTGCCACACGAGCGGGTCGGCGGCGTACGCCTCGCCGACCGCCGGGTCACGGGACAGTGTCGCGGTGTCGATCGGGATGTCGGGGATCTCCTCCAGGCCGAGCAGCGCCTTGATCGCTCCCCATGGCCCGAGCACCGGACCGGACAGCACGAGTGCCGCGAGCTCGTCCCCGTACCGCTGCGCGTACCGGGCCGCGATCATCCCGCCCATGGAGTGCCCGACCAGTACGACCGGCAGTCCGGGATGGCGTTCGCGCGCGTGCTCGGAGACGGTGTGCAGGTCGGTGACGACCTCCTCGAAGTCCTCGATCAGGACGCGTTCGCCGCCTGACCTGCCGTGCCCGATGTGGTCCGGCCCGTAGACGGCCGCGCCGTGCCGTAGCAGTGTGTCCGCGACGTACTCGTACCGCCCGATGTGCTCGCCGTACCCATGGGCGAGCAGCGCCAGCCAGCGCGGCGGCCCGGCGGCCCACTCGCGGGCGGTGACGTGCTCGCGTTCCCCGGTGAACTCCATGGCCATCATGATCGTGGCAGCGGCCGGGGAACACCAGGGCCTGAATCTCGGTTGCGAATACGGCATAGGGTGAGATGGATCGGTAGCTATTCGAGGGGGCAATCCTTTGCTGGTGGACGGTTTCGGCCGGGTGGCGACCGACCTCCGGGTCTCCCTCACTGACCGCTGCAATCTTCGGTGCACTTACTGCATGCCGCCGGAGGGTCTGGACTGGCTGCCCAAGCCGGAGCTCCTCACCGACGACGAGGTACTGCGGCTCGTGGGCATCGGCGTCCAGCGGCTCGGCATCAACGAGGTCCGCTACACCGGCGGTGAGCCGCTGCTGCGCCGCAACCTCGTCGACATCGTGACGCGTACGGCCGCGCTGGGCGCCGAGGTGTCGCTGACCACCAACGGCATCGGGCTGGCCCGGCTGGCGGGGGCGCTCGCCGGAGCGGGGCTGCACCGGGTCAACGTGTCCCTCGACACCCTCGATCGCGACACCTTCAAGCGGCTCGCCCACCGTGACCGGCTGGACGACGTCCTCGGCGGGCTGGCCGCCGCCGAGCGGGCGGGGCTGAGCCCGGTCAAGGTCAACACCGTGCTCATGCGCGGGGTCAACGACCACGACGCCGTGCCGCTGCTGCGCTACTGCCTCGACAAGGGGTACGAACTGCGCTTCATCGAGCAGATGCCCCTCGACGCCCAGCACGGCTGGACGCGTGAGGACATGATCACCGCCGATGAGATCCTCGAACGCCTGTCGGCCGACTTCGAGCTGGTCCCCGAGCCCGACGAAGAGCGGGGCAGCGCGCCGGCCCAGACGTTCGTGGTCGGCGGCGGCCCGGCGAGGGTCGGCATCATCGCGTCGGTGACCAGGCCCTTCTGCGGCGCCTGCGACCGCGTCCGGCTCACCGCCGACGGCCAGATCCGCAACTGCCTGTTCGCCCGCGAGGAGTCGGACCTGCGCGCCGCGCTCCGCACCGGGGCCTCCGACGACGAGCTGGCCGAGCGCTGGCTGGCCTCCGTGGCGGCGAAACGTCCCGGACACGGCATCGATGATCCGAGTTTCCTGCAGCCGGTACGTCCGATGTCCGCCATTGGCGGGTAGAAAGGTTCGCGTGACCGAGCAGCCGCAGGAGCACCGGGTCGAGATCACGGTGCCGCCGGATCATGAGGTCGGCGTGCACGCCAGCTTCGCCTCCGTATGGCGCACCCAGGACTCCTTCGTGATCGACTTCTCCACCGAGGTGCGCCCGTCCGAGGTGGCCGAGGACCCGGAGAACGGCACTCAGTATCTTCACGTGCCGGCCCGCGTGGTGGCCCGCGTCCGCATCCCGCCCGGCCAGGTGTGGGAGCTCATGAAGTCCCTGGAGCAGAACCTCAGCGCCTACGAGCGGGAGAACGCCAAGAGCACGCATGACGACCAGTGAAGCCGAGCCGTACGACGCCGTGGTGCTCGCGGGTGGGGGAGCGCGACGGCTGGACGGTGCCGACAAACCGGGAGTCATGGTCGGGGGCCGTCCGCTGGTGGCCTGGGTCGGGGCGGCGGTGGCCGACGCCGGCCGCACGGTGCTCGTCGGACCCTCACGCCCCGAGTTGCCGCACGCGATCTGCGTACGGGAGGATCCGCCCGGCGGCGGGCCGGTCCCTGCGCTGCGTACCGGACTGGCCCTCGTCCGGGCGCCGTGGGTCGCGGTGCTCGCCGCGGACCTGCCGTTCCTGCGGCCCGCGCACATCGGTGAGCTGCGGCGGAGCGCCCGCGACGGCCACGGGGCCGTGCTCGTCGACGCGGACGGCCGGCCGCAGTGGCTCGCCGGCGTCTGGCGTACGGCCGATCTGCACGACGCCCTCACCCGCTATCGTTCCGCGTCGCTCCGCGGCCTGATGGACCCGCTGGATCCCCGCCTCGTGCGCGCACCGGCGGGGCAGCGGCCGTGGTACGACTGCGACACACCGTCGGACGTCGAGGCGGCGTCCCGGATGATCGGGGAGAACAGTGCTTGACGAGTGGATCCAGGCGGCGTGCGCGGAGCTCGGCATCGATCCCGGCGAGGTGCACCGCGACCTGATCCTCGACGTGGCGCGCGACGTCGCGCACGGCGTGGCGCGACCGGCCGCGCCGCTCACCGCCTACCTCATGGGCCTGGCGGTCGGCGGTGGCACGCCCGTACGCGACGCCGCCGCGCGGATCACCGAGATGGCCGAAGGCTGGGCCGACCGGCCGTCCGGCCCCGATTCTGGATCTCCATCGTCCGGCCAATAGGGTTTGATCGCGTAGTCACGTGGTAGCGCAGCATCAACAACCAACGACCGGGAGGCGGGCATGGCGGACTTTCTGACCGATGTCGAAACACTGCGCGAGCGCGCGCGGGCGGAGATCGACAAGGGTCCCATCACCGAGGCGTACGGTGCCGATCTCGAGCGCGTCATCGAGGTGTGCAACGAGGCCCTTGCCACCGAGATCGTCTGCGTGCTGCGCTACAAGCGTCACTACTACACCGCGAGCGGCATCCACTCCGAGCCGGTCGCGGCCGAGTTCCTCGAGCACGCGGCCGACGAGCAGCGGCACGCCGACCGGCTGGCCGAGCGCATCGCCCAGCTGGGCGGCTCCCCGGACTTCGACCCGGCACGGCTGTCGGTCCGCTCGCACACCCAGTACGACGGGAGCGAGAACCTCGTCGACATGATCACGGAGGACCTGGTCGCCGAGCGCATCGCCATCGCCTCCTACACCGAGATCGCCCAGTGGATCGGCGACGGCGACCCCACGACGCGGCGGCTCTTCGAGGAGCTCCTCGCCGACGAGGAAGACCACGCGAACGACCTGAAGTCCCTGCTGGAGCGCCTGCCGAAGGACCTCGAGCGGTCCCGGTCCTGACCTGTTCTCGACCGGACGGCGCTCCGCGTCGTCGGCACGTCGTGCAGGCCGCCGCCCGCTGCCCGGGGGCGGCGGCCAGCCGCGTCTTGCGGGGCCCTGCGCGCCGGCGCCGCCAGCTGCCGGCGCACGTGTGCCGCCTACCTTCGGCGCCGTACGGAAGCCGCCGTCCGGCGTGGCCGGATGGCCTGGCATGTTCCTTCGGTCACCGGGGTCGCGTGAACGGCGATTGTCAGCGGCGCCAGGTGAGCATCACGGCGACCGTGAGCGTCGCTGCGAGGGGGAGGGCCGCAGCGGCGGGACGGGCCCAGGTGAGCAGTACCGCGTCCAGGCCGGCTCCGGCCAGGGCGGCGGCCAGCACGGCGAAGCGCCGGCGCATGGTCGCCGGGGCGCCGCTGGTGGCCAGCTCGGTGGTCAGTGTCGTGAGTGTGCCGGTCAGGTAGGTCGTCGCCGCTCCGCTCAGCGGCAGGGTGTTCACGCCCGCGCTCTGCACTCCCATGGCGAACGCCGACAGCGCGAGCAGTCCCAGCCGCGCCACGCCGCCCGGGTGCGTGCCGTACAGGAGCCAGCCCGCCAGTATGGCCGCCTGCACGACCGGCACCACCCTCAGCGTCGCCCGTACACGCCCCGGCCGCACCCCGCCCCTGGGTCCGGTGCCCCGAGACACCTGCCGGACTCTGGGCGCCGATCCCTTCGACGGCCGGCCGGCCCGGCCGCGATTCGCCGGCCGGCCGACGGGACGCGAGAGCCGATCGGAGCCCGGCCGCCGGGGCAGGCCCCGCCGTGTACGTGATGGCCGGTGCGGGCTCCCGCGCCGGACACCGCCATGTGGACGGCGGCGGCGACTCAGCCCTCGGTGCGTGCGGTCGAGCCGGCTCGTGTCCGCCCGGCGCCGGCGGTGGCTCTTACGTCCGAGCCGGCCTGGGCCGGTCCGGCGGAGGAGACCGTCGTGTTGGCGTTCCCGCCGTCCTGGCCGCCCGCGGCGGGTCTTGCCTCGGAGCCGGCCGGGACCGGTCCGCAGGAGGAGCCCGTCGTGGTCGCGGAGACCTCGGTCCGGGCGTCGGCGGGTGGGCCGGGGGGAGGCCGGCGGGCGGAGGGCGCTTGCGCCAGGTGCCGTCGGGCGGGTCCGGCGGAGCAAGGTCGCGGTGGCGTAGACACCGACGACGTAGGCGATGATGGCGGAGCCGGCGGACAGCGCCGGGCCGAGGTGGGCGTGGACGACGGCGATCCCGAGCAGGACCAGGTTTCCCGTCATGACGCTCGCGAAGACCGCGCCGAGGGCGACGAAGCTGAAGGCATCGACCGCACCCGAGCCCAGCGCCAGTACGATCACCGCCGCCGTCAGCCTGCCCGTGCGCGGTGTCCGCCGCTCGCCCATGGCGGCGCCCCCCGACACCTGTGACGGCCCTGTCCCCGCGGCCGTTATCCCCGCGGTGCCGCGTCACCACACCAGCTGGGACGGCGCGGCCCGCGGTGTTCTCCCCGCGCCCCCACCCGGGCCGCTACTCGGCCTCCTCGACCGGCACCGTGTCGCGCAGGAAGCCGCGCCGGGACAGGAAATCGCTCAGGTGGTCGCGGTGCTCGTCGCAGGCCAGCCAGACCTTGCGTCGCTCCGGATCGTGGATCTTCGGGTTGTTCCAGCGGAGCGCCCAGCGGGCATCCGCGCGGCAATCCTTGGCCGAGCACTGGAGGGGGTCATCGGTGGTCACCGTCCCAGTCTGGCCGATCACCTCGCCAAATCTCGAATGCCCACCCCCGGCTCCATCCGACCGCCGGCCAGAAAGCATTCACGGGCCGGCGGTCTTGACAGCCTTGACACGCAGGCGGGCATTTCGGGGACACACGGAAGCGGGACCCGGCAACCTCGGTCGTCAGCCCCGAGAACGGCCGGTGACCAGCACGGACACGCGCGTTCCCTGAGCACCGTCCAGTGAGACCGGCGCCGGAAAATCGGCGTTAAGGGATCCTCGCCCGTTTTCTCCGCGTCCGACCAATGGCCACCGTCTTCGGAGTGAGGCAACCCACCAAGAGAACGCGGGTCGGAGCGCGAAACATAGCCGGGTGGACCCCTATATCAACCTAAGGATGGATCCCGCTGGGTGCCCGGACGACTACGGTGATCGACATCACGCATATGGCTATCAACGAACTTGGATCGCGAATGATCGAGGCAAAGAACCTCACCAAGCGTTACGGCGACAGAGTCGCCGTGGATGATCTGTCCTTCACGGTCCAGCCCGGCAGGGTGACCGGCTTCCTCGGCCCGAACGGCGCCGGGAAGTCGACCACGATGCGTCTCATCCTCGGACTGGACCGTCCTCACCGCGGCGACGCGACGATCGACGGCAGGCACTACCGCGACCTGCCCCGGCCGTTGCACACGGTCGGCGCCCTGCTGGAGGCGCGAGCCGTCCACACGGGGCGCAGCGCCTACAACCACCTGCTGTGCCTGGCGCAGACGCAGGGCATCGGCAAGAAGCGGGTCGATGAGGTCATCGAGCTGGTCGGCCTGACCCAGGTGGCCCGCAAGCGCGCGGGCGGGTTCTCGCTGGGCATGGGACAGCGGCTGGGCATCGCGGTGGCACTCCTCGCGGACCCGTCCGTCCTGATCCTCGACGAGCCGGTCAACGGGCTCGACCCCGAGGGCATCGTGTGGATCCGCACCCTGATGAAGCACCTGGCCTCCGAGGGCCGCACCGTCTTCGTGTCCAGCCACCTGATGAACGAGATGGCCGTCACCGCCGACCACCTCATCGTCATCGGCCGGGGCCGGCTCATCGCCGACTGCTCCACCGAGGAGTTCATCGAGCGCAGCACGGACCAGGTCGTCATCGTCCGCAGCCCGGACGCCGAGCGGGTCGCCGCGGCGGTCGACGAGGACGGCGGCAAGGCCGACCTGGGTGACGACGGCCTGCTGACCGTACGCAACATGGAGGCCGCCCGCGTCGGCGAGCTGGCCGCCGCCGGAGGGTTCGTCCTGCACGAGCTCACGCCGAAGCGCGGTTCGCTGGAAGAGGCATTCATGGAGCTGACGCGAGAAAGCGTCGAGTACGGCGGCTCCGCGGGGACGCCGGCGCAGGCGCCGGAGACCGCCGCCGTGCCCGAGCCGCGAGGAGAAGCCGTACCGCAGCCGCAGGGAGAAGCCCGATGACCACCACCACGACCGACGCGACGGGGACCGTCCCGGCGATACGGAAGGCCGGGTTCGGGCGGCTGATGCTCTCCGAATGGACCAAGATCCGTTCGGTGCGCTCGACCGTCTGGGCGCTCGTCCTGCTGGTCATCCTCAACCTGGGGTTCACCACGCTGATCATCGCCGTCACGGCCGCGCAGTGGAGCAAGCAGGACGCGTCGCAGCGGGCGACGATCGCCGCCGACCCCACGGGTTCGATTCTCGGCAGCGGTCTCGCCCTCAGCCAACTGGCCGTCTGTGTGGTGGGCGTCCTGGTCATCGCCTCGGAGTACTCCACCGGCATGATCCGGGCCAGCCTGCTGGCGGTGCCGCGACGGCTGCCGATGTTCGCGGCGAAGGCCGTGGTGTTCGCCGCCCTGATCTTGGTGCTCGGCACGGCGGTCTCGTTCGGGTCCTTCTTCATCGGCGCGGCGCTCCTGCACAGCAAGGCCCCGGTCTCCCTCGGCGACCCGGGCGTGCTGCGTGCCGTCATCGGCGGCGGTCTCTACCTGGCGATGCTCGGCCTGTTCGCTCTGGCGCTCGGCAGCATCATCCGGCACACGGCGGCCGCCATCACCGGGGTCATCGCGTTCGTCCTCGTGCTCGCCCCGCTCGCCACGCTGCTGCCGGGCAGCATCGGCAAGCACATCCACGCGTACCTGCCGTCCGAGGCGGGTCACCTCATCGGTCAGGCCCGGCAGGGATCGAGCGACCTGCTCACGCCCTGGCAGGGATACGGCGTCTTCGCGCTGTGGACCTTCGTCCTGCTGGTGATCGCGGCGGTACTGCTGCAGCGCCGGGACGCCTGACGTAGCGGAATGGTGGCGGGCCCGCCGGCCGGTGGCGCGGGCCCGCGGTCGGGCTTTGTTGAGGCGTCTGTCAGGAGACGGCCGGAGAAAATGGCGACGCCGGGAGGATACGGGGGCAATCCTCCCGGCGTCGCATCATCGGTGTTCCGACGGGGGCCCGGAACACCGGCACGGGCGCCCCGACGGGGGACCAGAGCGCCGGTACAAATCGTACACCGAACCCCCCCTCTGTTAGTCAAGGGATTGTCACGAGCCGATTTGATCCCCAGGTCCAGAAAGTGGCTTTTCTGGCCTAGATTCCGGTTCGTACGGCTGAAATCTCGCAGCGCTGTCCGGCTCCCGCCCTCCGTTGGCGAAGATCACCGCGACGTACGGCAGCACCACCGCGCCGATGATCGCGATGACCGCCAGCCAGCGGCCGGCGCCGTGCAGCGTCACGGCGAAGACGATGGTCAGCAGGAAGCACAGCGCGCGGACGCCCATCGTGATGAGATAGCGGCGCTCGCGGTAGCCGATGTCCTCCGACATCGGGCGGCGGGCGTCGGTGACCGTGTAGACGGCGTCGGCGTCGCGTCGCCGCCGGAAGATGCCCTTCACGCTTCCACGTTATTCTCCTGCGGCCGGCGGGGCACACAACCCCTGGTCGATCTGGGAGACCTTCGTCACGCCGGCCAGCCCCATCGCGTGCGCGAACCCGTCGGCCAGCTCGGCGAGGCCGTCCGCCACCGCGTTCTGTCCGCCTGTGGCCAGACACCACAGCACCGGACGGCCGACGAAAACCGCCCGCGCGCCGAGGGCGAGCGCGCGCAGTACGTCCACGCCCGTACGGATCCCGCCGTCGGCATAGACCTCCACCGCGCCGCGTACGGCGGCGGCCACCTCCGGCAGGGCACGCGCGGTGGGCACCGCGCCGTCGAGCTGGCGTCCGCCATGGTTCGAGACCCACACCCCCGACGCGCCCGCGGCGACGCAGTCGCGCGCGTCGTCGCCGCGCAGCAGGCCCTTCACCACCACCGGCAGCCCGGAGAGCTCGGCCAGCCAGGCGATGTCGTCGTAGGTGACGTCGGCGGCCTGCTCGGCCAGCGCCCGGTCGAAGCCGTGAGCGAGGTTCACCCCGAAGACTTCCTCGGGAATGAGCCCGGGGTCCCGGTCGCGCCGCCGCCGGCCCAGGTACGGCGTGTCACCCGTGAGCACGACCGCGCTCGCGCCCGCGCCGGCCGCCCGGCGTACGAGTTCGCGGGTGAGCCCGCGGTCGCGCAGCACGTACGCCTGGAACCACCAGGGGCCCGCCTCGGCCGCCACCTCCTCGATCCGGCGCGAACTGCGCGAGGACAGCGTCAGCAGCGCGCCGGCCCGCCGGGCGCCCCACGCCGTCGCCAGCTCGCCGTCGGGGTGGGCGAGGGACTGGTATCCGACGGGCGCCACGCCCACCGGAGCGGCCAGGTCGTGACCGAGCACGCGTACGCGCGTGTCCACCACGGACACGTCGCGGAGCACGTGCGGGCGCAGCGGGATCCGCCGCCAGGCCGCCGCGGCGGCGGCGAGAGTGGTCTCATCGCCGGACCCGCCCGCGTAGAAGTCGAACACCGCCGGATCCAGAACCCGCCGCGCGTCCTCTTCGAGCCGCCCGTAGTCGGCGTGACTGGCGAACATCGCCGTCACTCCACGGGGCCACGCGACGCCGCATGGCCGTACGGTCGTGCGGGAAGGACGGGGATCACCCGATCATTATCACGGCACAGGAGGCACCATGTCCGAGCGCACCTACCGGGTGACCGAGATCGTCGGAACCTCTCCGGAGACCGTCGACGCCGCCATCCGGAACGCCGTCAGGCGCGCCTCCCAGACGCTGCGTCACCTGGACTGGTTCGAGGTCACTGAGGTGCGCGGCCAGATCGTCGACGGTGAGGTCGCGCATTACCAGGTCGGCCTGAAGGTCGGCTTCCGCCTGGAGGACTCCTGACCGGCGGACTCGGACGGCGGCGGCGAGGAGCCGGGCATGACGGACGCACTGCGGGTGACGAGGCCCGGAGCGCTGGCCTTCGACGTGAACGAGACGTTGCTGGACCTCGGCGCCCTCGACGGGTTCTTCGAGGAGGTCCTCGGCGCCGCCGCCGCGCGCCGCGAGTGGTTCGCGCTCGCGATCCAGGCGGCGATGGTCACCACGATCACCGGTCGCTACGTGAGCTTCGCCGACCTCGGCGCCGCGTGCCTGGAATCGGTGGCGCGGCGCCGGGACCGCCCGATCGGACCGGCGGACCGCGACCGTCTCCGGCGTGCGATGGCCGGCCTGCCCCCGCACCCCGACGTGCCGGCGGCCCTCGGCGCCCTGCGCGAGCACGGCTACCGGATGGCCGCCCTCACCAACAACCCGCTCGCCGTCGTACGCGCCCAGCTCGGCGACGCCGGGCTGACGCCGCTCTTCGACGAGGTGCTGTCCGCCGACGAGGTGCGGCGGCTCAAGCCCGCGTGCGAGCCGTACCAGCACGCGGCCGATCGCCTGGGTGTCGGCATCGGTGAGCTGATGCTGGTCGCCGCGCATGGCTGGGACTGCGCGGGTGCCCAGGCCGCAGGCGCCGGCGCCGCCCTGGTCACCCGCGGCGGCGCCACCCCGTTCCCGGCGGGCCCGCCTCCGGACCTGGTCGTGCCGGGAATGGCGGAGCTCGTCACCGAGCTGACCGCGTGAGAACCGCGGCCCGGGTCAGCTGGCCTTGCTGACCGACGACATGTTGAAGTCGGCGACGCGCAGCGGCGGCATCGCGGTGCGGGTGAAGTAGTCCGACCACTCCCGGCTCAGGCCGCGTTCGGTGCGTCCCGCCTCGGCCAGCCGGGACAGCAGCCCCACCGGGCTCTCGTTGAAGCGGAAGTTGTTGACCTCGCCCACGACCTCGCCGTCCTCGACCAGGTAGACGCCGTCGCGCGTGAGGCCGGTGAGCAGCAGCGGCTGCGGGTCGACCTCCCGGATGTACCACAGGCACGTGAGCAGCAGCCCGCGCCGGGTGTTCGCGACCATCTCCTCCAGCGTCGCCGTGGCGCCGGGGACCTCCATGAGGAGGTTGTCGACGCCCGGTGTGAGCGGCAGCCCGGTGAGCGCCGCAGACTGGCGGGTCTGGAGCAGCGCGGCCAGCTTGCCGCCCGAGATCCAGTCGACCGGGTTCAGCGCGAGGCCGTTCTCGAAGACCGAGGACTGGCGGCTGGAGGCGTGCGCGACCACGAACGGCGTGCACTCCAGGCCCGGCGCCGCCGGGTCGCTGTAGAGCCGCACCGGGAGGTTCGACAGGGTGTCGCCCACGCGGGTGCCGCCGCCGGACCGGCTGAAGACGGTACGGCCCTCATGGGCGTCACGAGCGCCCGCCGACCAGTACATGTACGTCATCAGGTCCGACACCGCTCCCGGGGGCAGCAGCGTCTCGTAGCGGCCGGCGGGCAGCTCGACCCGGCGCTCGCCCCACGCCAGCCTCGTGCTCAGTCCGGCGGCCATGCCCGCCACGTCGACGTCGCGGAAGTCCGCGGTGCCCACGCCGGCCCACGCGGACCGGGACATGTCGGTCGTCTTGGCGTTCAGCTCGACCTTGCCGGTCGGCTCGTCGAAGCGCAGTCGCAGCCCCGCGGAGGTGCCCACGAAGGTGGAGTTCATCTCGTGCACGGCGAAGCCGTACAGCAGCCGCGAGTCGTCCTGCGCGGCGGAGAACGCGTCACCGAGCGCCGGCGCGAACCCTTCGAACACCCCGACCGACGTCTCGACCGGCGGGTCGTCCCACGCGGTGCCGGTGCCCGCTTGCGCCGCGTCGATGAGCGGTGCGGAGTCCTCGGCCGGGCCGCTCTCCCGCGCGGCCTGCTCCGCGGCGCGTACGAGGTCCTCGATCTGGTCGGGGGTGACGCCGGCCCGCGACACCATGCCGGTGGAGTCGCCCGCGATCGCGATGACCGTGAGTCGCCGCGACCGCGTGACGCCGTTGGTGGTGAGCGTGTTGCCGGCCCAGCGCAGGTTCGCGCCGCTGGACTCGTCGGCGATCACGATGCAGCCGTCGGTGCTGGAGAGCGCCAGCGCCCGCTCGACCGTCTCCTGCGGGGTGGTCATCGACCGGCCTCCTTGACCGCGTTGAGGATGTTGACGCCGCGGAACAGCGCCGAGGGCGCGCCGTGACTGACCGGGGCGACCTGGCCGGGCTGGCCCTTGCCGCAGTTGAAGGCGCCGCCGAGGACGTAGGTCTCCGGGCCGCCGACGGCCTCCATGGAGTTCCAGAACTCCGTGGTGACCGCCTGGTAGGCGGCGTCGCGGAGCTGGCCGGCGAGCCGGCCGTTCTCGATCCGGTAGAAGCGCTGGCCGGTGAACTGGAAGTTGTAGCGCTGCATGTCGATCGACCAGCTCTTGTCGCCGACGATGTAGATGCCGCGGTCCACGCCGGAGATCAGCTCCTCGGTGGACGGGCCGCCCGGCGCGGGCAGCAGCGAGACGTTGGCCATCCGCTGCAACGGCATGCTCGACGGCGAGTCGGCGAACGCGCAGCCGTTGGAGCGATCCCGGCCGGTCAGGTGCGCGATGCGCCGGTCGGTCTGGTAGCCGGTGAACCGGCCGTCGCTGACGATGTCCCAGCGCTGTGTCTCGACGCCCTCGTCGTCGTAGCCGATCGTCGCCAGGCCGTGCTCGGCCGTGCGGTCGCCCACGATGTTCATCACCTTGGAGCCGTACTGCAGGTTGCCGAGCTTGTCGGGGGTGGCGAACGACGTGCCGGCGTACGCGGCCTCGTAGCCGAGCGCGCGGTCGAGCTCCGTGGCGTGCCCGATCGACTCGTGGATGGTCAGCCACAGGTTGGACGGGTCGATGACCAGGTCGTACACCCCGGCGTCGACCGAAGGCGCGGCGAGCTTCTCGGCGAGGTGCTCGGGGATGCTCGCCAGCTCGGCGTCCCAGTCCCACGTCGGCCCGGTGAGGTATTCGTAGCCCCGCCCGGCCGGCGGGGCGAGGCTGCGCATCGTGTCGAACGCGCCCTCGTGGACGCCCACGGCGTTCACGACCGGCGCGACGCGCACGCGCTGCTGGGTGGTCACGGTCCCCGCCGCGTCGGCGTAGAACTTGTTCTCCTTGACCTGGAGCAGTGAGGCGTCGGCGTGGGCGACGCGCCCGTCGGCGAGCAGCCGGCGGCTCCAGTCGGACAGCAGCGCGACCTTGTCGCCGATCGGCACCGTGAACGGGTCGATCTCATAGGAGGAGACCCACACGCGCTCGCCGTGGGCCGGCTCGGCCGCGAGCTCGATGCGCTCGCGGTTGATGGCCGCGGCGACCTTGGCGACCTCGATCGCCTGTTCGGCCACGCGCGCGGCGGCGTCGGGCGTCAGGTCGATACCCGCGGCGAACCCCCACGTGCCGTCCTTGACGACGCGGACGGCGAAGCCGAGGTCGTCCGCGTCGGCCGCGGTCTCCAGCTGGGCATCGGACAGGCGCACTGTCTGCCGCCGGATGCGTTCGAGACGGAAGTCGGCGTGCTCGGCACCGAGGTCCCGGGCTCGTGAGAGGGCGGCGTCGGCGAGCGCGCGCGTCGGCAGGGCGGTGAATTCCGGATCGATCTCTCGCACTGCTGCAACCTATCGCGTCCTACAAATACCGGCAGGTCACCCTTGGCGGTGCCGCGCTCGTGCTACCCGCTGGTAGCCCAATAGGCTCGCCACGATCGAACTGGAGGTTGTCGAATGACTCGCTCAGTCCTCGTCACCGGTGGTAACCGGGGAATCGGGCTGGCCATCGCCCATGAGCTCAAAGGCTCGGGAGACGCCGTCGCCGTGACCTATCGTTCCGGCGAACCACCCGCGGGCCTGTTCGGCGTACGCTGCGACATCACCAGCGTCGAGGACGTCGACGCGGCGTTCGGCAAGGTCGAGGCGGAGCAGGGCCCGGTCGAGGTGCTGGTGGCCAACGCCGGCATCACCAAGGACAACCTGCTCGCGTTGATGAGCGAGGAGGAGTTCTCCTCTGTTCTCGACACCAACCTGACCGGCGCCTACCGCGTCTCCAAACGCGCGGTCCGCGGCATGATGCGCAAGCGCAAGGGCCGCATCATCCTGGTCTCGTCGGTGGTCGGCATGCTCGGCTCCGGTGGCCAGACCAACTATGCCGCGTCCAAGGCCGGGCTGATCGGCTTCGCCAGGTCGCTCGCCCGCGAGCTGGGCTCCCGCAACATCACGGTGAACGTCGTCGCCCCGGGCTTCGTCGACACCGACATGACGGCGGCCCTGGGCGAGGACCGGCAGGCCGAGATCAAGAAGCAGATCCCGCTGGGTCGCATCGCCGAGCCGACGGAGATCGCCAAGGCGGTACGTTTTCTGGCCGGCGACGACGCCGCCTACATCACCGGCGCGGTCATCCCGGTCGACGGCGGCCTTGGAATGGGGCACTGAATGGGCATTCTCGACGGTAAGCGGATCCTCGTCACGGGCGTGCTGACCGACGCCTCCATCGGCTTCCACATCGCGCGCCTGGCGCAGCAGGAGGGCGCCACGGTCGTCCTCACCGGCTTCGGCCGCATGTCGCTCGTGGAGCGCATCGCCAAACGGCTCCCGGAGCCCGCGCCGGTGATCGAGCTCGACGTGACCAGCGAGGAGCAGCTCGACGGCCTGGCCGACCAGGTGCGGGCGCACGTCGACGGCCTCGACGGCGTGGTGCACTCGATCGGGTTCGCACCGCAGACCGCGCTCGGCGGCAACTTCATGAGCACGCCGTGGAACGACGTGGCGACCGCCGTGCAGATCTCGGCGTTCTCCCTGAAGTCGCTCACCGCCGCCTGCCTGCCGATGATGAAGACCGGCGGCTCCGTGGTCGGCCTCGACTTCGACGCGACCATCGCGTGGCCGGTCTATGACTGGATGGGCGTGGCCAAGGCCGGACTGGAGTCCACCGCCCGCTACCTCGCCAAGTACCTCGGCCCGGAGAGCGTGCGCGTCAACCTCGTCGCGGCGGGGCCGCTCAAGACGATGGCGGCCAAGAGCATCCCGGGCTTCGACGAGTTCACCGACATCTGGCCGGAGCGGGCGCCGCTCGGCTGGGACGTCGCCGACCCCGAGCCCACGGCGAAGGCCTGCGTGGCACTCCTGTCGGACTGGTTCCCCGCCACGACCGGGGAGATCCTGCACGTCGACGGTGGAGTGCACGCGGTCGGCTGAGCGAGACCAGGACCGCACGGCCGTGCCGTGCGGTCCTCGCCGGCGCGGCGGTCAGTCCTGCCGCCGCCTGCGGAGCAGGCTGAGGTTGAGCGCGGCGACGGCGCCGATGAGGCCGGAGGCGGTCGCGACCAGCAGTGGCGGCGCGTTGCCATCGGTGGGCGCCGAGTCGGCGACGAGCCGCGCGGACGGCGCGGGGTCGCCGGGTGCCGCCTCGGGGACGACGACGGGATCCTGCTCGGCGACGTCGGGCAGGGCCGGGACCTGGGCGGAGTCCGGCACGGGTACGTCCGGCTGAGCGTCCGCCGGAGGGGGCAGGGGCGCTCCGGCCGGGCCGTTCACCGGGGCGTCGTGGCCCGCCGGCGCGGGCTTGGCCGCCGGTTTCGGCTTGGGCCTGGGCTTGGGTTTCGGCTTGGCGGCGGGCTTGGTGGACGTCGAGCTGCTCGGCGGCGCGGCCGGAGTGCCCTTTCCACCGCCGAGAAGCCCGCACAGCAGCTTGCCGAGCTTGCAGTCGGCGGTGCCCGCGCCGGCCGCCCCCGTCTGGGCCGATGCCGGTCCGGTCCCCGCGGCGAAGAACACCAGTGCGCCGGCCGACAACGTCACGGACGCCGCGCCGACTCGTTTCAGTGCCATATCGCTCCCCTTCGACGTGTCCTATTCAACATCACGTCCAAGAGGCTGACCAGCGACCGCTTACTTACCGTTGTGTCAACGTGTCCGTCCGGTCGCACACCGTGACATCGGGTGACGGTGAGGCGCGGTCACAGGTCGGCGAGGTTCTCCTTCAGGAGGTCGGCGAGCCGTGTGCGGCGAGCCGGCTCCGCGCGCTCGCGGACCGCGCCGGCCAGCTCCGGACCGGCGGCGTGCACGACGGACAGGTGCCGGCGCCCCCGGGTGAACGCGCCGACGACCAGCGGGCGCGTCAGCGCGCCCGCGGCCTCGCCCGGGAGTACGGCGACGGCCGCCGGCCACCGCGCTGCCTGGGCGCGGTGCACGGTCACCGCCCAGCCATGTCGCAGCGCGGCACCGGGCACGGAGACCGTGCCGGACGGGAAGGCGACCTCGACCTCGTCCGGCTTGGCCGCCACGACCGTCCCGAACTCGCCCGCCGCGGCCTGCGGCAGATCGGTCACGGCCACGACCCGGTCGCCGGCGTCGAACGGGCCCGGGCCGGGGTTGAGACGTTCTTTCAGCGCCTGGTTCAGCGCGTTCGCCCCGGCCTCACCGCGCTGCGCGAGAGTGACCACGAGGACGTCCTCGGCCGGGATGTCCAGGGCGCGCGGGATCGAGTCGGTGACGAGCTGCACGGCGCGGTGGGCCGCCTCACGGGCATCGCCGGCCGGCACGATGACCACCTCGCGGTCCGCCGGGTCCACCGGCACCAGCCGGCCCGCGCGGGCCGCGGCGGCCAGCCGTTCGATCGCGCCGCCCGGCTCGGGCGACAGCTCGATGATCGGGAGCACGCCGCAGGCGATCGCGTCGCCGAGCACGCGGCCGGGGGAGAGCGGCGACGGCGTCGCGGGGTCCGCGGCCAGCACGAGGTGGGTGCCGTCCATGCACGCCTCCACGAGGGCGGCGGCGCGCTCGACGTCGAGGGTGTTCGCGTCGGTGACGAAGACCAGGTCCGCCTCGAGCGGGTGCTCCACGCCGCGCGCGTACCCGTCCGGGCCCGGGTCGAGCAAACGGTGGACCGACATCGGCCCGCCCGCCGCCTCCGCGGCGCGATCGGTCGGCGCGGTCACGATGACACCGGACACGCCCGCCAGCGTCCGCGCCATGGCCTCGACGGCCTCCGGCGGCCCGGTGACGATACTGACGCCGTGCTCGAACACGGCGCCGGGAACGCCGTCCTGGCCGGACGCGGCCACCGGCAGCGGCTCGGCCATCGCGGTCAGCCGGGCCAGCCCCTCGGCGACCGTCTCCTCCGCGGTCGCGAGCGTGGCCAGGCCGAGCAGCTCGGTCTCGGACTCTTCGTCCATGATGGCGGCGATCTCCCCGGCGCCGATGGCGCCGCGCACCGCCTCGACCGCGTCGCCCGGGTCGTAGGCATCCAGGGCGGACAGCAGCGACGAGGCCGGTGTCACCGTGTGGCCGTCACCGGCGGCGCGCAGCAGCAGGTGGACGGCGAGCGCGCCGACGCGCCGCGGATCGTGCGGCGCGGCGTCCGCGCCGAGGAGGCGGCGGGCGAAGAAGTCGGCCTGCTCGGGCCGTACGCCGGGCACGGTGAGCAGCCGCCAGGGGTCGCCCCTCAGGATCTGCGCGGCGCCGGGCCCGAGGCGTGCGGCCACCTCGTGCGCGAGCCGCACCGGAACCTCGGCGGACATGAACAACTCGAGCAGGTCGGCGGGCGGACCGGAGGATGTGTCAGTCATCGACGGTCACCCTACGGCGTTTCGCCCGCCCGGCGCTGCCGGCCATGCCCGGCGGCGCGAAGATGTCCGCGGTCAGTCGTCCTCGGAGGAGATGTCGTCGAGGGCGTCGCGGATCTCGCCCGGCAGCGTGAGCTCCTCGGCCTCCAGGATGACGGCGAGTTGACCCGCGGTACGCGCCCCGATGATGGGTGCCACCACGCCCGGCCGGTCGCGTACCCAGCTGAGCGCGACCGCGAGCGGTGACACGCCGAGCCCCTCGGCCGCCGTCGAGACCGACTCGACGATCCGGGCCGCCCGTTCGTTCAGGTAGGGCTGCACGAACTCGGCGTAGTGCGGGGTCGCCGCGCGGGAGTCGGCCGGAATCCCCGTACGGTACTTGCCGGTCAGCACCCCGCGGCCGAGCGGCGAACACGGGAGCAGGCCCACACCGAGCTGCAGCGCGGCCGGCACCACGTCGTCCTCGACGTCGCGCCGCAGCAGGGAGTACTCCGTCTGCGTGGACACGATCGGCGTACGGCCCGGCCAGGCGCGCTGCCAGGTGGCCGCGGTGGCGAGCTGCCAGGCGGCGTAGTTGGAGACCCCGGCGTAGCGGGCGCGGCCGGAGGCGACGGCCTCGTCCAGCGCCGACAGCGTCTCCTCCATCGGGGTGCGGGGGTCGTAGGCGTGCAGCTGCCACAGATCTACGTGGTCGACGCCGAGACGGTCCAGTGAGGCGTCGAGCGCGCGGAGCAGGTGCCGGCGCGAGGCGTCGCGCGCGCCCTCCGCGGTCAGTACCGCCTTGGTCGCGATGACCACGTCGTCGCGGTCGACGACGTCACGGACCAGGTCGCCGATCACGCGCTCGCTCTCGCCACCGCAGTACACGTCGGCCGTGTCGAGGAGACTGCCGCCGGCCTCGACGAAGGTCGTGAGCTGGTCGGCGGCGTCATCCGAGCCGGTGTCACCGCCCCACGTCATCGTGCCCAGGCCGAGGCGGGAAACGGACAGGCCGCTCCGGCCGAGGTGACGCTGTTCCATGCAAGCGGAGCGTAGCGGGCGCGGAGTGGCCCGTCCGCAGGTACCCGTACCGGTCGCTAGGCTTTCCCACGTCACCGACGAAGCGAAACATCGGCCGGTCACCGGGCGATCGAAGGAGATCTCGCACCAGTGAACTTCGTTCAAGCGTCCGTGCTCGGCGTCGTCCAGGGGCTCACGGAGTTCCTGCCGATCTCCAGCTCGGCCCACCTTTTGATCGTCCCTCGACTGGCCGGCTGGAAGGATCCGGGCGCCGCGTTCACGGCGGTGATCCAGCTCGGCACCATGCTGGCGGTGCTCATCTATTTCTGGCGCGACATCGTGCGTATCGTCACGACGTGGTTCCGCAGCCTCTTCCACAAGGAGCTGCGGCACACGCTCGACGCCCGGATGGGCTGGTACGTCGGTCTCGGCACGATCCCGGTGTCCGCCGTCGGCCTGGTGTTCAACCACGCCATCGAGGGCCCCGCCCGCAACCTGTGGATCAACGCGGGCTCGCTGATCGTCATGGGCCTCGTACTCCTGGTCGCCGAGTGGGCCGCGCGCCAGAAGCGCGAGATCGGCGACCTCAACATGCGCGACGGGCTCATCATCGGCGGCTTCCAGTGCCTCGCCCTGATCCCCGGCTCGTCGCGGTCCGGCTCGACCATCACCGGCGGCCTGTTCCTCGGCTACACCCGCGAGGCGGCGGCGCGCTACTCCTTCCTGCTGTCGATCCCCGCCGTCGTGCTGTCAGGGCTGTTCGAGCTGCGCAAGGTGGGGGAGGGCACGCTGCCGGTCGCGGGCACCGCGGTCGCCACCGTGGTCTCGTTCGTGGTCGGCTACGCCTCGATCGCGTGGCTGCTGAGGTTCCTCGTCCGCCACTCGACCCTGGTGTTCGTCTACTACCGGGTCGCGCTCGGCGGCATCCTGATCGGCCTGCTCGCCGCCGGCGCGATCGCCGCCACATGACCCGGGGGACCGCTACAGCCAGCCGCTCTTGCGGAACCAGCGGTACAGGCCGACGCAGCCGCCGGCGATGAGCAGGAGCACGGCCGGATAGCCCCACCACTGCTTCAGCTCGGGCATGTGGTCGAAGTTCATGCCGTACACGCCGGTGATCATCGTCGGCACGGCCAGGATCGCCGCCCAGGCGGAGATCTTCCGCATGTCCTCGTTCTGCTGCATGCCGACCTGCGCCAGGTGCGCGTTCAGGACGTTCGTCAGCAGCTCGTTGTGGGAGTCGACCTGCTCGTCGACGCGTAGTAGGTGGTCCAGCACATCGCGGAAGTACTCCATCGTGCCCTCCGCGACCTCGACGCGCCCCTTGACGATCTCCTGCAGCACCGGGATCAGGGGGTCCTCGGCGCCGCGGAACTCCAGCACCTCGCGCTTGAGCTCGTAGATGTCCTCGGTGACCGTGGTGCGCTGCGGGGCGAAGACGCGGCGCTCCAGGTCGATGATGTCGGTCTCCACCTCGTGCGCGATCGCGCCGTACCGGTCCACGATCTCGTCCAGGACGGTGTAGAGGACCGCACTGGGCCCGTGGTGGAGCAGCTTGGCGTCGCCCTCCAGGCGCGCACGTACGGCCTTGAGCGGCGCACCCTCACCGTGCCGGACGGTGATGATGAAGTCCTTGCCGACGAAGAGCATGATCTCGCCGACCTCGATGTCGGACGTCTCGTCGATGTAGCGCAGGGTCTTGATGACGAAGAACAGGGTGTCGCCGTAGCGCTCGAGCTTGGGGCGCTGATGCGCGTGGACCGCGTCCTCGATCGCCAGGGGGTGCAGCTGGAGCTCGCCGGCCACCTGGTCGAACTCCTCGGCGGTCGGCTCGTGCAGGCCGATCCACATGAAGCTGTCACCGAGGTCGCGTGCGGTGTCCAGGGCGTCGCTCAGGTCGCCTTTGACGTCGTCGCGAACGCCCTTTCGATAGATGGCGCAATCCATGATCATGGGGGCATTGTCCTGGGTGAGGCGCTGACGAGGGCGCAAGATGACCTACCCGTGACCTTCGAGGTCAATCACCGTCCCAGGTCCGGCTACAGTTCACGCGTGGCAACTCTCCTCTTGGTGCGTCACGGGCTGACCGAGATGACCGGGCCGGTGCTGGCCGGCTGGACACCCGGGGTGCATCTGAACGAGCGCGGCCGCGCGCAGGCCGCCGAGCTCGCGGCGCGCCTCGCGTCGGTGCCCCTCGACCTGATCGTTGCCAGCCCTCTCGACCGCTGCCAGGAGACCGCGCAGGCCGTCCTGGCCGGGCGCGACGGTCTGCAGGTGCGCACCGACGACCGGTTCGGCGAGGTCAGGTACGGCGACTGGACCGGGCGTCCCCTCGAGGAGCTGGCCAAGGAGGACCTCTGGAAGGTCGTCCAGGCCCATCCCAGCGCCGTGCGCTTCCCGGGCGGCGAGGCCATGGCCGACGCCCAGCACCGCGCGGTCGCCGCCGTACGCGAATGGAACGACGGCCTCCCGCCGGAGGCGACGTTCCTCGTGTGCAGCCACGGCGACATCATCAAGTCCATCGTGGCCGACGCCCTGGGGCTGCATCTGGACCAGTTCCAGCGCATCCAGGCCGATCCCGCCGCGCTGACCGTGATCCGTTACACGGAGCTGAGGCCGTTCGTCGTCCGGCTGAACGACAACGGCGGGAAAGTCGACGATCTTCTTGCGAAGTCCGGCCGGGACAGTGACGCGCCCGTCGGTGGCGGAGCGTAGGGTCGTCCTCATGCCGGTCATCGCATACGACATGCCCGAAAGGTTTGTGGCGGGCACCGTTGGCCAGCCTGGCGATCGCACCTTCTTCCTGCAGGCTCGGGCGGGCCGCCGCGTGACGAGCGTCGGCCTGGAGAAGTTCCAGGTGACGTTGCTGGCAGAGCGTTTGGAGGAGCTGCTCGACGAGGTCCTCCGCCAGGGCGCGGCCGCCGCCGTCCCCGCAGTCGCACCGGTCGAGCTGCAGGACGACGAGCCACTCGAACAGCCGATCGAGGAGGAGTTCCGCGTCGGCACGATGGCGCTCGCCTGGGATCCCGACGACGAGCGGGTGGTCATCGAGGCCCAGGAGGTCACGGAGGGTGAGGACGAGGAGTCCGAGATCGGCACTGAGGACCCCGCCGTCGTCGTGCTCCGCGTGCGCATCACCGCCGGACAGGCGCGCGCCTTCGCGCAGCGGGCCCTCAAGATCGTCGCCGCCGGCCGGCCCCCGTGCCCGCTGTGCGGGCTCCCACTGGACGCCCAGGGCCATGTCTGCCCGCGGCAGAATGGCCATCTTGGCTGAAATGTCGATCGCACGGACACTAGACCCATGAGTCAGGCCTCCCGCTACGGTGTCGGCGGTGACGGCTCGGTCAACCCGGCCGACACCGAGACCGCCCTCCGCCTGCTACAGCTCGGTGACCTCACCGTGGAGGGACGGCTCGTCGCGGCGAGCAACGCGACGCTGTACTGCGCCATCCAGCACGACGGCGTGCGCGCCAACTGCGTCTACAAGCCCGTGTCCGGCGAACGCCCGCTGTGGGACTTCCCGGACGGCACCCTCGCCGGCCGCGAGGTCGCCGCGTTCGTCATCTCCGAGCAGCTCGGCTGGGGCATCGTGCCGCCGACCGTGCACCGCGACGGCCCGTTCGGACCCGGCATGGTGCAGCTGTGGATCGACCACGACACCGGCGTCGACCTGCTGGCCCTCTCCCGCGGTGACGACGCCGGCGTGCGCCGCATGGCCGTCTTCGACGCCGTGGTCAACAACGCCGACCGCAAGATCGGGCATCTGCTGCCCACCGGCTCCGGGCACGTGTACGGATGCGACCACGGCGTCTGTTTCTCCGACGAGTACAAGCTCCGCACCGTCCTGTGGCAGTGGCGCGGCAAGGACCTGACCGACGAAGCGGTCGAGGGGCTGCAGCGGCTCCGCCGCGCGTTCACTCGGGACGGTCTGGTGCCGCGGCTGACGAGCCTGCTGACCGAGGAGGAGGTCGAGGCCACGCTGGGCCGCGTCGACCTCATGCTCAAGCACCGCATCCACCCCTACCCCCCAGAGGACTGGCCCGCCATTCCCTGGCCGCCCGTGTAGCCGATGTGCACGGCGATCGTCGGATATGACCCCGCAGCGCCGGTGCCGGTGTTCCTCGCCGGCGTG
>JAOPYG010000334.1 GCA_025964685.1 Actinoallomurus sp. | reverse complement strand
GGACCCCCGTGACGAAATGGCCCGCTAACAGTAAGAGACGACTAATGCGTCAGATCCCTAGCTGGATCACAATGTAGACACGGTATCCACTGCCGTTTCGCCGGCGTCCCGACGATGGCGTCGGGGGCGTACGTGCCGCTCGCCGATTGTCCCTCGCCCCGGGAGCCAGGCACGTTCGGCATGGACCCATGGGCGCCGGACAAAAGCACTAAGATCCCCCCGGGCAGGTGAGCAGAGGGATCAATCGTGGACAGACGCCGCTACGGGGCGTCGACGGCGATGCGAGATCACGCGCAGATCATGAACGCAGGCGATGGGACGCGACGCGCGACGCGCACCGGGCACCCGGGGCGCTCACTGGACGTTGCCCTAGACACCGGACAAAGCTCCCGCCCTGCCCGACGGCTGTACGGCCGGGAGCCCGAGACGGCGGTGCTCGCGTCCGCGCTGGACGCCGTAGGTCGCGGCAGGGCCCGGTTGCTGTCCCTCGAAGGGGCGGCGGGCATGGGCAAGAGCGCTCTGCTGGCCGAGGTCCGAGCCGACGCCCGGCGGCGCGGGTGGACCGTGCTGACGGGCCGGGCCGCGATCCTGGAGGCGGCGAACGACTTCGGCGTCCTACGGGAGATCCTGGCCGGACTTCCGCCTTTGCCGGACGGCCGACCGGCCTCCGCGCTTCTCGGCGGCCCAAGGCAGGAGGACGTCTCGCCCTTCGACCTTTTCGAGCTGGTGTCGGCCCACCTCATCACGGTCACCGCGGGCGCTCCGGTCCTGATCACGGTGGACGACCTGCAATGGTGTGACGCCCTGTCCCTTCGCTGGCTCGCCTACCTCGCGCACCGTAGCGCGAACCTGCCGCTCGCCCTTGTGCTCGCCAGTGCCCCGGGTGAGATGAGCGCGGCGCGGTTCCTGGTCGATGAGCTGATCACCTCATGCGAGCGGCGAACGCTGCACCGCTTGCACGACACCGACCTCAGCCAGTGGATCACCGATGTCCTGGACACCCCGCCGGACGATGCCTTCGTCGAGGGATGCCTCCAGGCCACCGGTGGCAATGGAGCGTTGCTGGCCGAGCTGCTGCCGGCCCTGGCAGCTCGATCCATGCCACCGGTCCGCGAGTCGCTGGCGTTGATCGAGAGCGTGGGGTGTGCCGCCCTGTCGGGACGCGTGCTCTCCTGGATCAAACGGGGCGGACCCGAGGCGCTGGCCGTCGCGCAGGCAGTGGCGGTCCTCGGCGACGACAGCGAGCTACGGTTGGTCGCCGATCTGGCGGGACTCGACCTGGACACCGCCGCGAAGGCGGTCGACCAGTTGATCAAGCTGGACATCCTGTCCGACACCTCTCCCCTGCGCTACGTCCATTCGTTGACGCGTGCGGTGGTGAACACGGGGATCTCCGCCGGGTTCCAGACCTCGCAACGCTTGCGCGCCGCACGCCTGGTCCGTGACCACTACGCCGAACCGGAGCGGGCCGCAGCGCACATCATGGCCGTCGACATGTCCGGCGAGCGGTGGGCGCTGGACACGCTTCGCGCCGCCGCCGGCTCCGCCCTGGACAGCGGTCGCCCGCAGTCGGCCGTCCGATACCTGCGCCGAGCGCTGGCCGAGCCGATGCCGGTCTCCGCCCGCGCGGAGTTGCTGGCCCGCATCGGCGCCATCGAGGTCGGCGCGGGCATAGCCGGTGTCGAGACCACGCTGATCGAAGCCCTCAGCATGGCCGCCGAACCGTCGCTCCGAGTCCGGATCGGGGTGGACCTGGCGTACGTCGACGCCACCGCCGGACGCCCGCTCAAACCGGCCCTGGACATCGTCGACGAGGCCTGCGCCACCTTGCCGCCGGAGCGCGGTGCGCTGGTGGCCGATGCCGAGTTCGGTGTCTTCATGGCGTACGCGGCCTCCGCGGACAGCGATGAGTTCTTCGACCGGCGAATACCCAGGCTGCGGGAGCTCGTTGCCGGTGATGACCGCCTGACCGTGCTGGCCGGTGTGGTCGAAGCCTGGTCCGACACCCGGCGAGGACGGGACCGGGCCGAGTCAGTCCGCCGCGTGAAGGCCGCGCTGGAGGCCATCGACCGGCAGAGCACCCGCGACGTTCAGCTGCGCTGGCTGGCCGCCACCACGCTCATCGACGCCGACGAGTACGACCTCGCCGGCGAGCTCTGCGCGACCGGCAGCTACTTCGCGCATCGCCAGGGCGCGGCGGGCGACGCCGCCATCTCGGTCTACCTCCGCGGATGCCTCGCCCACGGCCGCGGTGACCTGAAGTCGGCCCGCATCCAGTTCGGCAAGGCACTGGAAAACCACTCCGTGGTCGGGATCAACGGGGCCGCGCGGCTGGCACAGCTGCTGACGGACATCGGTGACCTGGACGGCGCCGACCGGCTGGTCCGGGACCACAGCCCGGCGAGCCCGACATGGGCGGCCGCCGCGTTCGCGTACGCCAAGGCTTCACTGTGCATGGCCCGCAACCAGCACAAGGAGGCGCTGCAGGGCTTCCTGGAGGCAGGCCGGAATCTGCGCGCGCTCGGCATCGACAACCCGGCGGCACTCGCATGGCGCTCGCAGGCCGCGCGCTGCCATGCCCTTCTTGGTGAGATCTCGGCCGCGGCCTCCCTGGCCGCGGACGAGCTGCACCTCGCCCGGCGATGGGGCGGGCCTCGCGCGCTCAGCACCGCCCTTGCCGCGGCGGGCGTGGTCAACCTGGACGTGGAAACGGCATTCGAGGCGGTTTCCGTACTGGACAGGGTGGACGCGGATCTGCACCGCGCGGCGGCACTGGTGGACCTCGGAACCGTCCAGTTGGAAACCGGCGCAGCCGATCAGGCACAACACCACCTCCAGGACGGGTTCGCGCTGGCCCGCGTGATCAACGCCCGACCCGTCTCGCTCAAGGCGGCCCGCTACATCAAGCGCGCCGGCGGCAGACCGGACCTGGGCCGGATCAGCGGCGTGACCGCGCTCACGGCTCAGGAGCGCGCCGCCGCGGAGCGTGCCGCCACGGGCGCGACCAACCGGCAGATCGCCGATGAGATGGTGCTCACCCAGCGCACCGTCGAGCAGTACCTCACCAGCGCCTACCGCAAGCTCGGCATCCACGGGCGGCACGAACTGGCCGGCGCCCTGTCCTGCTGAGCCGACAAGGATGTCCCACGCGCATCGACCGGAGCCACCGGCTCGATCACCAGCATGAATGTCGGAACCCACCAGAACCTGATACACCGCCCCGGGCCATCAGGTCGATCCCCATCGCAGGAGTACGCATGATGCAGGTCGTCGTCCCGCAAGCCCTCATCGACCGCCGTGGCCCGGTGCGGCTGATCGTCAGTGGCGGCGGCAGCGGCGGTCACACGTTTCCGGCCGTGACGGTCGTGCGGGCGGCACGGGCGGCGCTCGGCGGCCACGGCCTGGAACTCCAGCCGTTCTGGGTGGGCAGCGAGGGCGGCATCGAGCAGGGGGTCGCAGCGGACGAGGGTGTGCCGTTCACCGCGATCCCCACCGGAAAGCTCCGGCGCGCCCGTAACCCGCTGGCCATGCTGTCGGCGGCCAACGTCCGTGATGCCGGCAAGGTGCCGGTCGGTGTCACCGAGGCGATCGGCGTGGTCCGCGGCATCCGGCCCGACGCCGTGCTGTGCACGGGCGGCTACGTATCGGTCCCCGTTGGGCTGGCCGCCCGGGTCTGCCGCCGCCCGCTGCTCGTCCACGAGCAGACGGTGCGGGTGGGGCTCGCCAACCGGATCACCATGCGCGGTGCGACGCGCATCGCGCTCAGCGCCGAGCCGTCGCTGAACCTGCTGCCAGAACGCCTGCGGGGACGAGCCGTGGTGACCGGCAACCCCCTTCGTCCCGGCCTGGCGGACGGCGACGCCGCCGCCGCGCCCGGCAAGCTCGGCTGGGCGGGCTGGTCGCCGTCACTGCCGACGGTCTACGTCACGGGTGGCTCGCTCGGCTCCAGGCAGGTCAACGAGCTGGTCGGCGCGATCCTGCCCGACCTGCTGCGGTACGCCAACGTGTTCCACCAGGCGGGCGGCCAGCTGGCCGAGTCCGCGCACGCGCTGGCCGAGACGCTGCCTGCCGACCTGCGTCCCCGGTACATGGTGCGCGGCTTCGTCGGTGACGAGCTCGCCGACCTGCTGGCCCTCGCCGACGTGGTCGTCGCCCGGAGCGGGGGCGGAACCATCAGTGAGCTCACCGCCCTGGGCAAGCCCTCGGTGCTCATCCCGCTGATCCCGACCGGCGGGGACGAACAGGTTCGCAACGGTGAGCATCTCGCCGGACGCGGGGCCGCACGGGTGCTGATCGGCGAGGACGCCACGCCGGCCCGGCTGGTCGAGGAACTCGGCGCGCTCCTGCACGATCCGGCGGGTCGCGCCGAGATGTCCGCGAAGGCGCTGAGCATGGGCCGGCCCGAGGCCGCCGCCGCCCTGACGAGCGAGGTGCTCGCCATCTGCGCCTTGGCCGGGTGACGCGGGGCGGCGTCAGGATTCGTAGAGCCGCGGCATCGAGGCGGGAATCCGGGCCATGATCTCGGCGGGCAGCATGCGGAGCTGCCGGGCCAGTTCGACGACGGTGGGCTCGCCGTCGTCACCCGGACCGAACAGCACCACCTCCTGGCCGGGGCTGGGAAGGTCCTGCCCGACGTCCAGCACGGTCTGCTCCATCCCGACCACTCCGGCGATGGGATGGCGGCGCCCCCCGACCAGCAGCTCGACTCCGGCCTCACTGGCCGCCCGGGGCAACCCGTCGGCGTAGCCGACCGGGATGACGGCGACCGTCGTATCGACCGCGGTCCGGTAGGTGAGCCCGTACATCACCCCGGTGCCGGCCGGGATGCGTTTGACCACGACGACGGTCGAGCGCAGGCTCATCGCCGGCCGGAGTCCGAAATCCCCGAGGGCCTCGACCGGGCTCAGGCCGTACAACGCCAGCCCGGTACGGACCAGGTCGTAGTGGGTCTCGGGCAAGGTGAGCAGCGCCGCGGAGTTGGCGAGGTGTCGCAACTCCGGTTCCACGCCGGCCGCCGCGGCGTACGCCACCGCCTCGTCGAACGCACTGAGCTGTGCGGTGATGGACTCATGCCCAGGAATGTCTGAACAGGCGAAATGGGAGAACACCCCGGTCACCACGATGCGACCGGCGTCCTGCGCGCGGTGCGCCGCCTCGACCAGCAGCGGCCAGTCGTCGCGCGTGGCCCCGCCGCGGGACATCCCGGTGTCGACCTCGAGGTGGACACGGGCCGGGCATCCGTTCCGCTCGGCGGCTTCGGCGATCATGGCGAGCCGCCACGGTGCCTCGACGCCGAGTTCGACATCGGCCAGGATCGCGGCGTCGTAGTCGGTCGGGCGCCAGGGCAGCCACGCCAGTATCGGTGCGGTGATGCCGGCGCTGCGCAAGGCCAGGGCATCTTCGAGCTGGGCCACGCCGAGCCGGCTCGCCCCGCCCTCGAGCGCGGCGCGGGCCGTCGGGATCAGGCCATGGCCATAGGCGTTGGACTTCACGACCGCCATCACGGGGGTGCCCCGGGCCGCGGAGGCCAGCATCGAGGCGTTGGCGGAGATCGCCGCCAGGTCGATGCGTGCGTGCGTGCCCTGGGCGATGCCGCTCGTGCCCGGGCGCTGGATCAGCGAGTCCATGCGGTTCAGACTGGACGGGTTCCAATGCCGGTTATGTCATGTACATGCCGTTGGCGGAAATCGCCGGGTACGGTAGCCCGGATTGCCCGGTGTGCGCCACCGAAATGCCCGGTATCCCCGTCGCGCGTTCTCATCTACCGTGGCGCCGAAATCGGCTTGGTCAGAGAGGCGAGTGGTGAGTTGACGGAGATCACCCTGATGTCGGACGCGCGAGTGACCGACATCCCGGTGGCGGACGCAGGCGAGTCCTTCGTCGACCTGAGGAACCACGCCGAGCTGGTGCTCGATGGCCGGCTGGCCGATCCGCACGGAGCGTATGCCCACGTGCGCGCGAGTGTCGCCGCGCGGCTTCTGGACGCGCAAAGCCTGCTCCCGTGCGGCCTGCGCCTGCTCGTCGTCGAGGCCTACCGCCCGCCCGTACTCCAACGTCGTTACTTCGCCGACTACTCGGCAGAGCTGGCCCGGCGCAACCCCGAGCGGCCGCCGTCATGGGTGCACGAGCAGGCCAGCCGGTTCGTCGCGCCGCTGAGGGTCGCGCCGCACGTGGCCGGGGCCGCGGTGGATCTGACCCTGTGCGAGCCCGACGGTACCGAGCTGCCGATGGGCACCGAGGTCAACGCGACTCCCGAGGAGAGCGGCGGCAACTGCTACACCGCGGCACCCGGAATCCCCACCGGTGCGCGGAGTAACCGGGAGCTGCTGAGCAAGGTGCTCACCGCCGTCGGCATGGTGAACTACCCCACCGAATGGTGGCACTGGTCCTACGGCGACCGTTATTGGGCGCTCCGCACCGGCGTACCGAACGCGCTGCACGGGCAGCATGACGCGATCCCGAACCAGGAAGACGACTGAATGATGCTTGACCAGCGGATCCGAGTAGGTGTCGTGTTCGGCGGACCGTCCGCCGAACACAACGTGTCCGGCGCATCGGCGCTGGCGGTGGTGCGCGGGCTCCGGTCCGACCGGTACCGCCCGGTCGTCATCGGGGTGGGCGCGGACGGGCGCTGGATGCTGGTCCCGTCCTCGACGGTCGAGGAGCTCGCGAGCCGTAAGACCAGCGGGCCGGCGATTCAGGACCGGCTGACCGCCGCCGGAACCGAGGTCGAGCTCAGGCGCGGAGGCCGTCTCGTTTCCTCGGACGCTCCGGACACGGTGCTGGAACAGCTTGACGTCGTCTTTCCGGTCATCCACGGGCCGTACGGCGAGGACGGAGTGGTCCAGGGATTCCTGGAGACCCTCGACCTGCCCTACGCGGGGTGCGGGGTGCTCGCGTCCGCGGTCGGCATGGACAAGGTGGCGATGAGGCGCGCGTTCGCCGCCGAAGGGATTCCCGCGGTCCCCCACGTCTGGTTCTCCGAGCGGCGATGGCAGACCTGCGAGGAACCGCTGACGCTGGTCGGTGACCTCGAATGGCCGCTGTTCGTGAAGCCGGCCAACATGGGTTCTTCCATCGGCATATCCCGGGTGACCGGTCCGGACGAGCTGGCCCGCGCCGTTGGGGAAGCGTTCCGCTACGACGAGGTCGTGGTGGTCGAGCAGGGGGTCACCGCACGAGAACTCCTCTGCGGAGTGCTCGGTGACGCCGACGAGCCGGCGGCCTCGGTGCCGTCGGAGGTCAAGGTCAGCGGCGGCTGGTCGGACTTCGACCAGAAGTACGTGAGTACGGCCGACGTGGTCACATCCCCCGCCGACCTGCCACCGGACGTCACGGAGCAGGTACGCGAGCTGTCCATCCGGGCCTTCCGCGCCATCAGCGGCTACGGACTGGCCCGGGTCGACTTCTTCTACGACGAGGCGACCGGGAAGTTGTACGTCGGGGAGATCAACACGATGCCCGGCTTCACCGCGAAATCGGTGTACGCGCGAGGCTGGGCCACGAGCGGGATCTCTTACGAGGAGATCGTGACCCGCCTCATCGACCTCGCCTTCGCCCGGCACGGGCGGAAGCAGCACAAGGCCACCGAGGCCGCAGGATGATCGCGCTCACCCTGGAACAGGTCGCGCGGGCCGTCGGCGGAACGCTGCACGGGACCGCCGCCCCTGGACCCACCGTCTCCGGGCCGGTCGTCATCGACTCCCGCGAGGTCACCACCGGAGCGCTGTTCGCCGCCATCGTGGGCGAACGCAGCGACGGGCATGATTTCGCCGAGCGGGCGTACGCCTCCGGCGCGAGCGCGGTGCTGGGCTCCCGGCCCGTCGACGGACCATGCGTCGTGGTGGACGATGTCGTGTTCGCGCTGACCGAGCTGGCCAAGTTCGTCCGGGGCAAGCTGGATCCCCTCGTGATCGGCCTCACCGGATCGGTCGGCAAGACCACGACCAAGGATCTGCTCGCCCAGATCCTGGAGCACGACGCACCGACCATCGCCACCTCCCGCTCGTACAACAACGAGATCGGGCTCCCGCTGACGATCCTGCGGGCCGACGAGAAGACCCGGTACCTCGTGCTGGAGATGGGTGCCGGAAACCCGGGCGACCTCACGCACCTCGCCCAGGTGGCACGACCGCAGCTCGGCCTGGTGCTCAACGTCGGCCCCGCACACCTTCGTACGCTCGGCAGCGTGGAGAACGTCGCGAAGGCGAAGGCCGAGCTGGTGCAGGCTCTGCCTCCGGCCTCACGAGGCGGGTTCGCGCTGCTCAACGCCGACGACGAGGCCGTCGCCGCCATGGCGCGCAAGACCCTCGCTCAGGTGATGTTCTACGGAAAAGACGCGACCGTTCAGGCCCGTGACGTGACCGTCGACGCCGAGGGTCGCGCCTCGTTCACCCTGCACACCCCGGCCGCGACGGCTCCCGTACGGCTGCGGCTGTACGGCGAGCATCAGGTCGCCAACGCGCTGGCCGCCGCGAGCGTCGCCGGTGTCCTCGGCATCGCGACCGACCGGATCGCCGATGCGCTGAGCTCCGCGGTGCCGCGCTCACCGAACCGGTTCCAGATGACCGAGCGCCCCGACGGTGTGACCGTCATCGACGACGCCTACAACGCCAACCCCGTCTCGATGCGGGCCGCATTGCGCACCCTGGCCACGATGGCCGCCGGCCGCCGGACGGTCGCCGTTCTGGGCGAGATGACCGGCCAGGCCGAAGGGACGGCCCGTCAGCACGCGGCCATCGGCACACTCACCGGTGAGCTCGGAATCGCGAGTCTCATCGTGGTGGGGACCGGCGAGGGACCTGACACGATGGCCGCGGCGGCGCGCGACGCCGACGTACCCGTGCATGCCGTGCCGGACCGGCAGGCCGCGATCGATCTGCTCCAGGAGTCGCTGCGACCGGCCGACCTCGTACTGGTCAAAGCCTCGAGCGAACTGGGTCTGTCGGCCGTGGCAGCGGCACTGAACACTCCGGCCACCTGAGTCAGCCGTCTTCGGTGTGCCCGTTCCGTGCGGGGCGGGAACGGGTGGGCTTTCCTGAGTTCTGGACGAGGCCGTTGAAGCGGGCCAGCATCGTGGCCAGGACCCGTACGTCCTCCTCCGGCCAGGTGCCGAGCAGTGCGTGGAAGCGTTCCCGGCGGGCGATGCGGATGGTGTCCAGACGGCGCTGTCCTTCGCTGGTGAGGGCGAGCAGGTGGGCTCGACGGTCGTCGGGATCGGGACGGCGTTCGATGAGGCCCAACTCTTCCAGCACCTTCACCTGGCGGCTGATGGTGGCCTTGCCGACACCGAAGTACTCCGCGAGCTCGCTCGGGCGCGTCGGGCCGCAGTCGTACAGGCCGATGAGCAGCCCGTACGCCGCGGGTTCCAGTTCGCGATGTACTTCGCGCATCATCGCCAGGGACAGTGCACGCGCACGGCGCAGGAGGACGCCGAGCTGGTGCTCCACGGCGTCGTAGGTCTCAAGGTCGTCCGCGATCGTCATCACCGTCTTCCATGGATGTCCCCGGGAGTCGAACTCCACTCTCAGGGTGGCACCACCGGACCGGCTCGGCAGAGCGCGGCCCGGTGGGTCGTCCGTCATCGCGTGGGGTGACCGAGCCACAGGTCGTGTGCGTCCTCATCTTGGCCGTTGAGGGTGACGGCGCTGGCCACCGGGGGGTAGCCGGAGGCGGTGACGGTGTACCGGCCGCCCGTCAGGTCGGCGAAGGCGTACTCCCCGTCGGGCCCCGTGGTCGCGACGCCGGCGACGTTCCCGGCGGCGTCGTGCAACGTGACCCGGGCGCCCGGAAGCGGCCCGTGTCCGTCGGCTCGTACGGTGCCGTGGAGCCGGGCGCCGGCCGGCAGTTCGACATCGTGGCTGGTCTGATCGGTGCCGACCTGGACCGGGATCGCGACCGGGCGGTACGCGGCGGCGGTGACGGCGAGCGTGTAGATCCCCGGCGCCGCCTGGGGGAAGGCGTACGCGCCGTTCGCGCCGGTCCTGCCGGTCGCGACGATCTCGCCATGGGGGTCCGTCACCACGACCGTCGCGTCCTGCACCGGTGCGCCGTCGGAGTCACGGACGGCGCCGACGAGCCCGCCGGAGCCGCTGAGCACAATATCGACGTCGGTCGGCCGGTCACCGATCATCACGGTGTCCGCCTGCGGATCACGCCCATCGGCCGAGGCGATCAGCACGTACGTGCCGCTGCCCGGTGCCGCCAGTTCGTACCGGCCGTCGGCTCGCGTGATCGTGCGGCCGATCTGACGTCCGCGGACGTCGATGAGCGTCAGCGCGGCGTGGGCCACCGGGGCACCGGCGGCATCACGGACGAAGCCGCGAATGGCGCTGCCATCCTCACCCCACGGGGGCAGAGGACCCGCATCGGCGGAGACCGGCTCCTGCTCGCTTCGCACGGCGTGACGGCCCCGCATGCCGGCCTCTCCGATCGGTGCGGGCGTTTCGACGCGTTCCGGGGCCTGCGGGACGTTGGCGGTGCGCAGCGGCACCTCCTTGATGAACAAGATGGCGACCAGCGCGAGGAACGCGGCCGGCGCCGCGTACGCGAACACGTTGCCGATGCCATGGCCGAACGCGTCCTCGACGATCGCGCGGACGGGGGTGGGCAGCGCGGACAGCCGCGGGATTCCGCCGCCGTTCGCCGGACTGTGCACACCGATGCCCGCCAGGCCCTCCGCCGTGTAACGGGCGACCCGGTTGGACAGCACCGCGCCCAGGGCGGACACCCCGACGGCACCGCCGAGCGTACGGAAGAACGCCACGACCGAGCTGGCCGCGCCGAGCTCCTGCGGCCGGACCTGGTTCTGCACCGACAGCACGAGGTTCTGCATGGTCATGCCGAGACCGATGCCGACGCAGACCATGAAGATCGCGGCCTGCCAGTACGGCGTGTCATGCCGGAGCAGGCTCATGAGGTCGAAGCCCGCGGTGAGGAACAGGCCGCCGACGACCAGAAGGGCCTTCCAGCGTCCGGTGCTGGTGATCATCCGTCCGGCCACGGTCGAGGACACGGCCAGACCCGCGATCAGGGGCAGGGTCATGACGCCGGCACGGCTCGGGCTCTCGCCCCGGGCCAGCTGGAAGTACTGGCTGAGGAACGTCGTCGCGCCGAACATCGCGACGCCGATCAGCAGGCTGGAGACGACGGCCAGGCTCACGGTGCGGTTGCGGAACAGGTGCAGCGGCACGATCGGCTCGCTGGCGCTGATCTCGGCGAACAGGAACAGCAGCGCCAACGCCACAGTTCCGCCGAGCATCGCGGCGGTCTGCCAGGACAGCCAGTCGTAGTTGTGGCCGGCGAACGACACCCACACCAGCAGCAGGGAGGCCGAGGCGGCGATCAGCGTCGCGCCGGCCCAGTCGACCTTCACCTTGCGCCGGCTGACCGGCAGGTGGAGGGTCTTCTGCAGGACGATCAGCGCGATGACGGCGAAGGGCACGCCGACGTAGAAGCACCAGCGCCAGCCCAGCCAGGACGTGTCGACGATGACGCCGCCGATCAGCGGGCCGCCGATGGTGGCGAGCGCGAACACGGCGCCGATGTAGCCGGAGTAGCGGCCGCGTTCGCGCGGCGAGATCATCACCGCCATGATCACCTGCGCCAGGGCGGTCAGGCCGCCGGCGCCGATGCCCTGCACGACGCGGGCCGTGATGAGCATGGCGGGATTCTGCGCGAGGCCGGCGAACGCCGAGC
>JAOPYG010000323.1 GCA_025964685.1 Actinoallomurus sp. | reverse complement strand
TGCCGGCGCCGCAGAAGTGGCCGCTCGTCACCGAGCCGACGACCTCGGAGTTGCTGACCGCCTGCCAGGAGTTGGCGTAGTCGCCGTTCTGGCTGCCGGTCAGCTTGAACAGCAGGTTCGCCTGGGTCGTGGCGGGGAACGTGAAACGCCCGATCCCGCCGCGGGTCGTGGTGGTCAGCTCGGTCTTCACCCCGTTGCCCAGGGTGACCCCGTAGTAGCCGGGGGAGGCGGACTCGTTGGTGTGCGTGTACGAGGAGCTGGCGGAGCTCGGGCTGCTGATCGCGCCGGTGGTCGGCATGATCGGGACGTCGCCGTACGCCCCGCAGCCGGGGCCGGCGATGTGGGTGAGGCTGAACCCCGTGATCGTGGGGCTCGTGTAGGTGTAGCCGCCGCCCTGCGCGCGGGAGGCGGTGTCGGGGCTCCACTGGGTCATGCCGAACGGCACGTCGGCGCCGGGGAAGTCGTTCGCCCCGTTCGTGGTGCCGAGCAGTGGGTTGACGAGGGCGGCGGGATCGGTGACGGCGGCTTGCGCTGCCTGGACGGGGACGATCACGGCGGCGAGCAGCGTGCCGGCGGACACGAGCAGGCCGAAGGGACGGGGGAGTGCCATGCGGATGCGCCCTTTCGCGGAGGGGAGACAGGGCTCATGACAACGTTGTCAGGTCACTTCGTACGTCTCCGGCGAGGCGCAGTCAAGGGATCTGTCACCACCCGGCCACTCGACCGTTAGATACCGGTTCGGGGGGCGTAGTCTGGCCGGTGAGCCGACGGGACGGAGCAACCGATGGGCATGATGATGGCCGTCAGCTTCACGCGCTACGGACGCCTCTACTACCTGGACCCGGGCCCGCACACTCCCAAGGTCGGCGACAAGGTCCTCGTGCCCACCGACTCCGGTGCTGAAGTGGCCGAATGCATCTGGGCCCCGCAGTACGTCTCCGAGGACGTCGGCGGCCTGCCCCTCTGCGCGGGCATCGCCGGCGACGAGCACCTGGCCCGCGACGAGGCCAACCGCCGGCGGCGCGCGGAGTCCCGGTCGATCGCCAAGAAGCTCATCCGCCAGCACGAACTGCCGATGAAGGTGATCGGCGTGGACTACCTCGACGAGGAGAACGTCTTCCGCGTCTACTTCTCCGCCCCGCACCGTGTCGACTTCCGTGCTCTGGTCCGTGACTTGGCACGGTCCATGAAGGCCCGGGTCGAGCTGCGCCAGGTCGGCCCCCGCGACGAGGCGCGCCTGCAGGGCGGCATCGGCCCGTGCGGCCGCGACCTGTGCTGCGCGACGTTCCTCAAGGACTTCGAGCCGGTGTCCGTGCGGATGGCCAAAGAACAGGACCTGCCGGTGAACCCGCTGCGCATCGCCGGCGCCTGCGGCCGTCTCATGTGCTGCCTCAAGTACGAGCACCCGCTCTACACGGAGGCGCACGACCGCATGCCCAAACTCGGCGAGCGCGTCGGCACACCCGCCGGCAACGGTCAGGTCGTCGGCCGCAACGTGCCCTCCGACACGGTCAACGTACGCCTGGACGGCGGCCGCAAATGCGCGTGCCCCGTCGCGTCGGTCTGCTCACCGCGCCAACAGCACGAGGAGCGTTACGACGACAATCAGGATGACTCGCCGAACGCTGGGTAACGACATGTTCGCAGGCTGCGAGGTTAGGCTGCGTGCGAACACATCGGCGACAAGAACGGTAACGGCGTGAAAAAGTTCCGTACGGTGACCGGGCTGGCCGTGGCCGCCTTCGTGGCGGCGGCCTGCACCGGCACCCCGAATTCGAAGGCGGCACCGTCTCCGTCGCCCAAGGGGATCGCGCGTTTCTACGCACAGCACGTCTCCTGGCGCGACTGCGGTGGCGGCTTCCAGTGCGGAACGCTTCACATGCCCCTCGACTACGCCCACCCGGACGGCGAGCGCATCACGATGGCGGTCATCCGCCTCCCCGCCGAAGGCCAGCGCAAGGGCTCCCTGCTGATCAACCCAGGTGGCCCCGGCGGCTCGGGCGTCCAGTTCGTCCGCGACGCGGCCCGCCAGTACGGCGCCGACCTGCGCAAGAACTTCGACCTCGTCGGCTTCGACCCGCGCGGCGTCAACCAGACCAAGCCGGCCGTCCGCTGCCTGACCAGCAAGGAACTCGACCGGTTCTTCGCCACCGACACCTCTCCGGACAACGCCGCGGAGATGAACGACCTGGTCCGCGTCAGCAAGGGCTGGGCCGACGACTGCAAGCAGCGCATCCCGTCCTTGCTGCCGTACGTCGGCACGGTCAACGCCGCCAAGGACATGGACATCCTCCGCGCCGCCGTCGGCGACCCGGGGATGACCTACTACGGCGCCTCGTACGGCACGTACCTGGGCGCGTACTACGCCGACCTGTTCCCGCACCGCGTACGCGCCATGGTCCTGGACGGCGCAGTCGACCCGAAGCTGTCCGGCGACGCCGTCAACATCGAACAGGCCAAGGGCTTCGACACGGCCGTCCACGCCTTCGCCGCGGACTGCGTGAAGGTCGCCGACTGCCCGCTCGGCACCGGTACGACGCATTCGGCGCTGGTGCGACTGCAGCGCCTGTTCGCCCAGACGGACAAGAAGCCGCTGAAGAACAACCTCGGCGACGGCCGTGTCGTGGATGAGTCCCTGGTGGAGCTCGGCGTCGCATCGGCGCTGTACAACAAGCAGACCTGGCCGATCCTGCGCCTCGCCCTGAAGAGCGCCATCGACCAGGGCGACGGCACCACCCTGCTGCGACTGGGCGACCTGCTCGTCGAACGGAACAAGGACGGCTCCTACTCCAACCAGAGCGAAGCCAACATGGCCGTCAACTGCGTGGACAAGCCGTACGCGCACTCGCTCGGCCCGTGGAAGCAGGAGGCGGCCAAGGCGAAGAAGGTCGCCCCGATCTTCGGCCAGTTCGTGGTGTGGGGCACGCTGCCGTGCGCCTACTGGCCGGTCCAGAGCCACGAGCAGCCCCGCCCGCTGCACGCGGACGGCAGCAAGCCGATCGTGGTGGTCGGCACGACCCGCGACCCGGCGACGCCGTACAAGTGGGCCCAAAACCTGGCGTCGGAGTTGAGGTCGGGCGTGCTGCTGAGCCTGGACGGCGACGGCCACACCGCGTACCTGCAGGGCAACCCCTGCATCACGAGCGCTGTGGACCACTACCTGGTCACGGGAGCCCCGCCGAAGAAGAACTCGATGTGCCACTGACGTGGTGCGCGAGGAGCACGCGCGACCCGGTAGACTCAACGGGCGTCGCACCCCTGGTGCGGCATGCCGCCTTAGCTCAGTCGGCAGAGCGATTCACTCGTAATGAATAGGTCATCGGTTCGATTCCGATAGGCGGCTCCCAGCTCAAAGGCCCCTTCCGATCTTCGGAAGGGGCCTTTTGCTAACGCCTTTGCTAACAGCAGCGCCTAAGAGCTGTCTCGTAATGAAGGCGTCTGCGGATCTTGCCATGATCGGTTCGTGTCGAGCTGGGATGCGTTGAGCCACGAAGAGCAGTGCCTCATGGTCAACGCGCGAGAGCATGACCTGCTGCCGAGTGTGC
>JAOPYG010000303.1 GCA_025964685.1 Actinoallomurus sp. | reverse complement strand
GCCAGGACGCGTCGTTGAAACCGGTGCCGTCCCAGCCGGACTGCTCGGCCCTGGCGTCGTAGGTCTCGCCCATGTAGATGTCGGAGGCCCTCAGCGGGCCGGCGGCCGTCTTCCACGAGCCGTCGGTGCCCACGGTCTGGGAGGTGCCGTCGGTGAAGTCGACCTGGAGCTGGCCCAGGAACCACGGCTGCTGGCCGTAGACGTGGGTGCCGGCGAAGCCGATGTTGCCGGAGTACCAGCCGTCCCCGAGCAGCGCGCCGATCGCGTTGTCACCCTGGTGCAGCATCGAGGTGACGTCGTAGGTCTGGTACTGGACGCGCTTGTTGTAGTCCGTCCAGCCGGGGGTGAAGTCGTCGTTCCCGACGCGCTTCCCGTTGATGTGCGCCTCGTACAGGCCGAGCGCGGACACGTACAGGCGTGCGGACGCGACGGGCTTGCCGAGCTGGAACCCGTGCCGCAGGTACGGCACCGGCGGCGACGGCTGGATGACCTGGTTGCCCCACGGACCGGAGCCGTACGCGGCGGTGTCCTTGGCGGCGGGCCAGGAGGAGTCGTCGAAGCCGGGCTGCTCCCAGCCGGCCGGCACGGTCTGCGCGGCCTTGAAGGAGGTGTCGGTGACGACGTCGAGGGGGGCGGCGCCGGACCGCTCGACGTGCAGGCGGCCGATGACGCCGGCGGGACCGTCGGTGGTGTTGGTCGCCTGGATCGCGATGGTGTTCGTGCCGGAGTGCAGCGCGGATGTGACGTCCTCGAGCCTCGCCTGCTTCCAGACGTCCGTGGTCTGCGGCGACGAGTCGATCTTCTTGCCGTTGACCCACAGCGTGAACACGTCATCCGCGGTGAGGGTGAACTGCCCGCTCGTGATCGCGCCGGCGCCGAGGTCGACGGTACGGCGGAGGTAGCGGGTGGCGGCCGGCACGCTGGAGGCCGGGTCGCCCTCGGGGTACCAGATCCAGTGCGCACCGGTCAGGCTCGGGGTCGTGGCCGGGCTGCCGATCCACTTGGCGCTCCAGTCCTGCGCCTTCAGGCCGGTCTCGAAGGAGGAGGTCGTGCTCCAGGCCGACGCCTTCCCCCCCGCGTCCCAGACGCGGACCCGCCAGTAGTAGCGCTGACCCGACTTCAGCGCGGGGCCGCCGTAGGACACGTCGACGGACTGGGCGCTGTTGACCCGGCCGCTGTCCCACACGGCGCCGGCGCCCTTACGGGTGGAGGACACCTTGATCTCGTACGCGGACTGGGCCTGGCCGCGTGCGGAGGAGGAGAGGCGCCAGCCGAGGCGGGGCTTCGCCGCGTCGACGCCGACCGGGTTCGTCGCACGTTCGGTGGTGGCCGCCGACACCCGCAGGCGCGATGAGGCGGTCGTGGCGGACGCCGGGCCTGGGGATACCCCGGCGAACAGGATCGTCATCACGGCGAGGATGATGAGGGCGGGCAGCGGTCGTCGGCGGAATCTGGGTACCGATCGCATCGTTGTTCCCTTTCTCGGGGTGCCGGAGGATGAGGCGGCCCCGATGTGGTCACCGGCCCGTTCTGGCGGCGCGTGGCAGCGCGCCGCCGCACTCCCGGGCCGGTGGCCACGTGGCGGATTCAGCGGAGGAACGCGGCTGCCACCCCCGCGTCGACGGGGACGTGCAGCCCTGTGGTGTGGGTCAGGTCTCCGCCGGTGAGGGCGAAGACGGCGTTGGCGACGTGCTCGGGAAGCACCTCGCGCTTGAGCAGGGTCCGCTGGGCGTAGAACTCGCCCAGCTTCTCCTCGGGCACTCCGTAGACGGCGGCGCGCTGCGCGCCCCACCCGCCGGCGAAGATGCCGGATCCGCGGACGACGCCGTCAGGGTTGACGCCGTTGACGCGGATGCCGTGCTCGCCCAGCTCGGCGGCGAGCAGCCGTACCTGGTGCGCCTGGTCGGCCTTCGCGGCGCTGTAGGCGACGTTGTTCGGGCCGGCGAACACGGAGTTCTTGGAGGCGATGTAGACGATGTCGCCGCCCATCGCCTGGTCGGTCATCACCCGCGCGGACTCGCGGGAGACGAGGAAGGACCCGCGGGCCATCACGTCGTGCTGCAGGTCCCAGTCGGCCGCGGTGGTCTCCAGCAGCGGCCGGGACAGCGACAGGCCGGCGTTGTTGACGATCAGGTCGACGCCGCCGAAGGCCAGCACCGCCTGCCGGATCGCCTCGGCCACCTGCTCCTCGTCGGTGACGTCGGCGGCCACCGCGACGGCCACGTCCGCGGGACGGAGCGCGGCGGCGCCGAGCTCGGCGGCGACCTTCTCGGCCGCGGCGACGTCCCGGTCGGCGATCACGACGCAGGCGCCCTCGGCGGCGAGCCGCCGCGCGATGGCCGCGCCGATGCCCGAGCCACCGCCGGTCACGAACGCGACGCGCGTGGCGAGGGCCTTGGGCTTGGGCATGCGGCGGAGCTTGGCCTCCTCCAGGTCCCAGTACTCGATGCGGAACTTCTCCGACTCGGGGATCGGGGCGTAGGACGAGAGCGCCTCGGCGCCGCGCATCACGTTGATCGCGTTGACGTAGAACTCGGCGGCGACGCGCGCGGTGTGCTTGTCCTTGCCGAAGGCGAACATGCCGACGCCGGGGACCAGCACGATGGCCGGGTCGGCGCCGCGCATCGGCGGGCTGTCCGGCCCGGCGTACCGCTCGTAGTAGGTGCGGTACTCCTCCCGGTACGCCTCGTGCAGCTCGCGCAGCCGGGCGCGTACGTCGTCCAGGGGCGCGTCCGGGGGCAGGTCGAGGACCAGCGGGCGGACCTTGGTGCGCAGGAAGTGGTCCGGGCAGGAGGTGCCGAGCGCGGCCAGCCGTGGATGCTCGGCGCGGGAGAGGAACTCCAGCACCTCGGGGGTGTCGGTGTAATGGCCGACCTGCGGCCGGTCGGTCGAGGCCAGCCCTCGGACCAGGGGGAACAGGGCGGCTGCCCGCGCGCGCCGCCCGGCCTCCGGCAGGGGCTCGTGCAGCACCGGACCGAAGGGCTCGGGGCGGCCGTGTTCGGCGAGGTACGCCTCGGCGGTACGGATGATCTCCAGGGAGTTCGCCTGGCACTCGTCGCTCGTACCGCCCCAGGCGCTGATGCCGTGGCCGCCGAGGATGACGCCGATCGCGCGCGGGTTGGCCCGCCGTACCTCGGCGATGTCCAGGCCGAGCTGGAAACCGGGGCGCCGCCAGGGCACCCAGACGACGCGGTCGCCGAAGATCCGCCGGGTCAGCTCCTCGCCGTCGGCGGCGGTCGCGATCGCGATGCCGGAGTCGGGGTGCAGGTGGTCGACGTGCGGCGCCTCCACCAGGCCGTGCATCGCGGTGTCGATGGAGGGCGCGGCCCCGCCCTTGCCGTGCAGGCAGAACTCGAACGCGGCGACCATCTCGTCCTCGCGCTCGACGCCCGGGTAGACGTCCACGAGGGCGCGCAGCCGGTCGATGCGCAGCACGGACAGGCCGCCGGCGGTCAGCGTGCCGAGGTCGCCACCGGAGCCCTTGACCCACATCAGCTCGATGGGTGAGGCGGTGACGGGGTCCGTGCCGACGGCCTTGGCGGAGGTGTTGCCGCCGGCGTAGTTGGTATTGCGCGGGTCCGAGCCGAGGGTGTGCGAGCGGTTCAGGAGTTCGTCGATCGGGCTCATCAGGCGCCCCACCCGGCGGCCTGGCCGTCCTTGCGCTCGTCGCGGATGCGTTCGAAGTAACCGGACCGGGTGTAGGCGGCGACCGGGTCCGGGGCCAGGCCCATCTCCTCGCGGAGTTCGGCGAGCAGCGGGCGTACGTCGGTGTTGTAGGCGTCCATCAGCACCGCGTTCGCGCCGAGCACGTCACCGCTCTGCTGAGCGCGGCGCAGTTCGTCAATGTCCACGAGCAGCGCCTTGGCCGTGGCCTCCTGGACGTTCATCACCGAGCGGATCTGGCCGTGGATCTTCGGCTCGATGTTGTGGCACTGGTCGAGCATGAAGGCCACGTGCTCGCCGTAGCCGCCGCCCTGGACGACCTCGTGCATGATGCGGAACAGCTGGAACGGATCGGCCGCCCCCACCATCAGGTCGTCGTCGGCGTAGAAGCGTGAGTTGAAGTCGAACGCGCCGAGCTTGTTCTCCCGCAGCAGGAACGCCACGATGAACTCGATGTTGGTGCCCGGGGCATGGTGGCCGGTGTCCACGACGACCTGCGCCTTGGGGCCGAGGCGTGCGCAGTGCGCGTACGCCGTGCCCCAGTCCGGCACGTCCATCGTGTAGAAGGCCGGCTCGAACAGCTTGTACTCCAGCAGGAACCGCTGGTCGTCGCCCAGCCGTTCGTACACGGCGGCCAGGGCCTCGGCGAGCCGGTCCTGGCGGGACCGGATGTCGTCCTGGCCCGGATAGTTGGTGCCGTCGGAGAACCACAGCTTCAGGTCGCGGGAGCCCGTCGCGTCCATGATGTCGACGCATTCCAGCAGGTGGCCGAGCGCCTTCTTGCGGATCGCGGAGTCAGGGTTGGTGACGCTGCCCAGCATGTAGTCGTCGTCCTGGAAGACATTGGAGTTGATCGCGCCCAGGCCGACGCCACGCTCGCGGGCGTGCGCGGCCAGTGCCGCGTAGTCATCGACCCGGTCCCAGGGGATGTGCAGCGCCACGGTCGGCGCGACGCCGGTGAAGCGGTGCACCTGCGCCGCGTCGTCGATCTTCTCCTCGGGCGTGCGCGGCACGCCCTGCTGGGCGAACACCTTGAAGCGGGTGCCCGAGTTGCCGTACGCCCATGACGGTGTCTCGATGTGCTGGGCCCGTAGGGCCGCCTTCACCCTTGCCGTGTCAGTCACGTGAATCCCCGATTCATGCGAGATGGAAAACTTCGGCGAGCGGCGTCATGCCCTCGTCGGGACGGCCGTCGAGGCCTTCGAAGAACGGCGCCATCTCCGTCTGCCAGCGGGCGTTCACCTCGGTGCGCTCCATGGCTTCCTGCGCCGCACCGAAGTCGTCGGTCTCCAGGTAGCCGACGAGCAGGCCGTCATCGCGCAGGAAGAGGGAGTAGTTGTGCCAGCCCGCCTCGCGCAGCGCCGCCAGCATGTCCGGCCAGACCGTCTCATGACGCCGGCGGTACTCCTCCAGCCGGTCCTGCCGCACCTTCAGCAGGAAACAGACGCGCCGCACGGGGGCTCCTTCTGTGGCGGGGCCGCGTCGCGCGGCCCCGCCGTTCTCGGTCAGAAGTGGAAGCTGTCGATGTTGTTCTTGTCGAAGACGGTCGGCGGGCCGAGGATGACCTCGCCGTCCGCGCCGATGGTCCGCTCGCCGAGCTTGCCGGCCTTGAACTTCTCGCCCTGGGCACCGGTGATCTGGCCGGACGCGAGAGCCGCCGCGGCGTACGAGGCGAGGTAGCCGAGGTCGCCCGGGTTCCACAGCTCGAACTTGTGCACGGTGCCGTCCTTGACGAACTTGCGCATCTGGTTCGGCGTGCCGAGTCCGGAGACCTCGACCTTGCCCTTGTACTTGGAGCCCGAGACGTAGCGGGCGGCGGCGGCGATGCCGACCGTGGTCGGGGCGATGATGCCCTTGAGGTCCGGGTACGCCTGGAGCAGACCCTGCGTCTGCTGGAAGGACTTCTGGTCGTCGTCGTCGCCGTACGCGACCTTGACGAGCTGGAGGCCGGCGTACTCCGGCTTCTTCAGCTCGTCCTTCATGAACTTGATCCAGGTGTTCTGGTTGGTGGCGTTGGCGGTCGCGGACACGATCGCGATCTTGCCCTTGCCGCCGAGCAGGTCGGAGATCACCTTGATCTCGCTGCGCCCGATCTCCTCCGAGCTCGCCTGGTTGATGAAGACGTCACGGCATTCCTTGGCCGCGTCGGAGTCGTACGTAACGACGGCGATCTTGCGGCTCATGGCCTGCTTGAGCGGCCCGCACACGGCGTTGGGGTCGTTGGCCGCGATGAGGATCGCGTCCTGCTTCTGCTGGATCAGCGTGTTCAGATAGGAGATCTGCGACGAGGCGGAGGCGTCGGACGGGCCGACCTCCTTGGCCTGGGCGTAGAACCCCTTGGCCGCGGCGATGCCGGCGTTGTCGACGAGGGTCTCGTACGGGTTGTTGACCTGCTTGGGCAGGAAGGCGATCTTGAGGTTCTGCTTGAGCGGCGCGTTGGGGTCGGCCTTCTTGCCGCTCGTCGCGGCGTTCCCACCGCCGTCCGTCGATGAGTTCTTCGTCGTGCCGCCGCACGCGGCGGCTCCCAGGGCGAGTGCGGCCGCGAGTGCCACGGCCGCCATTGGACGTTTCAGCATTTCTGTTCCCTCTCGGTCATTGGGAAGAGGCGGACATGGACCCGCGTGGATGTCGGCGCGCCTCGCGTACCCCCGCGACGATCCGCGGCGTGAGCACCGAGACGATGAGGAGCAGGCCGGTGACGATCGACTGGATCTCGGTCGCGACGTCACGGAGCATGAGCAGGTTGCGGAGCAGGCCGATCAGCAGCACGCCCGCGACCACGCCCCCGAGGGTGCCCCGGCCGCCGTCGAAGTCGACGCCGCCCAGGAGCACCGCCGCGATGACGGCCAGCTCCAGCCCGAGCCCGTTGTCGGCGCGGGCGCTGCCGTACCGCAGCGTGTAGATCACTCCGGCGAAGGCCGAGACCACGCCGGAGACGACGAAGAGGAGGAGCTTGATGCGCTTCACCCGGATCCCGGCGAAGAACGCGGCCTCCTCCTGTGCCCCGATCGCGAACATCGCCCGGCCCGCACCGGTCGCGTGCAGGACGACCGCGGTGATGATCGCCAGGACGATGAAGAGCGCGAACGGGTACGGGATCGGGGTCCCCGGGACCGTGCCGGTGGCCAGGTCGGCGTAGTTCTGTGGGAACTCCGCCACCGCCTTGGTGCCCAGCACGACGTACGCGAGACCGCGGTAGAGCGTCAGCGTGCCGATGGTGACGGCCAGCGACGGCAGCCCGAGGCGCGTGACGAGCAGCCCGTTGACCAGCCCCGTGACCGCGCCGACGACGATCAGCAGCGGAACGATCGTCTCGATCGCCCAGCCGGCGTCCCACAGTGCGCCGAGCAGCGCGCTCGACATGCCCAGTGCCGACGCGACCGACAGGTCCACCTCGCCCACGACCACCAGCAGGGTCATCGGCAGCGCGATCAGCGCGATCTCGCAGAGGTCATCGAGGGCGAAGGACAGGTTGTCGCCGGTGGCGAAGTCCGGCGTGCCGAGGGCACCGCCGATGAACACCACGATCAGCAGGGCGGTGACGATGACGTCCCACCGGACCAGCCGGCCCACCCGGGGCGTGGCAGTGACGGGAGCCGCGGCCGAGGCCGTCTTCACGGATGCGTCAGGCGCCATGGCGGACGTTCCTCCTTCGCAGCGCGCGGGTGACGCGCAGGCCGAGCAGGCGGTCGACGCTGATGGCCAGGAGCAGCAGCAGGCCGGCGATGGCGTCCTGCCAGAAGGAGTTGACCTTCAGCACGACCAGGACGCTGCCGATCGTGGTGAGCAGCAGGGCGCCGAGCGCGGCGCCGTACACGCTGCCCAGCCCGCCGACGATCGCGACGCCGCCCACGACGACGGCGGCGACTACGCGCAGCTCCCAGCCGTGTGCCGCGTCGGCGACCACGGTGCCGAACCTGGCCAGCCACAGCACTCCGGCCAGACCGGCGAGGATGCCGCTGGTGGTGTACGCGGTGAGGATCCGCCGGCGGATGGCCAGTCCGGCCAGCCGCGCGGCGTCCGGGTTGGAGCCGATCGCGTAGAACTCCCGGCCGGACGGATACGAGCGCAGGTAGTGGCCGACCGCCAGCATGACGACGACGGTGATGAGCGGCAGGTACGGGATGCCCAGCACGCTGCCGCTGCCGAGCTCCAGCAGCGAGCCGGGCACGTCGGCGGCGTTGATCTGTTGCCCGTGCGCCCAGTAGTAGTCGGCGCCCTGGATGACGTAGAGGGTGCCGAGCGTGACCACCAGCGCCGGCACCCGGAAGAAGCTGACGAGCACGCCGTTGACCAGGCCGCACACCGCGCCGATGGCCATGCCCAGGATGAGCACGAGCAGCACGTTGCGATCATGGCCGAGGACGAACTTTCCGGAGGCGAAGGCGACCAGCCCCACCACGGACCCGACCGACAGGTCGATGTTGCGGGTGATGACGACCATCGTCTGGCCCACCGCGAGCAGCGCCAGGATCGAGGCGTTCAAGAAGATGTCCTTGACGCCCTGGTCGGACAGGAACGAGGAGTTGACGGCCGTCGTCACGACGACGAGCACGACCAGTGCGGCGAGGATGCTCAGCTCGCGGGCGCGCAGGACGGTGTCGACGAGCCGGCGTCCGCCGCCTGAGGTGATCGCCGTCATCACGCGGCCTCCCGTCGGGTACGGCCGGTCGCGGCGGCCATCACGGTCTCCTCGGTGGCCTCCGCCCGGGGGATCTCGGCCGCGAGGCGTCCCTCGTGCATGACGAGCACCCGGTCGGCCATGCCCAGCACCTCGGGCAGGTCGGAGGAGATCATCAGGACGGCCAGGCCGTCCGCCGCCAGCTCGGACAGCAGCCGGTGCACCTCGGCCTTGGTGCCGACGTCGATGCCGCGGGTCGGCTCGTCCACGATCAGCACGGACGGCTCGGTCGAGAGCCACTTGGCGAGCACGACCTTCTGCTGGTTGCCGCCGGACAGCACTCCGACCGCGTCGCTGAGGCGCGAGTACTTCAGCTGCAGCCGGATCGCCCAGTCGGCGGCGCGGTCGCGCTCGGCCTTCCGCGAGATGACCGGCCCGCGGCGCAGCGTACGCAGCGTGGTCAGCCCGATGTTGCGCTCGATCGTGCCGTCCATGACCAGGCCCTGCTGGCGGCGGTCCTCCGGCACGAGCGCGATCCCGGCCGCCATCGCGGCCGTGGGGCTGCCCACGGGCAATCGCGTGCCGCGCACCTCGACGGCGCCCGCGTCGTAGCGGTCGATGCCGAAGACGGCACGGGCCACCTCGCTGCGGCCGGCGCCGACGAGCCCGGCGAGCGCGACGATCTCTCCGGCGCGCACCTCGAACGACACGTCGGTGAAGACGCCCTCACGGGTCAGCCGGGCGACCGTCAGCAGCGCGTCGCCCGGCGTGGTGTCCTGCTTGGGATAGAGCGTGTCGAGCTCCCGCCCGACCATGCGCTGGACGAGGTCGTCCGGGGTCAGGTCGTCGAGCGGCTCGGTCGCGATGAGCCGGCCGTCGCGCAGCGTCGTCACCCGGTGGCACAGTTCGAAGATCTCCTCGAGCCGGTGTGAGATGAACAGCAGCGCGCAACCGTGGTCGCGGAGGGTACGGGCGACGGAGAACAGGCGGCCGACCTCGTTGCCGGACAGCGCGGCCGTCGGCTCATCCATGATCAGCACGCGGGCGTCACGGGAGATCGCCTTGGCGATCTCGACGATCTGCTGGTCGGCGATGGACAGGCCGCGCGCCGGGCGGTCCGGGTCGAGGCTGACGCCGAGCCGCTCGAACAGCCCGGCGGTCGCCGAGCGCAGAGCGCCGCGGTCGATGCGGCCGAAGCGTGCGCGCGGCTGGCGTCCCATGAAGATGTTCTCCGCCACCGAGAGGTCGGGGAACAGCGTCGGTTCCTGGTAGATCACCGCCACGCCGGCCTGCTGGGCGTCGCCGGGACCGCGGAAGTCCCGTGGCCGCCCGTCGAGCAGGACCTGGCCCTCATCGGGGCGGTGGACGCCGGCCAGGATCTTCACCAGCGTGGACTTGCCCGCACCGTTCTCTCCGGCGAGCGCGTGGATCTCTCCGCCGTGCAGATCGAGTGACACGTCCTGCAGGGCCCGCACCGCGCCGAACGCCTTGCTGACGCCCCGCAACGCGAGGATCGGAGGCGACTCGCTCATGCTTTCGCTCCCGGAAGGTTACGTTTGTAAAAACGTTTTAACGAGTTGTGTGGGGACGCTAGGTCTGACCGCTGCGTACGTCAAGGGGTCACTTGCTGCGGATTTCTGGCCTTCAGCCGCAGAATGTGCCGCTGAACTGGAGTTATGTCGACCGGATAACGAGAGGGTCACTGTCGCGGCGGCACGCGGACGTCCCAGGATGCCGATTGACACGTTTTAATGATTTCGCCAGAGTGAACGGCACGGTCGGAGGAGGCTCGGCGATGGTCACCGTGGGCATCAAGGAGGTCGCGCGGCGTGCCGGCGTGTCCCCCGGCACGGTGTCGAACGTGCTGAACCGGCCGGAGCGGGTCGCCCCCGCGACCCGCACCCGGGTCGAGGAGGCCATCCGCGATCTCGGCTTCGTGCGCAACGGATCCGCCTCCACCCTGCGGGCCGGGCAGAGCCGCGCCATCGGGCTGGTCGTCCTCGATGTGGGCAACCCGTTCTTCGTCGCGGTGGCGCGCGGCGTCGAAGACGTCGTCAGCGACCGCGACCACGCCGTCATCCTGTGCAACTCGGGCGAGTCCCCGGCGAAGCAGGCGCGCAACCTGCGCGTGCTGGCCGAGCAGCGGGTACGCGGCGTGCTCATCACCCCTGTGGACGACGACACCTCGGTCCTGCGCCGGCTGCGCGACCGGGGCGTCGCGGTCGTGTACGTCGACCACCCCGCGTCCGGAGACGTCTGCTCCGTCGCCGTGGACGACGTGGCCGGCGGCGACCTCGCGACGAGTCATCTCCTCGCGGGCGGCGCCCGGCGCCTCGCCTTCGTCAGCGGCCCACCGGCCATCCGCCAGTGCAGCGACCGGCGCAGAGGCGCGCTGCGGGCGCTCGAGACGGCCGGCCTTCCCGCGGACGCCCTGACCGACATCGTCGTCCCCGAGATGAACGCCCACGGCGGGCGGCTCGCCGCCGAGACGCTCCTGAGCGACGGGCTGCCGGACGCCGTCTTCTGCGCGAACGACCTGCTCGCGCTCGGCGTGCTCCGCGCGCTGTCACAGGCGGGCGTCCAGGTTCCGCGCGACGTCGCGCTGATCGGCTACGACGACATCGAGTTCTCCTCGGCCGCCGCCGTACCCCTCAGCTCGATCCGCCAGCCGATGTACCAGCTCGGCAAGCTCGCCACCGAGCTGCTCCTGGAGGAGTGCGACGACCCCGCGGGCCATGCCCACCAGCAGATCATGTTCCAGCCCGAGCTGGTCGTCCGCGAGTCGAGCAGCCCCTGACATGCGCTCCTTCGCCGCCGTGGATCTCGGTGCCTCCAGTGGGCGCGTGATGCTCGCCCGCGTCGGCGAGGACGAGCTGACCCTGCGCGAGGCGCACCGCTTCGCCAACCGGCCAGTCCGCGTGGCCGGGACACTGCACTGGGACGTGCTCGGCCTGTACCGGGAGATCCTGGACGGCCTGCGCGCCCTCGAAGGCGCCGACTCGATCGGCATCGACTCCTGGGCGGTGGACTACGGGCTGCTCGACCCCTCCGGCGCGCTCATCGGCAACCCGGTCCACTACCGCGACGGCCGTGCCGACGGTGTCATGGAGCGGGTCGTCGCCGAGGTCGGCGCGGACACCCTGTACGACGTCGGGGGGCTGCAGTTCCTGCCGTTCAATACCGTCTACCAGTTGCTGTCCGCTCCGCTCCCCGCACGGGCCGACCGGCTGTTGATGATCCCGGACCTGCTCACGTACTGGCTGACCGGCGAGATCGGCGCCGAGCAGACCAACGCCTCGACCACCGGCCTGTACGACGTCCGGGCCGGCGAGTGGGCGTATTCGCTGATCGAGCGGCTCGGACTGCCCCGCCGTCTCTTCCCGCCACTGCGCCGTCCCGGCGCCCACGCGGGCGGCCTGCGCGCCGAGGTAGCCGCCGAGACGGGACTGCCGGAGTCGCTGCCCGTCACGGCCGTGGGCTCGCACGACACGGCGTCGGCCGTCTACGCCGTCCCCGCCTCGGGCGATCGCTTCGGCTATGTCTCCTGCGGCACCTGGTCGCTCGCGGGGGTCGAGCTGACGGCACCGGTACTGACCGCGGAGAGCCGCGCGGCCGGGTTCACCAACGAGGTGGGCGTCGGCGGGACCATCCGCTACCTGCGAAACATCATGGGCCTGTGGCTGCTGCAGGAGTCGCTGCGCACGTGGGGTGAGCCGGCTTCGCTGCCGGCCCTGCTCGCCGCCGCGGCCGAGGCTCCGCCGTTCGCCGCACTCGTCGACCCGGGCGACCGGGAGTTCCTGCCGCCCGGTGACATGCCGGCCCGCATCGCCGCGCACTGCGAACGCACCGGCCAGCGCCCGCCGGGGAGCCGCGCCGAGACGGTCCGGTGCATCCTCGAGAGCCTGGCCCTCGGACACCGCGCGGCCGTACGTGAGGCCGCGCGCCTGTCCGGTCGCGTCGTCGAGGTCGTGCATGTCGTCGGCGGCGGCGCGCGCAACACCCTGCTGTGCCAGCTGACCGCCGACGCCTGCGGCGTGCCCGTCATCGCCGGTCCCGTCGAGGCGACCGCCATCGGCAACGCGCTGGTACAGGCCCGCGCCCACGGCCTGACCGGCGACCCGCGCGAGCTCATCCGCCGCACCCAGCCCCTGATGACCTACACGCCGCGCGGGGACGACACCGCCTGGGACCGCGCCGCGGAGCGGATCGGGCTGCCCTAGCGGCCCTGCGGGTCAGCGGTGGGTCAGGACGTTGACCACACGGCCGTCCGGATCCCGGACGAAGAAACGGCGTACGCCCCAGTCCTCGTTCCGCAGGGAGCGCACGATCTCCGCGCCCTGGGCGACGACGGCCGCGTACACCGCGTCCACGTCGTCGACCTCCACGCTCATGTCCGGCTGGAGGTCCTCGGTGGCGTCGGGGCCGATGAGGGTGACCTGCGCGGTCGGGTTGGACGGCGAGGCCATCGTCATGACCCAGCCCAGGTTCATGACCTCGACGAAGCCGAGCAGCCCGTAGAAGTCACGGCTCTCCTCCAGCACCTTCGACCGGACATCGGGCACGACCCGGCGGATGCTCATGAGCGGCCCCTTCCGCGGATCTCGTCGGCCGACCAAGCGTACGTCCCATCGGCCGGCCCGATCGGCCGTCGACCGCGACGTTGCGAAGCGGAGAGGTCTCCGCTAATGTCGGAGCTAACCGGAGAGTACTCCGGTTAGCGGATCGTGGCCCGGGACCCGATCCTCCAAGCCCCCCAGCGACTGGAGAAAAGGTCATGCCTGGAATCAAGGACAAGGTGGTCGCCATCACTGGTGCGAGCAGCGGCATCGGTGAGGTGACCGCGCTTCTGCTCGCCGAGCGCGGCGCGAAGGTCGTCCTCGGGGCGCGCCGATCGGATCGGCTCGAGGAGCTCGCCGCCCGCATCGAGAAGGCCGGCGGTGACACGGCCTTCGTGCGCACGGACGTGAGGCGGCGCGAGGACCTGTCCGGCCTCGTCGAGCTGGCCCGCGAACGGTACGGCGGGCTCGATGTCCTCGTGAACAACGCGGGCGTCGGGCCGATCTCCCCCCTCGACGACCTGCGCGTCGAGGACTGGGAGGACACGATCGACGTCAACGTCAAAGGCGTTCTGTACGGCATCGCGGCGGCGCTGCCCGTCTTCCGTGAGCAGGGTTTCGGGCACTTCGTCACCACGGCCTCGACCGCGGCCTACCGCGTGGTGCCGGGCATGGCGGTCTACGCCGGCAGCAAGGTGGCCGTACGCGCCATCTGCGAAGGTCTGCGCCAGGAGGCCGGCGACGCGCTGCGCGTGACGCTCGTCTCGCCGGGCATGACCAGCACGGCCTTCGCGGAGGGCGCGACCAACGCGGAGGTGAGAGCCCGGAACGTCGCGACACGGGACACGCTCGCGATGCCGCCGGAGGCGATCGCCCGCGCCATCGCGTTCGCGATCGAGCAGCCGGCCGATGTGGACGTGAACGAGATCGTCGTCCGCCCCACCGCCCAGGCCTGACTCCGCCTCCCTGAAGCGGACGCCCCCCGAGAAGGCCGACCTGTGCGTGCAGTCGGGCGACAAGTACCACGCAAGATCGTGAAGTCCTTCAAGATCATGGGCTACGACTCGGAGGGCAACGCCGTCACTCGCGGCGGCACCCTGCAGGTGTTCCGTTCGGCCACCTGCGAGACGGTCTGGGTCCGCACGGTGAAGGCCGAGCAGTACAACGACGTCGCTCGGGACACCGGGGTCGCCATCACCTACTACTACGACGTCGACCAGCAGCAGACGCTCCGGGTCTCGAACCACACGGTGGTGCTCGGCGCCCTCGAGACCAAGGCCGTGCACGCCGGCCGGCACGGGACGGCGTGGGTCGAAGGCGGATTCCTCGGCGACTACCAGTTCGACTCGGGGCACAACGTCCGTTTCTGAGACGTGCGCGCGGTCCGGCACCCCTCGGGCCGTACGCGGGTCCCCGTCGCCGTGAGGGTCAGACCGGGGCAAGGGGACGGTGCGGACCGGCGGGAAGCTCGACCCGGATGTCGTCACCGGGCCGCACCACACCGCCCCGCGCGACGATGCCCATGATCCCGGCCTTGCGCACGATCTCGCCGGCCTCGTCGCGGGCGATGACCCGTTTCAGCAGGCCGTTCTGAAAGCGATCGATCTGCCGGCAGGGATTGCGCAGGCCCGTGACCTCCACGACCGCGTCGTCTCCGATGCGCAAGAGGGTGCCGGTGGGCAGGCCCAGCAGGTCGATACCGCGGGTGGTGATGTTCTCGCCGAGGTCGCCGGGGGCCACCTGGAATCCGCCCTGACCGACCTCGGCGAACAGCTCCTCATGAATGAGGTGGACCTGGCGGAGGTTGGGCCGGCTGGGATCCACCGCGACGCGCGACCGATGTTTGACCGTGACGCCGGCGTGGACGTCGCCCTCCACGCCCAGCCCCGCGAGCAGGGTGATGCCGGCATGGTTCGGCTTGGTGAAGGAGTAGTCCTCATTACGGCTGACCGCCGCCACCGTCCCGCCCATCCGCCGGACTCCTCTCATCGGTCGTGATCCACCACGACCCTAACCCTGCGGGATCGATCATCGCCGAGGGCCGCGTCGAGCAGGCTGGCGCCCAGCGGAGTCACGGTGTGGATCACCGTGTTGCCCTGGCGGGTGGAGGTGATCAGACCGGCTTCGCGCAGTGTGGTGGCGTGCTGGCTGGCGGTGGGCGAGGTCCCGCCGATGCGCCGGGCCAGCTCTCCTGTCGTACAGCCGTCCTCGATCACCCGGAGGCAGGCCGCCCGCGTGGGGCCGAGCAGGTTCGACAGGGGCCGCGAGGTGCCGCCGGCGGCGGCGACGTCCCACCACCCGGGCCCTCGGCTCGCCGGGTAGACCAGCACCGGCGGCAGGCCGGGGTCGATGAGGGTGACCGGCGTGTGCCAGCAGAACGCCGACGGCACCATGAGCAGCCCCCTCCCGCCCAGATGGATCTCGTGGTCGGCCGGATAGTCGGCCTCCAGCACCGGCGGCCGCCACCGCATGGTCGGCCCGAGATCGGCCAGGAGCTCCTCGCTGCCGCGGTCGAGCAACGGGCGGGCGCGCATCGCCCGCTCGGCATCGACGACGGCGTGGATGCGCGGCCAGCACGGTGCGATCACCGCGTCGTGGTAACCGCGAAGTGCCTCGCCGAGGTCGCGCAGGGCGCCCGGATCTCCCTCCCCCAGCGGCCGCGTCACCGACCCGACATGGGGCAGCACCGTCATCTCGTCGCGTAACCGGAGACGGGGTGTGCTCAGGATGGCCGCGATGCCCGCCTCCAGCCCCTGAGAGGCCTCCGACGGCGTCAGGAAGTCCGGGAAATCGCCCTTGGGGGGTACGAGGTGGCGCAGGAGCCGCCATTGTCCGCGCGGCAGCCGGGCCAGCGCCACCCGGGCTTGCGCACGCCATGGATCGAACACGGCCCGGCCCCGCACGGTGCCCAGAAGACTGATGCTGAGCACCGTTTCCCACAGCGGGTCGGGACGACTCGCGAATCGGATGCGAGAAAGATCATCGCTGGTGAAATGCAGACGGAGCATCAACGGCCCCCGTTGGCTTGCTCACTCTCAGTGTGTACGCCCCTCGGGCCGCGTGTCCAGGTTTTTTCGGCTGGAACCAAAAGTCCTGGCGCGGTTCGCTGACATCAAGAAAGATTTGGCGTCACGACGATGAAGCGGGGGCATCATGCATCGACGTGATCACGACCTGGCGAGTCGAACCCGAGATCTGCCGCCGGCCGCGTCATTCAGCACCGACGGAATTCCGGCCACCGACCGGCTCACCTTCTTTCGTGACGCCTTCTTGCAGACCGTGACGCCGGCGGAGGTTTATGGTGATCCCGATCCCGAGTTTTCGGCGCGCATGAAGATGGACGAATTCGGCATGGTCACGCTGACCGGCGTGGTCACCGGGAGCCGCCGGCGGCGGGGCCTGCGCCGGACCCCCGAACTGATCCGCCGCTGCGATCCGCGCGGCTACCGCCTCGTGCTCTACCAGCAGGGAGGAGCGACGCTCGCGCACAACCACCACCGGATCCGGCTGACACCGGGCGACATGACGTTGGTCGACACGTCACGTCCGTACGACGGGTGGGACGCGGCCGGCTCCAGCCGGTTCCTGAGCGTGGAGTTCCCGCGCGGCCTGCTGCCGCTGCGGGACTCCGTCGACCGGCTCTGCGGTGCCCGGCTGTCCGGCCGGAGCGGTGTCGGTGCGCTGGTCTGGGCCTTCACCACCCGGCTCGCCCAGGACATCGGGCACTACCGGCCGCCGGACGCGATGCGCGTGTCCACCACGCTGCTCGAACTCATGAGTGCGGCCTTCGCGCACGAACTCGACGTGGAGGAGGCCCTGCCGGCCGAGTCCCATCGTCAGGCGCTGTTCCGCCGGGTCCAGGTGTTCATCGAACAGCACCTCGGCGATCCCGCATTGGCGCCGTCCATCATCGCCGAAGCGCACCACATCTCCCTGCGCACACTCCACCGCCTCTTCGAGTCGAACGGTGTCACCGTCGCGGACTGGCTCCGTACGCGACGGCTGAGCCATTGCCGGCGCGATCTGGCGGATCCCTCATTGCACGAGCGATCCATTCACGCCATTGCCGCACACTGGGGGCTGCCCACGGCGGCCCATTTCACGCGGATCTTCCGAGCCGCCTACGGACTGAGCCCGCAGGACTATCGAGCATCGACGCGGAACGTCAATCAGGTGGCACCGAACATCAATGACTCATCGCCGCTCCCGATCCCACACTCGGGAGCATGCGACGACCATTCACAAGACACAGGAAGCGCGCTTTCTGGTATGCCGTCCTCACGACGGCATTGACGCTCGCCGTCGGCTCGATGGGCACCGCGCACGCCGCTTCCGCACCCGACACCGTCGTGTCCTATCGAGGACACCACTTCACCGTTCCGGACAGCTGGAAGGTCATCGACCTGGCCAAGGCGCCCGCGACCTGCGTCCGGTGGCCCACCTGACCGCCCCCGGGGTCAACGTGGTCGTCGCATCCACCACCAGCGCGGCCCACAACTGCGCCTGACCCATCGATTCGCGACGGTGGGCGGAGTCCGCGCGACTCCGCCCACCGTCATGCGTACCGACCCGGCCGTCGCACCGTGCCCTACGCCGGGGTGACGTTGTGGTCGCGCAGGTGCCCGTAGACCACGCTGGTGCGTACGTCGGCGATCTCGGGGCGCTGGGTGAGACGGTCGATGACGCGCCGAGAAGCTCGACCTCAGCGCGGTGAGCATCATCGGCCCCCGCAACCGCATCGACAAGATCGCCAAGAGGCTCGCCCTGCTGCCCTGAACCACCCGGTCACGCGTCGCCGGTCAGGCCGACGAACATCGTCCGGTGCAACTGCAGGACGTGGTCCCGTGCGAGGCCGGCCGCGTCCGCCACATCATGTCGGCGGATGGCCGCCACCAGCGCGCGGTGCTCGTCGTTCGACCGGCGGAGCGTGGCCAGGGGGTAGGGCAGGTAGTAGCGGTACAGCTCCCGCAGGACCGCGCCGTACGGTTCGGCGGCCGAGTCCACACCGGTGGCGATCGCGACGGCGAGGTGGAAGCGCTCGTCGCACCCGTGGAACTCCGCCCAGCTCGGCGCCCGGTCCATCTCCGCGACCAGACGGTCGAGGTGATCGACCGCCGTCTCATCGGCGTCACGGGCCGCCAGGTACGCGATGCCGCTCTCGAGGATCAGCCGGTGGTCGATCAGCCGGTGCACGTCGGCGGCCGCGGAACGATAGGCGTCCATCGCGCCGACAGCCCGCCGGACCGGGCGTTCGGCGACGAGGGTGCCGCCGTTCCTGCCCCGCCTGCGTTCGAGAAGACCGTCCTCGCACAGGGAGACGAGCGCCCGCCGGACCGTGATCTCGCCGACGCCGAGCGCGCGGGCGATCTGGTCGCTCGCGGGCAGCCGCTCGCCGGGGGTCAGCAGCCCGAGGTCGACCGCGAACGCGATGCGGGCACGGACCGTGTCCAGCGCCGACAGTCGCCGGATGCCGCTGAGCGCCGGTGCGTGGAGTCCTCCGGCGGCGGCCTCGCCGCCACCCGGATCCGGGACGGGGGGGCCGGACATGGGGGTCACTGTAGTCATGGGGGTGAAGTTCGGCTGACACGCGGCATTGGATAACTGCTCAACTTGCTCTATTTTGTCGCCAGTGTCCGCGCCGCTCCGGTGGGTCACGGGCGCTACCGGCCGAAAGAGCAGGTGACCTCATGCCCCGACCACTGCCCATCGCCCTGGCCCAGCTGCCGCCGCGCCCGGCGACGGCGCCGATCTCCGGTTTCGCCCGTGAGGTCGAGGACCTGCTCACGCGGTTCCCGCGCACGGGCGTCCTGGTCTATCCGGAGCTGCACCTGTGCGGTGTCGACGCCTCGCGCGGCGAGGTGGAGGAGCAGCTGCGGGACGCGGCCGAGCCGCTGGACGGACGCCGGGTCGCGGAGCTCGGCGAGCTCGCCGGTGACCTGGGCATCTGGCTGATGCCGGGCAGTGTCTGCGAACGCGGTGAGGAGGGCGAGCTCTTCAACACGGCACTGGCCTTCTCACCGGAGGGCCGCCTCGCCGCGTCGTACCGGAAGATCTTCCCGTGGCGGCCCTACGAGCCGTACGTGCCCGGCGACCGGTTCGTCGTCCTGGACCTCGCGGGGATCGGCCGGGTGGGCTTCGCCATCTGCTACGACGCCTGGTTCCCCGAGGTCGCCCGCCACCTGGCCTGGATGGGCGCCGAGGTGATCGTGAACCCCGTCATGACCACGACCAGCGACCGTGCGCAGGAACTCGTCCTCGCCCGCGCCAACGCCATCGTCAACCAGGTCTTCGTCGTCAGCGTGAACACCGCGGGGCCGGTCGGCACCGGGTACAGCCTGGTGGTGGACCCCGAGGGGGCGGTACGCGCCGAGGCGCCGGGCGAGGCCTCCGCCGTGCTGACCGACGTACTTGACCTGGACGACGTCACCCGCGTCCGGACCCACGGGACCGCCGGGGTGAACCGGATGTGGGACCAGTTCACCGACGCCGACGCCCCGATCGCACTACCGCTGTACGACGGCCGCATCGATCCCCGCCGATGGCATCCGGCCGGCCATCCCCCGCCGCCGGCCACGACCACCTGAGCCACGCCGTCCCGTCGAACGGAGCCACGTCATGGACACCCCCCGCATGCTCACCCGCAGCCTCACCCTGAGGTCCGTCGTCCTGTTCGGCCTCGCCTACATGACGCCGCTGATCGTGCTCGGCACGTTCGGCGTCGTGGCGACGACCACGAACGGCGTGGTCCCGACCGCCTACCTGCTCGCGCTCGCGGCCATGCTCTTCACCGCGTACAGCTACGGCCGGATGGCGACCGCCTATCCGGTCGCGGGCTCGGCCTACACCTATGTACGGCGGGCGATCGAGCCGCGCGTCGGGTTCCTCGTCGGCTGGGCGACGCTGCTGGACTACTTCTTCCTGCCCATGGTCATCTGGCTCATCGGGGGCGCGTACCTGCAGGCGAAGTTCCCCGGCGTGCCCTTCTGGGCGTGGATCCTGGCCTACATCGCCCTGACCACCGTCCTGAACGTGCTGGGCATCAGGACCGCGGAACGGGTCAACGACCTGCTCATGGTCTTCCAGATCCTGGTGATCGCGATCTTCGTCCTGCTGTCGCTGCGTCACGTCGTCCACGTGGGCGGCGCGTCCGCGCTCGCCGGGAGCACGCCGTTCGTCCACCACGGCACGACGTTCTCCGGGATCTCGGACGGAGCGGCCATCGCGGCCTACTCCTTCCTCGGCTTCGACGCCGTCACCACCCTCACGGAGGAGACCGTCGACCCGAAGCGGACGATGCCCCGCGCGATCCTGCTCACCGCCCTGATCGGGGGCGCCATCTTCATCGTCGTCGCGTACGCCACCCAGCTCGCCCACCCGGGAAGCGCGTTCAAGGACTCCAGCTCGGCGGCGTTCGAGATCGCCACGACGATCGGCGGTGACCTGTTCTCCTCGATCTTCCTCGCCGGGCTGGTGGTGGCACAGTTCGCGTCCGGGATCGCGGCGCAGGCCAGTACGTCGAGGCTGCTGTACGCCATGGGGCGCGACTCGGTGCTCCCCCGCAGGCTGTTCGGCTACGTGCACCCGCGTTTCCGCACGCCGGCCTTCAACATCCTGCTCACCGGCGTGGTCGGTCTCATCGCGCTCCGTCTCAACGTCGCGACGTCGACGTCCTTCATCAACTTCGGCGCCTTCACGGCCTTCACCTTCGTGAACCTCAGCGTCATCGCCACGTTCCTCCGCGAACGCCGGGCCGGCGGGAGCGGCCGCCTCCTGCCGAACGTGCTCGTCCCCGCGGTCGGCGCCGTGGTGGATCTGTGGCTCTTGATCCACCTCGACGGCAGGGCGCTGACCCTCGGCCTGATCTGGCTCGCCCTCGGCATCGCCTACCTGGCGTACCTGACCAGGGGCTTCCGCAACGCGCCGCCGGAGATGGAGTTCAGCGAGGACGCCGGCCCCGCCGAGCCGCTGCCGGCCGACTAGCCGGTCGATGAGCGGCTCGCCGTCACTCCCTTCGTGGAGAGCTCGCGCCAGACGTACAGGTCGGTTCCGGCGATGACTCCGAAGTACAGCGGCCGGGTCGCAGGGCGGCCAGGGCGAACAGCTCGGGCACCGCCTGCTCCCCGTCGTCCTCGGCCGTCTCCCGCAGGACGAGGCCGGCTCCGGTCACCGCGTTCAGCAGCGCGGGCAGGGGGACGTTGACGACTCCGACGCGGGAGCGGATGCCGTCGCCGAGCAGGGGATGCCGCTCAACGCGTTCGTGGCGGCGGTAGCCCGGGTGGACGACGCAGGCGCCCTGCGCGTCGCGTTCGACGAAGACGCCGCCGAAGCACGGATGGGCGGCCACGATCACCAGGCGGCCGCCGGGCCGCAGGACACGGTGGGCCTCGCCGAAGACCGACGGCAGGTCGTCGAAGTCCGTGGTCGTCATGATCGTGGCGACCGCGTCGACGGCCCCGTCGGCGAGCGGAAGTCGGCCGGCCCCCGCGACCATCGCGGTGATGCCCTTCCGCCGGGCGACGCCGACCTGCCCGGCGGAGACGTCGACGCCGAGCACGCGCCAGCCCAGCGCGCTGAGCGCGGGGACGTGCGCGCCGCCACCGCAGCCGAGATCGAGGCAGAGGCGGCCGTCGCCGGCGCCGAGCAGCCGCGCCAGGAGACGATCCGCCGAGCGGGCGAACGGGCGTCCCATCCCGCTGGTCACATAGGTGTCGTACCAGTCGGCGAATTCGTCGTACCGCTGTTCCATAGGACAACCTGAACAGAGACCATGGCCGGCTGCCAAGGCAATTGTTGGGTGGCCGCGGAGAACGTCAGGCGTCCCAGGGGACGGAGGCACTCGTCCAATGGGTGAGGCCGGCGACGTCCTCTTCGGTGTTCACCTGACGGGGCGGAGTCGCGAACGTCGCGTACGGTCGCAGGCGCAGCACGACACGCTCCTCACGCCGCGCCATCTCATCGATCTCGACGCGGACGTCCTCGCTGAGCGGCCTGCCCGCCATGACACCCATTATCTCGAACAGCAGGTCGGCGCCGGCCCGCGGATCGTCGTCCACGACCGCGTCGCAATAGACGTTCAGGTAGGTGGGCGGCCATTTCTCGTCGAGCACGCACAGCGAGACCTTCGGGTCGCGGCGCACCGCGGCGGCCTTTCCGCGGGCCCGCATGGTGGAGACGAGGATCTCATCGCCGTCGACCAGGTAGTACAGCGCCGACATCGCGGGGCCGTCGCTCCTCCGGGAGTAACCGAAGATGGCGGTGCGATGGTCACGGACGAACTGGCGTCGCTCTTCCGGTGTCATGACCTCCAGTCTCCCCCGCACCGGCCGGGAACGCTCGTCCGCCGACGCGGGAGCCTCAGGGTTTCGTCAGCGTGAAGTCGCCGCGACCGTGCCGTACGCCGTTCACCTGCATCTCCACCGCGTGCGGTCCGGGATGGTGGCGGCGCGTGCTGATCACCTTGAACGAGTGCCGCCGCGTGATGGTGAGGGTCTCGCCGGGCTTGAGGGCACGCGTGCTGAGCTTGAACACCCGCGGGGCGGTGGTGCCGTTGGCCTTGCGGTAGTGGATCACATAGTCGATGAGGAGCCGGGCCTCATCCTCGCCGTTGTTGGTGATGCTGCTGTCGAATTCCAGGTCGTCGCCTTCGGCGATGGTCTCCCGCCGGGGCGTCGGGCCGGTGACCGTGATCCGATGGTCGGCGGAGAATCCCAGCAGCCCCAGCGCGCCGGGGTCGGCTTTCTTGACGAGAGTGCGCATGGCGTGCCTGACCAGCGCCGCGGTGTGCGCGTCCGGGGCCTGGCTCCAGCGCGACGCGGTCGCCACCGCGAGTCCCGGATCGGCGCGCGAGATGTCGTTGAGGTGGTTGGCGACCGACCTGCGGACGACTTCTGAGCCGTCGGTGTACAGCCGGTCGAGGATCGGCAGGGTCACGTCCGGGCGCCGGCCGAGCTCGGGCACCCGCTTGGCCCACGGCAACAGAGGCCGGGTGCCCTCGCTCGCGAGGCGGCGTACGGCGGGGTTCTCGTGCCCGGTCCAGGCCAGTGCCACCCTCAGCGTGCGGCCGAGGTCGGCGCCCAGAAAGGTACGCAGCGCGAACTCGCTGGTCAGCCGGGGAGTGAGCTCGATGAGCAGGGCGAGACCATCGTCGAAGTCCTCCGCCTGTGGCGAGGCGACGGCCGTCGCGGCGACCGCCTCGGTGACGGGCCACACCATCCAGCCGGTGAACTCCGCCCTGGCCAGGGCGGCACGGAAGGTCCGCGCCAGCGCTCCGTAACCGTCGGGCAGGTCCGCGATCAGCGCGTCGCGCACGTGCCGCGCCCGGTCGCTCAGCCCCAGCGCGGGCAGTGCCTCCGCGGCGCGCCGTACGTGCGGCCATTCCCCGGGCATCGGATGGACGCCGGTGAGTACGCCGGCCAGGCGCCGGACGCTGTCGACGCTGAGGAGTTCCTCGGCGGTGGGCATGGGGTCACGGCCTTTCTCTGGAGAAACTCATCGGAGGACGGAGCCACTCCGTGAGGACGATATCCGCGGCCCGGATGTGCTCGCGGCCCGCGTGACCGGCGGCGGTGGGGGGCCGATGCGTACGGCGGGCGGCGGAAACCCGGTTCAGTTGTCCCACCTAACTGATGGGTCATGCCGCGTGAGATGCCTGGGAACAATGGGCGCAGCGGCATTTTGCGGGAGGTCACGGACTTTATCCGCGACCTTTGATTGAAGGTCGGTTGAGCTTGCTGTTCCTTCCGTCGCGGTAAGTAACGGTCGTCAACCACGAGATACATGATTTGGGGGATCATATGAAATCCGCACGATCCACCATGATGGGCCTGCTCGTCGGACCGGCCGTCGTCATCGGCGCGCTGGCGGGAGCCTCGACGGCGGCACAGGCGGCCGCGCCCGCGGGGCATGCCTCATACGCCCCGGCCGACCACGATCACGATCACGACCACGGGCCCGGCTGGGATCGGCACCGCGGCCCGGACCCGCGCTGGGGCGGCCACGGCGACCCGCGATGGGATCCCCGCTCGGGCGATCGGTACGACCCGCACTCGGGTTACCACCGGTACGACCCTCGCAGGGGCTACTACCGGTACGACCCCGGGGTCGGCCACTACCACTGGGACCACCGCTGAGGCGTGGATCCGGTGACCGCCGGCTGATGCCACGTCGGCACAGCAGGTAAGCACTCCGGCTCGCTGCCGGCCGCCCACGCTGTGCCGTGCTCGATGAGCACCCGTACGGCACAGCGACGGCCGGCCGGCAGCGGCCTCCACTGACGAACCTGCTCCCCCAGAGCACCGCCGTCATCGGCGGCGGCGCGCTCCTCACCCTGGCCGAGACGCAGCCCACCGCGAGACCCACGGCCGCCCGACATCTACGTCCCGCTCACCACGCCGGAGGACTGGAGAAGCCCGTCCAGCCCTCCTCCCGGCGTGTGAGAAACGCGGCAAAGGGCGGGTAATCATCTACGCCGCTCTCCTCCAGCGCGCCGTCCTCACGTCTACGGCGGGGTATGACGTTTATGCCTGATGACTGGTTCGCGAGCGTCCACCCGGACACGGCTCCGCTAGAGACGGGAACGCAACGAATGTCGTACCGACACATTGGGAAGTCGACCGCGACCGTGAGCAGGCGCGTTCGCCTGCCGGTCCAGGTCTGCCTCGCCGCCCTCGCCGCGGGCTGTGCCTTCTCGATCGGGCCGGGCGCGAACGCGGCGACCCCGGGGCTGGCGGACAGTGACGGCTGGCCCGGCGCCCGCCTCGGGAACGGCAAGTTCAACCACAACTCCTTCGTCATCAACAGCCCCAGCCTCAGCCACGACATCCAGCACATCCGAAACATCAACGTCGGCGGCAACACCGTCACCCCTGCCGCCATATGCAAGAGGCACGTGCACCATTGCAAGATCGTTCAGCGTTTCACCGTAGTCGACCCGTGAGCGGACCGGCCGACAAGGCTTCCGCTGATCGCCTCGCCCCGGGAAGGGCCGCTGAGCTGGGACGACTTGAACTCATGGCATAGCCTGTCTGCGTGCAGCTTCGGCATGTGGAGTCCTTCCTCACCGTGGTGGAGGAAGGACAGTTCGCGCGTGCGGCCTGCAGGATGTTCCTGTCCCCGCCGGCGGTGACAGGACACATCCGTCAGCTCGAGCGCGAGTTGGGGATGCCGCTCCTGCAGCGCTCGCCGGTGGCTCTGACGCCGGCGGGGCAGCGATTCCTGCCCCACGCCCGAGCCATGATCGCCGCCGCGAAGGCGGCCTGCGAGGTCGTCAAGGACCAGACCCGCGACCAGGGCACGACACTCCGTGTGGGCATCATGGCGCCCGGCTCGGCAGAGCTCACCCCCGCCATACTGCGGGCGTTCTGCCAGGCACAGCCACGGACGCGCCTCACGATCGAGAGCCTGAGCTTCACCGACTTCATCTCGCCCGTGATCGAGCATCGGGTCGATATCGCCTTCGTCCGGCCGGCGCCGCAGGACGAGCGCATCATCGCCGACACGCTCACCGTCGAACCCCGCATCATCATCGCGCCGGCCGTCGGCGAGCTCGCCGACGCCGAGGGCCTGTCCCTCGCCGATGTCCTCGACCAGACCTTCATCCCGTTCCCGGACACCACGCCACGGGCGCTCACCGACTACGGCTGCTTCGCGGAGGCCCGCAACGGCGCGTCGGCCCGCTGGGGCATCGGCCGGGCGACGACGGCCCAGGACCTGATTACCAGCATCGCCGCGGGCTGGGGCATCGCCGGCACGCTGTACTCCCTGGGACGCTTCTACCGTTCCCCGGGCACCCGCTTCGTGCCGGTGCTCAACGCACCGTGGGAGACGAGCGCGCTGGTCACCCGCCGAAACGACCCGCGGCCGGAGATCCAGGCGTTCCGCAACCTGGCGATAGCGCTGGCGCGTGACCTCGGGCCGAAGCTCCTGCCCGCCATGGGATGCCGGCCTGACCAGCATGAGCCGTCGGCACCACCGCCGCCGCGATAGACGCTCTGGCACCGACGGCCACCAACGCTGCCGACGACCGGTCAGGTCGCCTTGCCGGTCCAGCGGCGCCGTAGCGCGAAGGCGGCCGCCTTGGGCCGTCGGTCGCGGGTGAAGACGCCCTTCTTGTTCCCGTCGGCCCGGTTGACGCCGTACCCGGTCGCGAAGTCGGCGAAGTTCCAGACATGCTCGCCGACGACGGAGTCGACCCGGTCGAACGCCCGGTGGAACGCCTCCAGCAGCTCCACCTGGTACTCCTCGGTCCAGGTCGCCGCGGAGACGGAGTGCGCGCCGGCGAGGGCGTCCGCGCCGTACTCGGTGATGATGATCGGCTTGCCGTGCAGGCGGACCCACTCGCGCAGCTCGGCCTCGAGCTCGCGCTCGGCCGTGACCAGGTCGCCGGTGTCGACGTACCAGCCGTAGTAGCGGTTGAGGCAGATGACGTCGAACAGGTCGCTCATCACGTCCTGGTCCGGGGGCAGCTGGACCTGGGCGAAGCAGACGGGACGGCTCCGGTCGGCGGCGCGCGCGGCGCGTACGAGCGGCTCGAAGTACGCGCGGGCCTCGGGGCGGGACGAGTCCGGCTCGTTGGCGATGCTCCACATCACCACGCTCGGATGGTTCTTGTCGCGGGCGACCAGCTCTGCGATCGCGCGCCGATGAGCCGCCTGGGTCGTGTCGTCGATCGCGGCCCAGATGTGCTCGGGATCGCCCGGCACCAGCGTGTGGGCGATCTCGAAGTTCAGCCCGACGGCCGGCGTCTCGTCGATGACGACGATGCCGTGCCGGTCGGCGTACTCCAGCACCTCCTCGGCGTACGGGTAGTGCGACGTGCGGAAGGAGTTCGCGCCGATCCAGTCGAGCAGCGCGAAGTCGTGCACCATGAGCACGTCGTCGTGGCCCTTGCCGCGCACCGGGTTGTCCTCGTGCTTGCCGAACCCGGTGAAGTGGAACGGCTCGCCGTTGATCAGGAACCTGTCGCCGTCGACCGCCACGCCACGGATGCCGACCGGCAGCGCGTACTCATCGGTCTCGCCGCCGGCGCCGGCCGCGCGGACCTCGAGCCGGTGCAGGTAACCGCGGCCGGGCCGCCACAGCGTCGCGTCCGGGACGTCGAGCGTCCCCTCGGCGGTGGCCGCCCGCGCCCGTTCGCGCCCGTCGGCGTCGCGCAGCACCACCTCCGTCACCTGCCCGCCCACGACTTCCACCCGATATTGCACTCGGGCGTCCGTACCGGACACCTCCGTCGTGACGGTGATGTCGTCGACGTACGCGCGCGGGGTCGCGCAGAGCCAGACGCCGCGGTGCAGTCCGGCGTAGTTGAAGAAGTCGTGGAAGTACCGCTGGCGGCGGCGCCCGTCGGGCAGAACGTCGACGATGCCGGGCGGGATGGACGCGGGCGTCAGCCGGTTGTCGACCACGACGCTCACCCGGCCGGGCTCGCCGAATCGGACATGCTCGGTCACGTCGCACTCGAACGGCGTGTAGCCGCCCTCGTGCCGCCCGACTTCGACGTCGTTCCACCAGACGACGGCCCGGTGCGCCGCGGCGTCGAACCGCAGGACGACCCGTCGCCCCTCCCAGCGGGCCGGAATCCGCACCTCCCGTTGGTACCAGACGTCGCCGACATGGTCACGGGCCTCGCGGGTGGCGGGCACGTCGTTGAAGCTCGCCGGCACCGGCATCTCCGCCGCGTCCGGCAGGGGCCCCCGCCACCACTCCTCAGCACGCCCGCGGTCACCCGGATCGAGCGCGAACGCCCAGAGTCCGTTGAGGCTGGCGCGTTCGCGGCTGGACGTCTCCTGGGGACGAAGCACAGGTCACTCCCGATCATTCAAGCGGAGGGTCCTCCCGAATCTAGGCTCCGGCGAACCGTCGCGGAAGAGACGCGATTCACCGGCAGGTAGGCTGCCGCAGATCGCCCCGGCCTCCCCCAGTAAGGGATCCCTCCTGCCATGACAACAAGCGTCGACCGGTCCCCTGAGCGTCTGGTGTTCTTCAGTGACGCTGTGGTCGCGATCGCCTTGACCCTGCTCATCCTGCCGTTGGTCGACGCGGTTCAGGAGGCCGCCTCTCACCACACCGACTCGTTCGAAGTGATCAGCGGGAACCAGTGGAAGATCTACAGCTTCCTCCTGAGCTTCGCCGTCATCGCCCGGATATGGGTGTCGCATCACCGGCTCTTCGAGCAGGTCAAGGCGTACAACCGTCCGCTGATGGTCGCGAATCTCTGGTGGCTGCTGACCATCGTGGTCCTCCCGTTCCCCACCGAGATGATCGGCGGGTTCGACGAGGACCGCTTCACGGCGACGTTCTACATCGGCACGATCCTGGCCGCCAACCTCTGCGTCCTGGCCATGATCCTGATCGTCCGCGCCGACCCCGCGCTCCTCAGGACCGATGCCGGCGCCCTGGATCGGCAACGCTTCGCGATCGCGCTCAACGCGGGCCTGCTGGCCCTGGGACTCGCGCTGGCGGCCCTGGTCCCCCGCGTCGGCTACTTCGCGCTCCTGCTGCTCCTGCTCGTCCACCCGGTGGCCCGGATCCGCGACCGGCGCACCGCCGGCGCCCCGGCCTGAACGCCCGGCCGGTCCGCGCTCGATCGAGCGCCCGGCTTAGTTGATCTTCGTTCGCACGCCGTCCGCAGAAAATCAGCGGGACGGCGTGTCGGCGTGCGTGGAGAGGCCCACAAGGGCGGCGGCGTAAGGGCGGACGTCGTTCCGTGAGGCCTTCGCGGCCCGGCCGCGCCGCGCTGAGTATCGCGCCGGCTCGGTCGCAGACATTGCACGAATGTGAGCACTTGTGTTATCAAACCATCAGATTCGCTCACCGCTGCCTGACTCGGCAGCCAGATCGGAGTAGCCGTGACCACGTACGTCGAGACAGAGCTCTCGGACCAGCCGGCCTGCTGGCAACGGGCCATCGAGCTCGGCTCCACCGACCTCCCAGGTCTGCCGGAGCCCGGTGAGCGCGTCGCGGTCGTCGGCTGCGGCACCTCGCTGTTCATGGCGCAGGCCTACGCGTCTCTGCGCGAAGACGCTGACCTGGGCGAGACCGACGCCTTCGCCGCCTCCGAGATGCCGTCCCGCCGCCGCTACGACCGGGTCCTGGCGCTGAGCCGGTCCGGCACCACCACAGAGGTCCTCGAGCTGCTCGGCGAGCTACGCGGAACGGTCCCCACCACCGCGATCACCGCCGACCCCACCACCCCGGTCATGACGGCCGCCGACCACGTGGTGGTGCTGGACTTCGCCGACGAGCGCTCGGTCGTGCAGACCCGATTCGCCACCACGACCCTCACGTTGCTGCGGGCCCACCTCGGTCAGGACCTGTCGAAGGCCGTCGCGGACGCGCGCCGGGCCGTCGGTGACGCACTCCCGCCGGGGCTCACGGACCGCACGCAGTTCACCTTCCTGGGGACGGGCTGGACCAACGGCCTGGCCGCCGAGGCCGCGCTCAAGATGCGGGAGGCGTCACTGAGCTGGACGGAGTCCTACCCGGCCAAGGAGTACCGCCACGGCCCGATCGCGATCACCGACGAGCGTTCGGCCGTCTGGATGTTCGGACCCGCACCTGAGGGACTCGAGGAGCAGGTCGCCGCGACGGGAGGCCACTGGGTCCAGCCGGACCTTGACCCGGTCGCGTCGCTCATCATGGCGCAGCGTCTGGCCCTGACCCTGGCCACCGCCCGGGGCCTGGACCCCGATGTCCCACGGCACCTGACCCGCTCGGTGATCCTGCGTCCGGCCGCCGGCTGAAGGAGTTCCATGCCACTCGTCCCCACCGCGGCCGTCGTCGACGCCGCCCGCGCCCAGAGGCGCGGTGCCGCCGCGTTCAACGTCATCCAGCTCGAGCACGCTCAGGCGATCGTCGCTGGAGCGGTGCGGGCGGACGCGCCGGTGATTCTGCAGCTCAGCCAGAACGCCATCCGCTACCACGGCGCGCTCCGGCCGATCGCCGCGGCCGCCCGCGCCGTCGCCGAACTCGCCGAGACGCCGGTCGCCCTCCACCTCGACCACGCCACCGACGCCGTGCTGGTGCACGAGGCCGTCGCGCTGGGCTTCGGGTCGGTCATGTACGACGCCTCGGCCCTCGACTATGACGACAACGTCAGCGCGACCGCCGAGGTGGCGCGGTTCTGCCATGACCACGAAGTGTGGGTGGAGGCGGAGCTCGGCGAGATCGGGGGCAAGGACGGCGTGCACGCGCCCGGCGCGCGTACCGATCCGGCCGAGGCGGCGGCGTACGTCGCGGCCACCGGGGTGGACGGTCTGGCCGTGGCGGTGGGCACGTCCCACGCCATGCTCACCCGGGACGCCACCCTGGACTTCGCCCTCATCACCGCGCTGCGCGACACCGTGCCGGTGCCGCTGGTCCTGCACGGTTCCTCCGGGGTCGCCGACGCCGATCTGACGGCCGCCGTCGACGCCGGCATGACCAAGATCAACATCGCCACACAGCTGAACAAGGTGTTCACGAGTGCCGTACGCGACCGGCTGGCCGCGGACGACCGCCTCGTCGACACCCGTAAGTACCTCGGCGCGGCGCGCGACGCCACCGCGGCCGAGGTGGCCCGCCTGCTCGGCGTCCTGTGCCCCACTCCCCTGGAAGGCCTCACGGTATGACCGGCAACGACAGTTCGACCTCGCCCATCAACATCGCGTTCATCGGTGCCGGCTCGGTGGAGTTCACCCGGCAGCTCCTGCGCGACATCTTCTCCTTCCCCGAGCTGGCCGGTGTCCGGATCGCCCTGCACGACATCGACGCCGAACGGCTCTCGGTGGCCGAGGCACTGGCGCACCGTACGGCCGACCGGCACGGCGCCAAGCCGCAGATCGTGGCCAGCACCGACCGCCGTACGGCGCTGGAGGGCGCGCAGGCGGTGGTGAACATGGTCGCCGTCGGCGGCCACCGTGCCACGGTGACCGACTTCGAGGTGCCCGCCCGCTTCGGGCTCCGGCAGACGATCGGCGACACCCTCGGGATCGGCGGGATCTTCCGTGCGCTGCGCACCTTCCCTCTCCTCGAGGGGCTGGCCGCCGACATGGTCGCGGTGTGCCCGGACGCCTGGCTGCTCAACTACACGAACCCGATGGCGATGAACCTGCAGTATCTCGCCGGGGTCGCGCCGGACCTGAAGGCCGCCGGGCTCTGCCACTCGGTCTACTGGACGGTGCGGGACCTGTGCGACCTCGTCGGAGTGCCGCACGAGGAGGTCGACGTCGTCTCGGCCGGGGTCAACCACCAAGCGTGGATTCTGGGCTGGCAGCACCGGGGCCGCGACCTGTACCCGGCGCTGGACGCGGCGATCGCCGCCGACCCGGAGCTGCGGCGGCGCGTACGGGTCGACATGTACCGCCGACTCGGGTACTACCCGACCGAGACCAGCGAGCACTCCTCGGAGTACGTGCCCTGGTACCTGCGGCACGAGGCGGAGATCGACCGGCTGCGCATCCCCGTCGACGACTACGTGCGGATCAGCGCGGACAACCTCGCCGAGTACGGCGCCGTACGCGACAGCCTGGCGGCCGGCCGTGACCCGGAGGCGCGCGAGGAGGAAGACGCCGCCGAGTACGCGCCGCTGGTCATCCACAGCCTCGCGACCGGCACCCTGCGCACCATCCAGGTCACCACGGCCAACACGGGCCTGATCACCAACCTGCCCGCCGGGGCCGGCGTGGAGGTCCCGGCGACCCTGGACCGGCTCGGCGTGCACCCCCACCACGTGGGGGCGCTGCCCCCGCAGCTGGCCGCACTCAACCGGAGCTTCCTGAATGTGGTGGAGCTGACCGTGGCCGCCGCCCTCGAAGGTGACCCGCGGCATGTCCGGCATGCCGCGATGGCCGACCCCGCCACCGCCGCGGCGCTGACGGTGGATGAGATCTGGGCACTCTGCGACGCGATGGTGGCGGCGCACGGAGACGCCCTGCCGCCGGCGCTGCGCGGATCACTCCGGGCATGAGCGGATTCGACCTGCTGGTCGTCGGCGACGCCAACCCGGACGTGCTGGTGTGGGGGGCGCCGGAGACGCCGCCCGCCGGGCAGGCCGAGACGCTGGTGGACGGCGGCACGCTCGCCCTCGGCGGGTCGGCGGCGATCATGGCACACGGCGCGGCCGTCCTCGGCCTGTCGACCGCGCTCGCGGCGATGGTCGGTCGCGACGCGGCCGGGGACTTCGTGCTCGACACCCTGACGGCGGCAGGCGTGGACATCAGCGGGTGTGTCCGCCACGAGAGCCTGCCGACCGCGCTGACCGTGTGCCTGAACCGGCCGGACGGCGACCGGGCGATCCTGACCGCGCCGGGTTGCCTGCCCGCCTTCGGTCCCGAGCACGTGCCCGCGGTTCGCACGCGCCATGTGCACGCGGCCTCCTACTTCCTGCAGCCGCGGCTCGCCGCCGGGCTGCCCGAGGTCCTGGGCCGGTTCAGGCGGGCGGGCGCGTCGACGTCGCTGGACACCAACGACGACCCGGCGGGTACGTGGCGGCTCGCCCCCGGTTTGCTCGCCGCCTGCGACTTCGTGCTGCCCAACGAGGCCGAGGCGCTCGCGCTGGCCGGCGCGCTGACGGGCGAGCCGGTGTCCGGCGGGCTCCCCGCGGCTCTGTCGGTGCTGGCGGCCGACGGTGCGGTGCCGGTGGTCAAGCGCGGCGGCGAAGGGGCCGTGGCGCTCTTCGACGGCGCGGCGGTCAGCGCACGCGGCCCCCGGGTCACGCCGGTCGACACGGTGGGCGCGGGCGACGGCTTCGACGCGGGCTTCCTCGCGGGCCGGCTGGCGTCGGGCGACTTCGCCGAGGCGCTCGCCTGGGGGTGCGCGTGCGGTGCGCTGTCCACCCGGGCCACGGGTGGCACCGGGGGCCAGCCCACCGCCGCCGAGGCCCGCCCCGTCGCCGCGCAGGTGCAGGTCACCCCGTGGATGAGTGAGTGAGCAGGTCAAATGCGTGATAGGGCCACAAAGTAACTATTAACAAGCGTGAAATGTGCTTTATAGTGATCGAATGCGTCAACAGGAGCGTCTGGGGCTGATCCTCGACCGGCTCGCCAAGCACGGCACCGTCTCCGTCCTCGACCTCACCGCCGAGCTGAAGGCCTCACCGGCCTCCATCCGGCGCGATCTGCGGGCACTGGAAGAGCAGCAGCTGCTCAAGCGCACGCATGGCGGCGCGGTGGCGGCCGAGGTGATCTACGAGCTGCCGATGCGCTACCGGACCGGCCGTCACCAGGAGGAGAAGCTCCGCATCGCGCAGGCCGGCGCGCGCCTGGTCACCGACTCGGTGCATTCGGTGGGCCTCGGCGGAGGCACCACCACGACCGAGCTGGCCCGCGTCCTGGGGTCGGCCGGCCGCTCGCTGAAGGTCGTCACCAACGCGCTCAACATCGCCGGCGACCTGTCCGTACGCTCCGCCATCGACCTGGTCGTCACCGGCGGCAGCGTTCGGCCCCAGTCGTACGAACTGGTCGGCCCGATCGCCGACCGCGCGCTCGCCGGCATCCACCTCGACCTGGTGTTCCTCGGGGTCGACGGCATCGACGCGGGCGGCGGCATCAGCACCCATGACGAGGTCGAGGCTCAGACCGACCATCGCCTGATGCGGACCGCCACCCGCGTGGTCGTCCTGGCCGACATGTCCAAGGTCGGCAACCGGGCCTTCACCCGCATCGCCCCGATCGAGGAGGTCGCCACGCTCATCACCGACTCGGCGGCCGACCCGGCCGAGCTGGACCGGCTCCGCGCCGCCGGCGTGGAGGTCATCACGGTCTGAGCCTCACTTGAAGCCGGATGAGGCGATCGATCGGACGAAGAACCGCTGGGCGAGCACGAACAGCACCAGCACCGGGACCTGGCTGGTCACCGTGGCCGCCATCAGCTCGGGCCAGTTGGTCAGGTGCGAGCCCTGGAAGTTCTGCAGGCCCATCTGAATGGTCATGTTCCCCGGGCTCTGGATGGCGATCAGCGGCCACAGGAAGTCGTTCCAGACGTTCAGGAACGTCAGCACGGACAGCGTCGCCAGGGTCGGCCCCATGAGCGGCAGCATGATGCTCAGCAGCGTACGGAGCCGGCCCGCCCCGTCGATGCGGGCGGCCTCCTCCAGCTCGCGGGGCACCGTGGTGAAGAACTGGCGCATGAGGAAGACGCCGAACGGGGTGGCGAGGTTGGGCGCGATCAGCGCGCCGAGGGTGTCGGTCAGGTGCAGGTCACGCACCACGATCAGCGTCGGCAGCATGACGATCTGGAACGGCACCATCAGGGTGGCGAGCACGGCGATGAACAGCACCCGGCTGCCGAAGAACGGGATCCGCGCGAAGGCGTACCCGGCCAGCGCGCAGAACACCAGGTTGCCGACCACGCACGTGACCGACACGATCGTGCTGTTGAGCAGCCAGTGCCCGAACGGCCCCTCATGCCAGGCGTCGAGGTAGTTCTGCCAGTGCACGCCACCCGGCAGGCCGGGCGGGAACCGGCGGGTCTCCGCCTGAGTGGAGATCGACAGCAGCACCATCCAGATCAGCGGGGCGAGCATCACCACGGAGAGCGGGACGAGCAGCAGGTGCAGCCGGCTGGGCCGGCGGCGCCGCGGCCGGCCGCCCGCCTGGATCCGGGCGGCCTGAGGAGGAGGCGCCAGGGTCGTCTGGCTCATGTCAGCCCGCCTCGTAGTGGGAGGTACGGCGCCCGAGCCAGAGCTGGATCGCCGTCACGATGAGGATCACGACGAACAGCGCACAGCCGATGGCCGCGGCGTATCCGCCGTTGAAGTTCACGAACGCCTGCTGGTAGAGGTAGTAGACGAGCACGGTGCTGGCGTGCAGCGGGCCGCCCTTGGTGGTCACGTAGACCTCGTCGAACAGCTGGAGGGCGTTGATCGTCAGCCAGACCAGCAGGAACGAGGAGGCGGGCGCGAGCAGCGGCAGCTCAACCTTCCGGAAGGCCTTCACCCGCCCGCAGCCGTCCAGCTCGGCGGCCTCCATCAATTCCCGCGGCACGTTCTGCAGCGCGGACAGGTAGATGATGACGGCGAAGCCGAGCCATCCCCACACGGTCATCGCCACCACGGCGGGCAGCGCCTCGCCCGTGCTCTGGAAGAAGCCCTGCTGGGGCAGGCCGAGTTTGTCCAGTCCCGCGTTGACCAGGCCGATCTGCGGGTTGAAGAGCCAGCTGAAGATCACGCCCGTGGCGACCGTGGAGGTGACGAGCGGGGCGAAGACCGCCATGCGGTAGAAGGTCATGCCGCGAACCTTCTGGTTGAGCAGCACCGCGATCGGCACCGCCAGCGCCATGGTGATCGGCACGAACAGCACGCAGTAGAGCAGGGTCTGCCGCGCCGCCTGCCAGAAGACCGGGTCGTGCACCATCTGCTGGTAGTTGGCGGCGCCCGACCAGGTGCCGGCCGAGGTCAGATCGGTCTGCTGGAACGACAGCAGCAGCGACCAGACCACCGGGACCAGGCCGAACACCGCGATGAGCACCACGGCGGGCGAGACGAACGCCCAGCCGGCGAACTGATCGCCTCGCTGTCGTCCACCTCGGTGACCGGTTCGTCGACTACCTCGCCGGGCGGCTCGTCCGGCCGTGGCCACCGCCATCACGCCCCCGCGAGGATCTGGTCGACCTGCTGGCGCGCCTGGTCGAGCGCGGCCTGCGGCTGGGTCTTGCCGAGCAGCACGGCCTGTACGGCGAGACCGATGGCCTGGGAGATCTTCGGGTACTCCGGGATGTTCGGGCGTGACTTGGTCGCGTTCTTGCTCAGGTTGTCTACGAAGACCTTGTTGGCCGGGTAGCGCTTGAGGAAGTCCTGGTAGCCGGGGAGCTGTGTCTCGGACTGGCGCAGAGGCAGGTCGCCGGTGGCGAGGGCGAACTTCAGGTGGGTCTGGGCCGAGTCCAGCCACTGCACGAAGGCCCACGCGGTGTCGCGATCGCCCTTGTTGAACAGCATGTAGTTGTCGGGACCGGCGATGGTGGCGTGGTTGACCTTGCCGGGCAGGAACTGCGCGCCGTACGAGATGTCCTTGTTGATCCCGGACAGGTCCCACGGCCCGGTCCAGAGCATGCCGATCTTCCCGGAGTTGAAGAGGTTCTGGTACTGACCGTCGCCGGTGTCCAGGTAGACCGAGTGATCGGTCACGGCCATGTCGTGCAGCAGCTGCATGGCGGCCAGTCCGGCCGGTGAGTCGAAGGCCGCCTTCTTGCCGTCCGGGGTGAGCAGGTCCCCGCCCGCCTGCCACAGCATGGCGACGTACCGCCAGACGGTGTCCTCCGTGCCGTCGTTGACGTACGCCCAGCCGTACCTGTGCTGGGAGGGGGCGCTCAGCTTGCGCCCGGCGTTCCGGAAGTCGTCCCAGGTCCAGTTCGGCGTCGGGTAGGACAGCCCGGCGGCGTCGAACAGCTTCTTGTTGTAGACGAGCGCGAGGTTGTCCACCAGCGCGGGAACGCCGTAGATCTTTCCGTCAGGCGTGGTGGCGCCCTGCCGGGCCGCCGGGAAGAAGTCGTTCCACTGGAAGGACGGAGTGCTCTTGACCAGCGAGGTGAGGTCCTGGGTCTGGTTGCGCTTCGCCAGGGTGGTGATCGAGGAGCCGAACTCATAGGCGACGCCGGGGGCCTTGCCGGAGACGAAGGAGGCAAGTGTCTTCTTCAGCGCGTCGTCGTTGCTGCCACCGAAGGTCACGTCCACCTTCTGGTCAGGATGCGCGGCGTTCCACTCCTGTCCCAGCTGAGTGATCGCCTTGGCCTCGGCGTCGGTATAGCCGTGCCACATGACCACGGCACCGTGTGACTTCCCCGACCCTCCGCCGGAGCAGGCCGCCAGCGTTCCCAGCGCGAGCACTGCCGCGCCGGCGGTGACCCGCACGCCGAACCGCCGCCCGGCTCGTTGTGGTGTTGCGCGCATCTCCACGACTCCCTCTGACCAGCGGCGCACCCGAGTCGCCCGTCGAGTTTGTTTGCTCGTTATCGATTGTGTTTGGGAACTTTAGATCAGAAACAATCACCGAACAAGGCATAACGTGAAGAAAACGCCAGCTTGGGACGGCCCGGCGAGAGCGCGACACTACCCGCACCGCTCGGGTGCCCGGCCGCCCGACCTTCTCCCGGCCACACGCAGGATCCGAGGGATCCTCCCAACGATCATGTGGCGTTCGGCGAACTGGGTGAGTATCCAGAGGATCACGCCGTTGACATGCGGCATTCGCCGAACCTGATGAGGACGACATGTGCCTTGACGAACACTGCGGCCACCCGGCCGAGACGGGAGAGGACACGGGTACGGGGGCGTTGAACCGCCGCAGGCTGCTGACGGCGGCCGCCACCGGCGCCGCCGCGCTCACCCTCGCCCCGGTCTCCTTCACACAGGCCCGTGCGGCCACCGGAACGCCCAAGGGCTCCGCGCGGGCCGCCGGTGACGTGACCCGCGTCGTCACCGGGCATCTGGAGACCGGCGCGGCGGACTTCGTGTACCTCCCCGTGGTGGTGCCCAAGGGCGTACAGAAGATCGCCGTCGAGTACTCCTACGACAAGCCGTCCGTCCCGGCGGGCACCCCCGGCAACTCCTGCGATATCGGCGTCTTCGACCAGCGCGGTATCAAGCTCGGGAGCCGCGGCTTCCGCGGCTGGTCCGGCGGCTTCCGTACGTCGTTCGAGATCAGCAACAGTGAGGCCACGCCCGGCTACCTGCCCGGTCCGATCCAGCCCGGCACGTGGAACATCGTCCTCGGCCCGTACCAGGTCGCCCCGCAGGGCATGAACTACGAGGTCAAGGTGACGCTCACGTACGGCGATCCGGGGCCGGCCTTCACGCCCGCCTACCCGCCGCGACGGGCCAAGGGCCGCGGCCGCGCCTGGTACCGCGGCGACGGGCACCTGCACACGGTCTACTCCGACGGCAAGCGGCTCCCCGCGGAGGTCGCGGCCGGCGCACGCGCGGCAGGGCTGGACTTCATGGTCTCCACCGACCACAACACCTCTTCCTCTCACGCCGTCTGGGGTCAGTACGCCGGTGAGGACCTGCTCATCATCACCGGCGAGGAGATCACCACCCGTAACGGCCACTGGCTGGCGCTCGGCCTGCCCGCCGGAGAGTGGATCGACTGGAGGTACCGCTCACGCGACGACCTCTTCCACCGGTTCGCCCAGCAGGTGCACCGCTCCGGCGGTCTGGTGGTGCCCGCTCACCCGTACTGTCCGTACGTCGCCTGCCAGTGGAAGTTCGGGTACGACGACGCCGACGCGATCGAGGTCTGGAACGGCCCGTGGACCTACGACGACGAGTCAGCCGTCGACACGTGGGACGCCAAGCTGGGCGAGGCCGTACGCACCGGCAAGCGCTGGATCCCGGCGGTGGGTGACAGCGACGCCCACAGCGACCCTCAGGTCATCGGCCTGCCGCACAACGTCGTGTACGCGGACGACCTGGCCACCGACGCCATCCTGAGCGGCATCCGCGCCGGCCGTAACTGGATCGCCGAGTCGGCCTCCGTGCAGCTGGCGTTCGCCGCCGGCGGCCGCGGCCGGCAGACCGGTATCGGCGGGACGCTGACCACACCCGCCGATGCCCCGGTCGACGTCCGCCTGGACGTCCAGGGCGTGCCGAACGGCACCGTCCGGTTCATCACCGACGAGGGTCAGATGCACCAGGAGTCCCTGCCCGGCTCGGGGACGGGCACCGTCACGTGGCGCACCACGAGCTCACTCGCCGCGTACGTGCGGGCCGAGGTCCGCCACCCGATGGCCGACGGGGGGCCTGGCCACGGCAACACCATGGGGCCCGCGCTGGAGTGGGGACCGATGGCGGCGCTGACCAACCCGATCTTCCTCCGGCGCGCCTGACGGACCGTCCGGTGGCCGCTTCGCCGAGCCGCAAATGCCTTTGTCTCATGGACAGACAAAGGCGATGGGTCAGCCGCCGCCAGGGCGCGCGCGTAGGTGCATGCGCTCGCCCTGGGGGCCGAACAGGGAGAGGAACTCGACGGGCCGTTCTCCGGCGTTGGCGAAGCCGTGCGGGGTGTGGGTGTCGAATTCGGCGGCCTCGCCGCCGGTGAGGACGAGGTCGTGCTCGCCCAGGGCCAGCCACAGGCGGCCGGACAGGACGTAGAGCCACTCGTAGCCCTCGTGCACTCCCTGCTCGGGACGCACGCGTTCGCCCGTCCGTACCGGAATGATCATTTTGAAGGCGTGCAGGCCGCCGAGATAGCGGGTCAGCGGCACGATGGTCTGCCCGCCCCGGGTGAAGGGCCGCGGGTGGACGCGCGGGTCGCCGGTGTCCGGGGCGCCGACCAGCTCATCCAGGGGTACTCCGTGGGCACCGGCCAGCGGCAGCAGGAGTTCCAGCGTCGGCTTGCGCTGCCCGGACTCCAGTCGCGACAGGGTGCTCAGCGAGATGCCGGTCGTCTCGCTGAGCTGTGCCAAGGTGGTGCCGCGTGCGCGGCGCAGCGCTCTCAGTCTCGGCCCTACGGCGGTCAGCACCGGAGTGAAGTCGTCAGCCACCCCTCTATTTGCCACCTCGGCAAGGCGGTTTGTCAATCCGGCCGGACTGCACTGACAATCCGCTCCTGCGAATGCGCTATCGGTCCATAATGACCTCCAGTCGTTTGGGCTGGCACGGGGAGACACGGGGAGAAATGTCGCAAGAGACGCCTGAAAATGAACCGGCCGCATCATCGCCCGCAGGCCCTCCGGAGCACTCCGTTCCGCAGCCTCCGCCCTATGGCCGGCCTTACGGAGGCCCGCCGCCGCCTCCCTACGGAGGCCCGCCACCGCCGCCTTACGGAGCACCGCCTCATGCGCCGCAGTACCCCGCGTGGCGGCCGCCCCCGGGTTACGGCCCGCCGTCGGATCCGACGCTCGCGGAGTTCTGGCAGCGCCTCGTCGCCCGCCTTCTGGACGGCGTTGCCGTGTCGCTGATCATGTCGCCGTTGTGGATCTGGTTTTTCATCTGGTACTCCGCGAAATTGTCGGACCTCATGCCCGTCGATGCCCAAGACCCGGCTCAAATGCGTCAGCTCCTGCACACCGAGCTGAAACTGATGGGGGTCAGCCTGCTGTTCGGGGGGATGGCGGCGTTGGTCTTCTTCATCTATGACTGGTTCCAGCACGCCAAGTGGGGTCAGACCATCGGCAAGCGGATCGTGAAGATCAAGGTCGTCGCCCTGCCCGATCGCGGCCGGGTGACCGGCGGCGCCGCCTTCAAGCGGGCCGCGCTCTACGCGCTCGCGCCGCAGGTCCCGCTCATCGGCAGCATCTTCGGCCTGCTCGACAGCCTGTGGCTCCTCTGGGACAAGCCCAACCGTCAGTGCCTGCACGACAAGGTCGCCGACACGGTCGTCATCAAGACGGACATCGACGCCCCGGTCAACCGGCAGCAGGCCTGAGCTACTCCGGCGCACGGTCCCACCTGCCCGGGTACTACCGGTCGATGGGCAGGTGGGCTGATAGCTTCGCCGGGTGCGCTGGCGGGACGGTAACGGAACTCGGTGGCGGTTGCGGCAGCGACGCCTGGCCTGGCCACGGTGGGTCAAGCCGGAGGCGGCCATGGACCTGCTTCCCGGCGGGCTCGGCCAGGACCCGATCTCGCTGATCATCGGCCTGCCGGGCCTCGTCGTCACCGCGGTGCTGGTGCCACTCTGGCTGGTCGAGCTCGTCCTGCGCCTGCTGTGCGCACCGGTCGCGGCCGCGCTGCGGCTGGCGGGCGTCATCCCCTACCGGCTGGAGCTCTACCGCGACGGCCGCCCCCGTGGCACGTACGCGCCGACGGGCCGGCGCGAACTCCTGCGCCTGCGCAGGCGGCTGACCGCCCGCGACACCGCGGCCGCCTGACCTCGGTCGCGCGGGCAGGCCTCACCTCAGGCGCTGTACGCGGCTGAGGTAGGTCTGCACCACCACCACGACCGCCAGGAACCCGCCGCTCACCACCTGCTGGTAGGACGAGGACAGGTCCCCGATCTGGTTGATGAGGTTCTGGATCACTCCGAGCAGCAGCACGCCCGCGATCGTGCCGCTCACCGAACCCGCGCCGCCCGTGAGCAGGGTGCCGCCGATGACGACCGCGGCGATCACGTCGAGTTCCATGCCGGTGCCGAGGATCGTGACGCCCGAGGACAGGCGGGCCGCGTTGAGGGCGCCCGCGAGGCCGGCGAGCAGGCCGGACATCACGTAGACGAGGACCTTGGTACGGGTCACCGGCACGCCCATCAGCTGGGCCGCGTCCTCGCCACCGCCGATCGCGTACACGCACTGCCCGAACCGCGTCCGCTGGAGCAGCACCGCGCCGGCGGCGAACAGCGCGAGGGTCAGGTACACCGGGTAGCCGAGGCCGAGCACGCTGCCCTGGCCGAACCGCGCGAGCAGCGAGCCGTGCGGGATGAGGTAGGTCGTGGCGCCCTCGTTGGAGATCGACAGCAGCAGGCCGCGAGCGCCGAGCAGGCCCGCCAGGGTGACGATGAACGGCGCCAGCCGTACCCGGGCGATCAGCAGACCCTGCACGAGGCCGAACGCCCCGCACACCGCGAGCGGCAGCAGCAACGCGGCGAACGACCCCCAGCGCATGCCGTACGCGGCCAGCACCCCGCCGAGCGCGAACACCGAGCCGACCGACAGGTCGATGCCACCGGTGATGATCACGAAGGTCATCCCGAGGGCCACCGTCGCCAGGAAGGACGACGTGATCGCGATGTTGCCCAGGTTGTCGCCGGTGGGGAAGCTGCTGAACGACACGGACCCGACGGCGACCAGCAGCACCAGCACGGCGGTGGCGCCGTGGCGCTGCATCAGCCCGAAAAAGCGTTCCCGTCCGCCGGCCCCGGGCGGGGCCTCGGCAGGAGCGGTGACAGTGGAGGTCATCGGCCCGCCTGCCCTCGCGCGGCGTACACGGCCGCAAGAATGATCACTGCTTGCACCATCTGAGCGAGTGAGTCCGTCAGGTCATGCTTGATGAGCGTCGCGCGTACGAGCTGGATCAGCAGCGCGCCCGCGACGGTGCCCAGCACCCGGATCCGGCCGCCGGTGAGCGGCGTGCCGCCGACCACCACCGCGGTGATCGCGGACAGCTCCATCAGGAGCCCGAGCGAGGAGGGGTCGCTGGCCTGCAGCCGCGCGGTGGCGAGGATGCCGGCCGCCGCGGCGAGCAGGCCCGACGCCATGTACACCAGCAGCAGGATCCGCCGGACCGGCAGGCCGGACAGCTCGCTCGCGGTGCGGTTCCCGCCGATGGCGACGAGCCGCCGGCCGAACGTCGTGCGCCGGACGACCGCCATCACGACGACCGTCAACCCGATGGCGATCACCACCGGCACGGGGACGCCCACAACGCTCGACGACCCCAGGCTCAGCAACGACGGGTTCAGGATGTCCTTCAGCTGGCCGCCCGCGACGACGAGGGCGAGCCCCCGGCCGCCCACGAACAGCGCCAGAGTGGCGACGATGGGCTGCACGCCGACGAACGCCACCAGCGACCCGTTGACGAGCCCGACCAGAGCCCCGCCGAGCAGGCCGACGAGGATCGCGGGCACGATGCCGTACCCCAGATAGAGGGGCAGGAGCGCGGTGGCGACCGCCATCACCGAGCCCACCGACAGGTCGACGCCCTCGGTTCCGATCACCAGCGCCATGCCGAGCGAGACGATCACCACCGGGGCGACCTGGACGAGCTGGGTACGGAGGTTCTCCAGCGTCAGGAAGTGCGGGGTGATCGCCACGTTGATCACGATGAGCAGCGCGATCGCGGCGTACACGCCGTAGTCCTGGAGCCAGGCGAGGACCCGGCCGCGGTCGAACCGGGAGAACCGTGAGAGGGGTACGGCGGCGTCGCTCATCCGTCCTCCACCTGCGCGATCGTGGACATGATGCCTTCCTCGGTCAGGTCGCCACCGGCCAGCTCGCCGACGACCGTGCCGTCCTTCAGGACGACGACACGGTCGGATCCCTCCACGAGTTCCTCCAGGTCGGAGGAGATCAGGAGGACACCGAGACCCTCCGAGGCGAGCTCGTCGATGAGTGCCTGCACCTCGGCCTTGGCGCCGACGTCGATGCCGCGCGTCGGCTCGTCGAGGAGCAGGATCCTGGGCTCGGTGGCGAGCCAGCGGGCGATCAGGACCTTCTGCTGGTTGCCGCCGGAGAGTTCGGCGACGCGCTGGTGCGGGCCCGCGGCCTTGATCCGCAGCCGTTTCATGAAGGTGTCGACGATCCGGTCGATGCGCGCGTCGGAGACGACGCCGCCGCGCGACAGCCGGGGGAGCGCCGCGAGCGCGATGTTCTCCCGTACGGACAGGGTCGGGATGATGCCCTCGGACTTGCGGTCCTCCGGCAGCAGCGCGACCCCGGCCTTGATCGCCGCCGCCGCGGAGCCGCGGCGCAGGTTCACCCCGGCGACCGTCACGTGCCCGCCGTCGAGCTGCAGCGCGCCGGCGATGGCCTTGGCGGTCTCCGTACGGCCCGCGCCGAGCAGCCCGCCGAGCCCGACGACCTCGCCGGGACGGATCGCGACCGACACGTCGTCGAGCACGTGCCGCCGGGTCAGGCCACCGGCCACCAGGACGGGAGCCCCGTCCGCGTCGTGCGCGCCGGAGAAACGGGTGACGCCCTCGGCGCGCACCTCGGACATGTCGCGGCCGAGCATCAGGGAGACGAGCCGCAGCCGGTCCAGCTCGGCGAGCGAGCCCTGGTGGACCACCCGGCCGTCACGCAGCACGGTGACACCGTCGCAGATCCGGTACAGCTCGTCCAGACGATGGCTGACATAGATCACGGATATGCCCTGCTCACGGAGCCGCCCGATGACCCCGAAGAGGGTGTCGACCTCGCGCGGCTCGAGGGACGACGTGGGCTCGTCCATGACGACGACCCGCGCGTCGACCGAGACCGCGCGGGCGAGCGCGATCATCTGCTGTGCGCCCAGGCCCAGGGACCGCAGCGGCTCGCGGACGTCGACGTCGATCCCGTACGACTTGAGGGTCAGTGCGGCCTCGCTGTGCATGCGCCCGAAGTCGATGAGGCCGAAGCGGCGACGAGGTTCCCGGCCGAGGAGCAGGTTGCGCGCCACGCTCATCGACGGCACCAGGCCGATCTCCTGGTGAACGGCCTGGATACCGGAGCGTTGCGCGTCGAGCGGGGTTCCGAACTCGACGCGCCGGCCGCCCAGGCGTACCTCACCCTCGTCCGGCGAGTAGACGCCCGTGATCACTTTGATCAGCGTGGACTTGCCGGCGCCGTTCTCGCCGACCAGGGCGTGCACCTCGCCGGGTGCCAGGTCCAGTGACACCCGGTCGAGGGCGACGACTCCGGTGAATCGCTTGACGATGCCGCTCACCTGGAGCAACGGATCTGCCACGGTCAGAACGCCGAGGACACGGACTGCTTCGCGTTGGAAGAGTCGTACTCGCGGTCGGTGATGATCACCTTGTCGGGGATGGCCTCACCGTTCAGGAACTTGCTCAGCGTCTGGAAGGCGAGCGGCCCGAACCTCGGGTTGCTCTCGACGACCGCGGAGATCCAGCCGCTCGGGATCTGCGACACGGCGTTCCGCGTACCGTCGACCGTCACGATCTTGATCTCGCCGGCCTTCTTGCCCGCGCCCTTGAGGGCCGTCACCGCGCCGAGGCCCATCTCGTCGTTCTCGGCGTAGAGGCCGTTCACGTCCGGGTTGCTCTGGATCAGCTGCTCGGTGACCTGCTGCCCCTTCTCACGGGTGAAGTCGGCGGTCTGCTGGAAGGTGATCTGGATCCCGGGGGCCTTCTGCTTGAGCTCGTCCTTGAAGCCGTTGGTCCGGTCCGTGGTGACGTTGTTGCCCGACGCGCCGAGCAGGACGGCGACCTTGCCCTTCCCGCCGAGCGCCTTCACCATCTGGTCGGCCGCACGCTTGCCCTGCTCGTAGAAGTTCGACCCGATGAACGTCACGTAGTCCTTGCACGCGGTGGCGTTGATCTGGCGGTCGACCGTGATGATCGGGATGTGCTTGGCGGAGGCCTGCTGCAGCACCGGCTCCCAGCCGTCGGAGTTGAGCGGCGCGATGATGAGCGCCTGCGCCCCCTGGGCGATGAGCTGCTGCACGTCACTGATCTGCTTGTTGAACTGCGACTGCCCGTTCGTCGCCTTCAGGTGGCCGATGCCCAGCTTCTTCGCCTCGGACTTGATCGACGCGGTCTCGGCGATGCGGAACGGGTTCGCCTCCTTCTCGGACTGGGAGAACCCGACCGTCCCGCTCTTCAGGTCGAACTTCGTCGCCCCGAACTTGGAGATCGTGCACGACGGGGTGTTCCCCGACGGGGTCTGGACGACCTGCTGCTGGCCCTGCGTGTCCTGCGCGCCGGCCTGCTTGTCGTTCTCTGACTTGGCGCAACCGGCGGCGGCGACGGTCAGCACGGCGACGAGCGCGGCGGCACGCACGCCGCTGCGCGAGGGGACGGTCATGGGCGGATCCTTCCCGAAGGTGGGATGAAGGCACCCGTATTGAGCCACCCCTGATCGTGTTCTGTCAACAACGATCTGATTATTGCAATTGTGGTCACGGGCGCTCATGCTGAGGCCGTCTCCGACAGCCTCCGCCCCGCGCAGATGGGAGCCCGTACTTGTACGCGCTGCGATCCCCCCGAAGAGCCCGCCCCCGTGGCCCGGCCACCGTCATCGGCCTCGCCCTCGCGCTGCTCGCCGCCTTCCTCGTGCCGACGGGAGCCGCGTCGGCCACGCCCGACCCGAAGGCCCAGACCCAGCTGACCACGCCCTGGACGAGCCAGGTCTCCCCCACGAACGCCCTGCCGGACTACCCGCGCCCGCAGCTGACCCGCTCCCGCTGGCAGAACCTCAACGGCACCTGGCAGTTCGCCGAGGCCACCGCCGCCGGCGAAACGCCGCCGACGGGCAAGGACCTGGCGGACCGGATCCTCGTGCCGTACCCGGTGGAGTCCGCGCTGTCCGGGATCCAGAAGCACGTCGACCACATGTGGTACCGCCGGACGTTCACCGTGCCGCGCTCCTGGCACGGCGACCGTCTGCTGCTGCACTTCCAGGCCGTGGACTACCAGGCCGCCGTCTACGTCAACGGCGTCAGGGTCGCGACGCACACCGGCGGCTATGACTCCTTCACCGCCGACGTCACCCCCGCACTGAAGGGCGCCGGACCGCAGGAGGTCCTCGTCGGCGTCGACGACACGACCGACATCGGCGGCCAGCCGGTCGGCAAACAGCGCCGGGCCGGGGACGGCATCTTCTACACCCCGTCCTCGGGCATCTGGCAGACCGTGTGGATGGAGCCGGTGGCCGCCGCGCACATCGACCGGCTCGACGCGACGCCCGACCTGGCCGCCAAGGCGCTCCGGCTGACCGTCCGCGCCTCCGGCGTCACTTCGCAGACCGTCGAGGCCACCGCGTACGCCGGGCACCGCAAGGTCGGGAAGGTCACCGGCCGGGCCGGCACCGAGCTCAAGCTGCCCCTACCCCACGCCCATCTGTGGACCCCCGACGACCCGTACCTGTACACGCTGAAGGTCCGGATCCTGGACCGGCACCGGAGCGTCGACCAGGCGGGCTCGTACTTCGGGATGCGCTCGATCAGCCTCGGCAAGGGCCCGGACGGCAAGGTGCGGACGCTCCTCAACGGCAAGTTCCTCATGCAGGTCGGCACGCTCGACCAGGGGTTCTGGCCGGACGGCATCTACACCGCGCCGACCGACGCCGCGCTGCGCTTCGACCTGGAGGCGCACAAACAGCTCGGCTTCAACATGGTCCGCAAGCACGTCAAGGTCGAACCCGACCGCTGGTACTACTGGGCGGACCGGCTCGGCCTGCTCGTCTGGCAGGACATGCCATCGACGTTCGCCTCGCACACGCCGCCCCCCACTGTGAAGGCGCAGTTCGAGACCCAGCTGCACGCGCTCGTCGACCAGCACCTCAGCCACCCGTCCATCGTCACCTGGGTGCCCTTCAACGAGGGCTGGGGCGAGTACGAGCCCGGCCGCATCGTGAGCGAGATCAAGTCGTGGGACCCCAGCCGTCTGGTCAACGCGGACAGCGGCGTCAACTGCTGCGACTCGCTGCCCGACAACGGCGAGGGCGACCTCTACGACAACCACACCTACGTCGGGCCGGGCACGCCCACCCAGCAGGGCGGCCGGGCGGCCGTGGACGGCGAGTACGGCGGGCTCGGCCTCAAGGTCGACGGCCACATGTTCGACCCGGCGAACGGCTTCGCATACGAGATGGAGCCGGACGCGGCCACCCTGACCCGCCGCTACACCGAGCTGCAGGGCCAGCTGCTGCAGGTCGAGAAGCGGTGCGGAGTCTCGGCGTCGGTCTACACGCAGATCACCGACGTCGAGGACGAGCTCAACGGCATCTACACCTACGACCGCAGGGTCCTCAAGCCCGGCGCCGACCAGGTGCGCGCCGCGAACCTCGCGCTCATCAACGCGTCGGGCTCGGTCGGCAGCGGCGGCGGGACGACCTACCCGCCGGGCACGCCCGGACTCGACGGCGTGAGCTTCTACCCGCTCGATGAGGGCAGCGGCACGGTCGCCAAGGACGGCGCGGGCAAGCACGACGCGACGCTCGTGAACGGTCCCGCGTGGACGGCCGGGCATTCTGGGTCCGCGCTGCAGTTCAACGGCTCGAACCAGTACGCCGACACGGGCGCGGCGATCCTGGACACGACCGGGAACTACAGCGTCTCCGCCTGGGTGAAGCTCGACCGGCTCGGGTCGTTCGCCACCGCGGTCAGCCAGGACGGTGACAGCAACAGCGCGTTCTTCCTGCAGTACTCCGGCGCGGACAACCGGTTCGCGTTCAGCTTCGCCGGCGTACGGGCGCTCGCGCCCACCGCGCCGCAGACCGGGCAGTGGTACCACCTCGTCGGCGTCCGCGACGCCGCGAGCGGCACCCTCTCCCTCTATGTGAACGGCCAGAAGGCCGGCACCGCGCCGGCCTGCCTCGGCGACGCGTCCACGGGTCACACCGTGATCGGCCGCGGCCGGTTCGGTGGCAACCCGGTCGACTACTGGCCCGGCGCCATCGACCAGGTGCACGTCTACGACCGCGCCCTGTCGGCGGACGAGGCCGGTCAGCTCTACCAGTCCGGAAAGTAGAGATCCGCGGGAGGGGCCGCCTCGGGGTGGCCCCTCCCCCGCCCCCCAGGGAGTTCACGTGGAACGTCGAAGCTTTCTCCGGCGCGGCCTCGCGGTCGGCGGCGGCGCCCTGGTCGGGGAGTCCATGGCCCGCCCCGCCGGCGCGGTCGCTGCGCAGGGCACCGTACGGGTGGTCCGCACGGCCGAGGCGGCCGCTGCCGGTGGCCACTACACGCCGAACCGGGCGCCGCTGCGGCCCGAGCCGTTCCTCCGGCTGCCGCCCGGCAGCGTACGGCCGAAGGGCTGGGTGCGCCGACAGCTCGACCTGCAGGTCGAGGGCCTGAACGGGCGCATGCCCGAGGTGTCGGACTACCTGGTGTACGAGACCAACGGCTGGGTCGACCCGGCCAAGGAGGGCTGGGAGGAGCTGCCGTACTGGCTGCGCGGCTTCACCGACCTGGGCCTGGTCACCGGCGACAAGCGGGTGCGCGACCTGACCGGCCGGTGGGTCGACGGCATCCTCGCCGCGCAGCGGCCGGACGGGTGGTTCGGTCCGGCGTCGCTGCGCACGTCGCTGGAGGGCGGCCCGGACTTCTGGCCGCACATGCCGGTGCTGGACGCGCTGCGCTCGTACGCGGACGCCACCGGCGACACCCGGATCACGCCGTTCCTGACCCGGTACTTCGGGTTCCAGAACGCCCAGCCGGCCGCGGTGTTCAAGCGCGGCTGGGGCGCGTTCCGGTGGGGCGACACGATCGACAGCATCTACTGGGCCTACAACCGCACGGGCGAGGGCTGGCTGCTCGACCTGGTGCGCAAGATCCACAGCGGCTCGGCCGACTACACGGCGGGCATCCCGACCTGGCACAACGTCAACCTCGCCCAGGGCTTCCGCGAACCACTGCAGTACGGCGTGCTCGCCGGGGACCCGGCGCTGCGCGAGGCCACCTACCGCGACTACGCCACCGTGATGGGCACGTACGGCCGGTTCCCCGGCGGCGGGTTCGCCGGCGATGAGAACTGCCGGCCGCACTACACCGATCCCCGGCAGGGCTTTGAGACCTGCGGGTTCGTGGAGTTCATGCACAGCTTCGAGCTGCTGACGCGGATCACCGGCGACCCGGTCTGGGCCGACCGGTGCGAGGAGATCGCGATCAACTCCCTGCCGGCGGCCTTCGACCCCGCCCAGAAGGGCACCCACTACATCACCAGCGCGAACAGCGTCCGGCTCGACGACGTCGCCAAGACCCACGGCCAGTTCCAGAACTCCTTCGCCATGCAGGCGTACAAGCCGGGCATCCACCAGTACCGCTGCTGCCCGCACAACTACGGCATGGGCTGGCCGTACTACGCCGAGGAGCTGTGGCTCGCGACCTACGACTCCGGCCTGTGCGCCTCGATGTACGCCGCCTCGGAGGTGACGGCCAAGGTCGGCGACGGCACGACGGTGACCGTCACCGAGGACACCGGCTACCCGTTCGAGGAGACCGTCACGCTGCGGATCTCCGCGTCTCGGCCGGTCGCGTTCCCGCTCTATCTGCGGATCCCCGGCTGGTGCGACGCGCCGTCGCTGCGGGTGAACGGCGAGGCTCTCCCGTTCACCGCGGCCCCGCCCTGCTACGCCGTCGTCGAGCGCACCTGGCGGTCCGGCGACCGTGTCGAGCTGCGGCTGCCGATGCGCACCACCACCCGTACGTGGGACCGCGGGGCGGTCTCCGTCGCGCACGGCCCGGTGACCTTCTCGCTGGCGATCGAAGAGAACTGGCGGCGGTTCGCGGGCACCACGGCCTGGCCGGAGTACGAGGTCACCGCCGGGTCGCCGTGGAACTACGGCCTCGACGGCGCGTCCTTCACCCTCCGGCGCCGTACGGCGACCGGGAACCCGTTCACGCGCCGGGGCGTCCCGGTCGAGCTGCGCGCGAAGGCCCGCCGCATCGTCAACTGGCGGGCCGACGAAGAGAACGTCGTACGGCCGCTGCAGGACAGCCCGGCGCGGTCCGCCGAGCCGCCGGAGACGGTCACGCTCATCCCGATGGGAGCGGCGCGGCTGCGGATCACGGCGTTCCCGGTGATCGGCCACGGGCCCGACGCGCATGACTGGATGCTCCCGCCGATCGCCACGGCCTCCCACGTCTGGTCGGGCGACACGGTCGAGGCGCTGTACGACGGCATCTCGCCCGCGAGCTCCCATGACCAGTCGGTCCCGCGGTTCACGTGGTGGGACCACACCGGTGGCACCGAGTGGGTCGGGTACGAGTACCCGGAGCCGATCACGGCCTCCGCCACCGAGGTCTACTGGTTCGACGACACCGGGCAGGGGCAGTGCCGGGTGCCGGTCTCGTGGCGCCTGCTGTACCGGGACGGGGAGACGTGGCGGCCGGTCGAGAACCCGTCGGCGTACGGCACCGCGCGCGACACCGACAACCGGACCACCTTCACGTCCGTACGGGCGAGCGCGTTCCGGCTGGAGGCGCAGCTCGGCGGCGGCGTCTCCGGCGGCATCCTCGAATGGCGGATCAGCGGCTGACCGTGCCCGCCGAGGCCATCGCGGCGATGATGCCCTCCTCGGTGACATCGAGCCCGGTCAGCTCGGCCGCGACCGCGCCGTCGCGCAGGACGACGACGCGGTCGCAGCCGCTGACGAGCTCCTCCAGGTCCGAGGAGATCAGCAGGATGGCCAGGCCGTTGACGGCCAGCTCGTCCAGGAGGTCCTGCAGCTCGGCCTTGGCGCCGACGTCGATGCCCCGGGTGGGTTCGTCGAGCAGGAGGACCTTCGGCCGCATGGCCAGCCAGCGGGCCAGCAGCACCTTCTGCTGGTTACCGCTGGACAGCTCAGAGACCTTCTGGTGCGGAGAGGTCGCCTTGATCTGCAGCCGTCGGATGAAGATGTCGACCATCCGGTCGAT
>JAOPYG010000273.1 GCA_025964685.1 Actinoallomurus sp. | reverse complement strand
GCACCTGCGCGGCACCTTCACCTGTGCGCGGGCCGCCGCCGTACGGCTGCGCGAACAGGGCGAGGGCGGCTCGCTGATCCTCGTGGGCTCCCCGGCCGGTCAGCGCGGCAACTTCGGCCAGACCAACTACGCCGCCGCCAAGGCCGGGATCGCGGCGATGGTCCGCACCTGGTCGATGGAGCTGGCCCGGGCACAGGTCACGGTCAACGCCATCGTCCCGGTGGCGGCCACGGCGATGACCGAGACCATTCCCGCGTTCTCCCCGTACATCGAGGCGCACAAGGACGGCACCGGTTTCCCCGACTTCCTGCGCAAGGGCGAAGGGTTCGGCACGGCCGAGGACTGCGCGGCGCTGATCCCCTTCCTCGCCTCGGCCGCGGCCCGCCAGATCACCGGGCAGTGCATCGGCATCGGCGGCGACAAGCTCGCGCTGTGGTCGCACCCCCGGGAGGTGTCGGTCGCCTACGCCAACGGCGGGTGGACCCCGGAGGCCATCGCGACCGCGTGGCCCACCTCGGTCGGCCGCGAGCCGGAGTCCGTCGGCATCCCCGCCCCGGCGACCCCCGGAGCCTGAGATGGACCTCGCCGAGCTGACCGCGATCGACGTGCACACCCACGCGGAGGTCTCCTCCCGTGGCGACGCGTCCCTCGACGACGCGCTGCACGAGGCCTCCAGCGCGTACTTCGGGGTCGACAAGGCGGCGCGCAAGCCGACGCTGGAGGAGATGGCGGCCTTCTACCGCGAGCGGAAGATGGCCGCGGTGGTGTTCACCGTGGACGCCGAGCACGCCACCGGCACCCCGCCGGTGCCGAACGAGGAGGTCGCCGAGGCCGCCGCCGCCAACCCCGACGTGCTCATCCCGTTCGCCTCGATCGACCCGTTCCGCGGCAAGTCCGGCGTACGGCAGGCGCGCCGCCTGGTCGAGGAGTACGGCGTCAAGGGGTTCAAGTTCCATCCGAACCTCCAGGGCTTCTTCCCCGACGACCGCATCGCGTACGGGCTGTACGAGGCGATCGAGGAACTCGGCGCGATCGCGCTGTTCCACACCGGGCAGACCGGGATCGGCGCGGGCGTGCCCGGTGGCGGGGGCATCCGCCTGAAGTACTCCGACCCGATGCGCGTGGACGACGTGGCGGTCGACTTCCCCGGGATGCCGATCATCCTCGCCCATCCGTCCTTCCCGTGGCAGGACGAGGCGCTGAGCGTCGCGACCCACAAGCCGACCGTGCACATCGACCTGTCGGGCTGGTCGCCGAAGTACTTCCCGCCCCAGCTCGTGCGGTACGCCAACAGCCTGCTCCAGGACAAGGTGCTGTTCGGCTCGGACTATCCGGTCATCAGCCCGGACCGCTGGCTGGCCGACTTCGCGAAGCTGCCGATGAAGGACGAGGTCCGCCCGAAGATCCTCAAGGACAACGCTGCCCGGCTGCTCGGCCTGCGCACCGATTCCGACCGGCCGACCTCCTGAAACGGGTACTCGATGCGCAACCAAGGGCTCGGCTCGTGGCCGGTACGGCGCGCCCGCAAGACCCCCCACGACACCGCCGTGATCCACGACGGCACACCGCTCACGTACGCGGGGCTGCGCGACCGCGTCGTCCGCCTGGCGCACGCGCTGCGCGGCCTGGGCATCGGCCCCGGTGACCGGGTCGCCTACCTCGGCTTCAACCACCCGTCGTTCCTGGAGACGCTGTTCGCCACCGGGATGCTCGGCGGGGTGTTCGTCCCGCTCAACGCCCGGCTGACCAGGCCGGAGATCGCGTACCAGATCGAGGACTCCGGCGCGTCGCTGCTCATCCACGCCGCCACCCACGCCGACGTGGTGGACGGCCTTCCGGTACCGAGAAGCATCGCGCTGGAGGAGTACGAGCGGCTGCCGTGCGCCCGGGACGGTGAGCCGATCGACGTGCCCGTGAAGCTCGACGACCCCTGCATGATCATGTACACGTCCGGGACCACCGGGCGCCCCAAAGGGGCGGTCCTCACCCACGGCAACATCACCTGGAACGCGGTCAACGTCCTGATCGACCACGACCTCATCGCGGACGAGGTCGCACTCGTGTCCGCGCCGCTGTTCCACACCGCCGGGCTCAACATGCTCACCCTGCCGGTGCTGCTCAAGGGCGGCACCTGCGTGCTGACCGCCGGGTTCGACCCCGACGCCACCTTCGACCTGATCGAGCGGTACCGGGTCACCTTCATGTTCGGCGTGCCGGCGATGTTCCAGGCCGTGGCACGCTCACCGCGATGGGCGGCGGCGGACCTGTCCTCGCTGCGGCTGCTGACCTGTGGCGGCGCCCCGGTCCCCCCATCCCTCATCGCGAGGTTCCAGGAGCGCGGCCTGACCTTCCTGCAGGGATACGGAATGACCGAGGCCGCGCCCGGCACCTTGTTCCTCGACGCGGCGCACGCGGTGACCAAGGCGGGTTCGGCCGGCGTACCGCACTTCTTCAGCGACGTGAAGGTGGTCGGGCCCGACCTGGCCGAGGTGCCGCCCGGTCAGCCCGGCGAGGTCGTCGTCAAGGGACCGCACGTCATGCCCGCCTACTGGGGTCTGCCGGAGGAGACCGCAGGCGCCTTCACCGACGGGTGGTTCCGCACGGGTGACGCCGCCCGCCTCGACGCCGACGGCTACGCCTACATCGTGGACCGGATCAAGGACGTGATCATCTCCGGCGGCGAGAACATCTACCCCGCCGAAGTCGAGAACGCCCTGCTCGCCGACCCCGACGTGCTGGAATGCGCCGTCATCGGCGTACCGGACGACCGCTGGGGCGAGACCGGCCGCGCCATCGTCGTCCCACGGGACGGTTCGGACCTGACCGCCGAACGCCTGCTGAGCGCCCTCGCGGGCCGGATCGCCAAGTACAAGCTCCCCACGTCGGTCGTCTTCACCGACGAGATCCCCCGCAACGGCACCGGAAAGATCCTCAAGGCGCGTCTGCGCGCGATGTACGGAACGGAGTCACCATGAACGTCCACATCGACGACCTCGCCGATCTCGTGGGCAAGGACCTGGGCACCAGCGAGTGGATCACGGTCTCCCAGGAGCGGATCGACACCTTCGCCGACGCCACGGACGACCACCAGTGGATCCACGTGGATGCCGAGAAGGCGGCCCAGGGCCCGTTCGGCACGACGATCGGGCACGGATACCTGACGCTGGCGCTGTTCATCCCGCTCTTCGGCGGCCTGCTCGACGTCGCCGGCGTCACGACCAAAGTCAACTATGGACTCAACAAGGTGCGTTTCCCCGCTCCGGTACGGGTCGACTCGCGTATCCGCCTCGTCGCCACGATCACCGGCGTAGAGGATGTCGCCGGCGACGGCGTGCAGATCACGCTGGACGGCGTCATCGAGATAGAGGACTCGGCCAAGCCCGCGTGCGCCCTCCAGAGCGTCCTGCGGTTCTACCGTTAGGTCTCGCCCACCACCGCACCTCCCTTGACGACCTTCGCGGCTCCCGTTAGCTTTCGCGAGGACATGGGACGTCCCATGTCCTACCGAAGGGAGCACTCATGCGTCCGCACATGCGTCGTGGCGGGTCGGGACTGGTCGCGGGTGTCACGGTTCTGGCGGCGACCGTCGCCGCCGGCGTGGCGCCGGCTCAGGCGGCGGCCCGGTGCCAGGTGTCCGTGCCGTACACGGCCGGGACCGAGGGCTACAGCGCCTTCCGGATCCCGGCGGTCATCACCACGAAGTCAGGCGACCTGCTCGCGTTCGCGGAGGGACGGTCCGACGGGCTCGGGGACGCCGGGAACATCGACACCGTGGTGAAGCGGTCGGCCGACGGAGGATGCACCTGGCAGCCCCTGCAGGTCGTCCAGGACAGCGGCCCGAACACCTCCGGCAACCCCGCACCGGTCGTGACGGCGAGCGGCCGCATCGTGCTGCTGACCACCTACAACGCCGGTACCGCCACCGAGTCGGCGATCCTTCGCGGGCAGGTGCCCGCCGAGGAGAGCAGGCGGGTCTTCGTGCAGGACAGCGACGACGACGGCGCCACGTGGTCGAAGCCACGCGAGATCACCTCGGTGGCCAAGCTCGCCGGCTGGCGCTGGTACGCCACCGGGCCCGGCCACGCGACCCGGTTGACCCACGGCCCGCACCGAGGCAGGCTCGTCGTCCCGGCCAACCACTCCATCGCACCGGCGGCCGGCTCCTCCGACCTCGGATCCGAGGCGAAGTACTACGGCGGGCACGACCTCTACAGCGACGACGACGGCCGGACCTGGCACATCGGCTACGTGGACGATGCCCCCGACGGCGTGGTCAACGTCAACGAGACGACCGCGACCGAGCTCCCCGACGGCCGGGTCTACTTCAACACGCGCGACCAGAACGGCACCGCGACCGGCAACCGGGCCGACGCCTACAGCGTGGACGGCGGCCGTACGCTGCGGCAGGCGTTCCGCCCGCAGCCCGCGCTCGCCGGACCTGTCGTCGAGGGCAGCGTCCTGCAGACGCGCGGACCCAAGGCGCCGCTGCTGTACTCCGGGCCGGCCGATCCGAGTACCCGCGCCGTCATGACGCTGCGCACCAGCCACGACGGGGGCGCCACGTGGCAGCCGGCGCTCACGCTGTCGCAGCTCCCGGCGTCCTACTCGGACCTGGTCCAGGTCGACGCCCGCACCGTGGGCGTGCTGTACGAGACCGGGAACGCCGGCGCGAACGAGACGATCACCTTCCGCCGCGTCGCACTGCGCGACCTGCGGTAACCGGCTCAGCCGCGGCGAAGACGGGCGAGCCGGGCGCGGATTCCGGCGAAGTGAGCGCTCATCGCCGCCTCGACGGCAGCCCGGTCTTCGTTGACCACCGCGGTGTAGATGTCGCGGTGCTTGCGTGCGACGTAGGCCGGGCTCTCGTCGGGGGCGCCCAGGTCGTCACTGAGCTGGTGGTAGACCTGCCAGAAGGCACCGAGGAGCCGGCTGACCAGCGGGTTGCCCAAGGGCCGGTAGAGCAGGTCGTGGAAGAGCCGGTCGGTCTCGGGAGAGACGGCTCCGACCAGCGCCTCGGCCTCCATCCGCTCGATCACCTCGCGGACCGGGGAGAGAAGCTCGGTCAGGTCGGTGCCGCCGTGCCGGTCGATCAGACGGCACGCGAGCCCGTTCTCCAGGATCTCGCGGATCTCGGTGAGGTGGGCGAGGTGGCTCGGCTCGTCCTGCGGGGCGATCCGGCTGTGGAAGGCCAGCTCGTCGACCAGGCCGTTCAGCGACATCTGGCCGACGAACATGCCGAAGCCGTGGCGGATGTCGACGATGCCGACGGCCTGGAGGGCCTTCAGGGCCTCCCGGATCGAGTTGCGTCCGACGTCCAGCTCCTGCATGAGCTCGGACTCGGTCGGCAGTGGATCTCCGGCGACCAGCCCGCGGCGCACGATGATCTCTTTGACCGCCTCCTGCACCTCGAGCGCGCGGCTCAGCCGGCGGCTCCGGGCAGGAGCCGGCACACCGGGCTCGGCGAGGTGACGACGACCGTCGCGCAACGTCACGGAAATCTCCTGATCATCTGCTCTTGACTTGGCACAAGACCGACTCCTAGTCTCCAACGCTAGCAGGATATAGGACGTGGGACGTCCCATATCCGCCGCCGAATGCCACGAACCCTGCGCCTGCCTGACTGTCCACACCAGGAGACACCGTGAGCGCCCCTCGATCCGCCTTCAGCCGCCGCGACTTCCTGCGCTACAGCGGGACGTTGAGCGCCGCGGCCGCCATCTCCACCACCATCTCCGCGTGCGGTGGCCCCGCCTCGACCGGCTCGGCCGGTTCCGGTGGCGACAAGGACCTCGCCACCGTCGTCATCGGCTACGGCAACGACCAGACCTGGGACCCGAGCATGACGGCTTCGGCCTTCGCGATGGCCGGCAACAACCACATCTACGAAGGCCTGGTCGACACCGACCCGATCACCCGCGCCCCGTACGCGGCGCTGGCCACCGCCCTTCCGGCCGACACCTCCGCGACCTCGTGGAAGTTCACCCTGCGGCCGGGCGCCAAGTGGCACGACGGGCAGCCGGTCACCGTGGACGACGTGCTCTTCTCCTTCGACCGCGTCCAGGACTCCTCCACGCTGGCGTCCTCCTTCTTCGCGACCTGGCTGAAGGAGGTCCGCAAGGTCGACGACACCACCGTCGAGCTGGTCTTCGCGTTCGCGTTCCCGGACGCGCTCGAGCGGCTGACCATCGCCAAGATCATGCCGAAGCATGTGTTCGGCGCTCCGGGCGGCTGGGACGCGGCCAAGAACGGCAAGGCCGTCGGCTCGGGCCCGTACAAGATGACCGCGCACAACCCGAAGTCGAACACGACGTTCGAGGCTTATCCGGACTACAACGGCCCGCGCAAGGCCGCGATCAAGAAGATGAACTGGCTGTCCATCGTGGACGCCTCCGCCCGGGTCGCGAAGATCTCCGGTGGCAAGGCCGAGGCGCAGATCGCCGACAACGTCCCGTACGCCAACATCGACCAGCTCCGCAAGCAGGGCCTGACCGTCGACGGCGGCAAGGGCATGAACCACATGTTCCTGATGTTCTTCACCGGCCTGAAGCCGTTCGACGACGTGCGGGTCCGGCAGGCGCTCCTCTACGCGATCGACACCAAGAAGATGATCGACGTGGCGCTGAAGGGGCACGGGACCGCGGCCACCAGCTTCCTCAACACGCAGAACGCGGCGTACGCCCGGGCGAAGACGGTCTACGACTACGACCCGGCTAAGGCGAAGTCGCTCCTGGCCGCCGCGGGCGTCACCAACCTGACGATCAACCTGATGGCGGTCAACGTGAGCTGGATCGCCGACTGCCTGCCCACGATCGCCAACTCCTGGGGGGCGATCGGCGTGAAGACCTCGCTGGAGCCGCAGGACACGAGCGCGCTGTTCACCAAGATGGACCAGTCGCAGTCGTACCAGGTGGTCGCGGCGACCTCGAACCCGAACCAGTTCGGCCTCGACGCCGATCTGATCCTGCGTTACAACTACACGTCCGGCGGCACCTGGATGAAGTACACCAAGTGGGACAAGAGCTCGGACGCGAAGGCGCTCTTCGCGCTGATGGACAAGGCCACCGAGGAGCCGGACCGCCAGAAGAAGCTCACGCTCCTGCATGAGTACATGGACGTCATCGCCGAGCACGCCGTGCTCTACCCGGTCGTGCACACCGAGCTGATGACCGCCTGGAACCCCAAGAAGCTCACCGGAGTGCGGGCCCAGGCCTACCCCGGAGTCACCCTGCTGCAGGCGAAGCGCACCTGAAAGGCTGCCGCACCCCGACCCGACTCCCCAGGAGGCACCCGTGGCAGTGATCGCCAGAATGCTGGTGCGCCGCGTCCTCATCCTGATTCCCCTGTTGCTGGGCGTCATCCTGTTCGTCTTCATCATCATGCGGTTCTCCGACAACAAGCCGGAGTACGCGTATTTTCAGGGCGCCAATCCCACCGCGGCACAGATCCACCAGTTCCAGGTGCAGAACGGGCTGCTCGATCCGATGCCGGTGCGCTACGTGCGCTTCGTCGGCGACCTGGTCCGCGGTGACATGGGGACGAGCGCGCTCACCAAGGCGCCGGTCCGCACCTCGCTGGCCACGGCGCTGCCGCTGACCCTCCAGCTGACCTTCCTCGGCCTGGTGATCGCCGTCGTGCTGGCGCTGATCTTCGGCGTCACCGCGGCGATCTTCCGGGACCGCTGGCCGGACCAGCTGATCCGGCTTGTGTCGCTGATCGGCGTGGCCGCTCCGGCGTTCTGGCTGGCGCTGCTGATGATCCAGTACCTGGCGGTCGACCGCGGCTGGTTCCCGACCGGCGGTTATGTCAATCCCGCGGACTCCTTCAGTGGCTGGCTGAGGTCGCTGACCCTGCCGGCGCTGGCGTTGTCGCTGCCCGTCGCGGCCTATCTCACCCGGATCATCCGCACGTCGATGGTGGAGGAGCTCGACAAGGACTACGTGCGCACCGCGATCGGCAGCGGCCTTCCGCCGATCGTCGTGGTGGGCCGCAACGTGCTGCGCAACGCGCTGATCAACCCGTTGACGGTGCTCGGCCTGCGGGTCGGTTACCTGCTCGGCGGCGCGGTCGTCATCGAGACCATCTTCGCGCTGCCCGGCATGGGCCAGCTCATGATCACCGCCGTACGCAACGGTGACCCGGCCGTGGTCCAGGGGGTCGTGCTGACCATCGCGACCGGATTCGTCGTGGTCAACCTCGTCATCGACGTCCTCTACCTGCTGGTCAACCCCCGACTGAGGAGCGCCGGCTGATGCGCAGCGGACTGGCGAAGAGACTGTCACGTGCGGGCATCGGCTTTCGGCGGCTGGGCCCGGCCTCGTGGATCGCCCTGTGCATCGTGGTCGTGATCATCCTCGCCGCGGTGTTCGCCTCCGTGCTGGCCCCGCACTCGCCGTACGTGCAGGAGGCGAAGGGCGGCGGTCCCAGCGCGTCCCACTGGATGGGCCTGGACAGCGCCAACCGCGACGTCTTCACGCGGCTGCTGTACGGCGCGCGCTGGTCGCTGATCATCGGCCTGGGCG
>JAOPYG010000265.1 GCA_025964685.1 Actinoallomurus sp. | reverse complement strand
CAACGCCGATGACGCGCTCATGCGGGCGATCCACGGACCGGGCTGGCACAGCCGGGCCCGTGCCGACGCCGGCCGCCGGGGACGGCATCTGGCGATCACGGCGGCCGGCGTCCTGGCCACCGGCCTGGCCGTGAGCGGCCGGCGCGGCGCCGGGGCGCTGGCCGGCGCCGCCGCGCTCGCCGGGATCGCCGAGTTCGCCGCCGCCCGCATCGCACCGGGCCCGCGGACCCGGGACGAGATCGTCGCCATGGCCGCGAGCAGTGTGCTCATCCCCCCGTTCGCCACCTGGCACTGGCTGCGCGGACTGGCGGCGACCCGCGGTGAGCGCCCCTGGCCGGGACCGGCGAAGGCCGTGCTGTTCGACCGCGACGGCACCCTCGTACGTGACGTCCCGTACAACGGCGATCCGGAGAAGGTGGAGCCGATGCCGGGCGCGGCCGAGGCGGTGCGGCTCGTACGGGAGGCGGGCCTGCGCGCGGGCGTGGTCTCCAACCAGTCCGGCATCGCCCGTGGCCTCATCACCGCAGGCGACGTGGAGCGCGTCAACAAGCGGGTGGACGCACTGCTCGGCCCGTTCGGCACGTGGCAGGTGTGCCCGCACGACGGCGGGTGCCCGTGCCGCAAACCTGCTCCCGGGCTCGTGCTCGACGCCGCGCGTGCGCTCGGGGTGCGCCCCGAGGAGTGCGTGGTCATCGGTGACATCGGCTCCGACGTGGCCGCCGCGCGCGCGGCCGGAGCCCGCAGCGTGCTCGTGCCGACTTCGCAGACCCTCGAGATCGAGCTCCGGGGCGCCCGGGTCGCCGGCTCGATCACCGGCGCGGTGCGCTTCGCGCTGGGAGAACGGCCGTGAGGACGCTCGTGGTCCGCCTGGACAACGCGGGCGACGTCCTGCTGTGCGGACCCGCGGTGCGCGCGGTCGCCGCCGGTTCGGCGCACGTGACCTTACTCGCGGGGCCGGAGGGCGCGGCCGCCGCGCGGCTCCTGCCCGGCGTCGATGACGTGCTGGTCTGGCGGGCGCCCTGGGCCGGTTTCGAGCCGCCCGCCGTGGACCGGGACGACGTGTCGGACCTGGTCGCGCGGCTCACCGGCTTCGACCGCGCGGTCATCCTCACCTCCTTCCACCAGTCGCCCCTGCCGGCCGCGCTGCTGCTGCGCCTGGCCGGCGTCGGGCACATCGCGGCGATCTGCGAGGACTATCCGGGGTCGCTGCTCGACGTCCGGCACAGGACCGAGGACGACATCCCGGAGGCCGAGCGCGCGCTGTCGCTGGCGCGTGCGGCGGGCTTCCGCCTTCCGCCGGGCGACGACGGCCGCCTCGCCGTACGCCGGCCGCTGCCCCACTCCTGCGACATCGAGGGCCGGTACGTGGTCGTGCACCCGGGCGTCTCCGTGCCCGCCCGTGCCTGGCCGGCGGGGCACTGCGCGACGGCGGTGCGGCACCTGGCGGCGCGCGGGTGGCGGCCGGTGGTCACCGGCGGCCCGGGCGAGCGCGCGCTGACCTCACGAGTCGCCGGCGACAGCGGGCTGGACCTCGGCGGCCGTACGACCTTCGCCGAGCTGGCCGGCGTGCTGGAGGGGGCGAGCGCGGTCGTCGCGGGCAACACCGGTCCCGCGCACCTGGCCGCCGCCGTCGGCACGCCGGTGGTGTCGCTGTTCGCTCCAGTCGTCCCCGCGATCCGCTGGGCGCCGTACGGCGTGCGGCATGTGCTGCTCGGCGACCAGGACGCCCCCTGCCGTGACACCCGTGCACGCGAGTGCCCGGTCCCCGGGCATCCGTGCCTGACGTCGGTGGAACCGGCCGATGTGGTGGCCGCCGTCGAGGAGGTGGTGGGATGAGGATCCTGCTGTGGCATGTCCACGGCTCGTACACGACGGCCTTCGTCCAGGGCGCGCACGAGTACCTGGTACCGGTGACGTCCGACCGGGGCCCGGACGGGCGCGGCCGTGCGCGTACCTGGGACTGGCCCGCCTCCGTCCGCGAGGTGCCGCTCGACCGGATCGCCGAGGCCGAGCCCGACGTGGTGATCCTGCAGCGGCCGCACGAGGCGGAGTTCGTCCGCCCGCTGGGCCGTGTGCCGACGATCTATCTCGAGCACGACGCGCCATGGGGAGACGTCCCCCTCACCCGGCATCCGATGGCCGGCCGGCCGGACCTGCGCCTGGTGCACGTCACGCACTTCAACGACCTGTTCTGGGACTGCGGGACCACGCCCACGACCGTCATCGAGCACGGCGTCGTCGACCCGGGACAACTGTGGACCGGGGAGATCCCGCGTGCCGCCTTGGTCGTCAACGAGCCGATCCGGCGCGGGCGCTACGTCGGCACCGACCTGCTACCCCGGCTGGAGGCGCCACTGGACGTGTTCGGGATGAAGGTCAGCGGCCTGACCGGATGCCGGACCCATGAGGACCTCCCCCAGGACAGGATGCATGCCGAGCTGGCCCGCCGCCGGGTGTACGTCCATCCGATCCGGTGGACCTCACTCGGCCTGTCACTCCTGGAGGCGATGCACCTGGGAATGCCGGTGGTCGCGCTGGCCACGACCGAGGTGATCGAGGCGGTGCCCCCCGAGGCCGGCGTCATCTCGACCCGTGTCGACGTGCTGCGCACGGCGATCCGGCGCTATATCGACGATCCCGCCGCGGCCGCCGAGGCCGGGCGGGCGGCGCGCAAGAGCGTCGTCGACCGGTACGGCCTGCAGCGGTTCCTCGAAGACTGGGACCGCGTGTTGCTGGAGGTGGCGGGATGAGGATCGCGATGGTCTCGGAGCACGCCAGCCCGCTGGCCGTGCTGGGCGGAGTGGACGCCGGCGGGCAGAACGTCCACGTCGCCGCGCTGGCCGACCATCTCAGCCGGCGCGGTCACGAGGTGACCGTCTACACCCGGCACGACGATCCCGACCTGCCGGAGCGGATCGTCACCGAGGCGGGGTACACGGTGGAGCACGTGCCGGCGGGGCCGCTGGAACCGATCGCCAAGGATCTGCTGCTGCCGCACATGCCGGAGTTCGGGCACGAGCTGGGCCTGCGATGGCGGCGCCGGCCGCCCGACGTCGTCCACTCTCACTTCTGGATGTCCGGCATGGCCGCGCTCATGGCCTGCGGAGATCTCTTTCCGGTCGCGCAGACCTACCACGCCCTCGGCACCGTGAAGCGGCGGCACCTGGGCGATGGCGACCCGAGCCCGGCCGACCGCCTCGCCGTCGAACGCCACATCGGCCAGACGGCCGACCACATCATCGCCACCTGCAACGACGAGGTCTTCGAGCTGGCCGCGATGGGGGTGTCACGCGGCCGGACGACGGTGGTGCCCTGCGGCGTGGACGTGGCCCGGCTACGGCCGGACGGGCCGGCGGACGGGCGCGTCCCGCGCGGTGAGCGCCACCGGCTGGTCTGCGTCGGCCGTCTCGTCGAACGCAAAGGCGTGGAGACCATCGTGCGCGCGCTCGTCGAGGTGCCCGACGCCGAGCTCGTCGTCGCCGGCGGGCCGCCCGTCAGCGCGCTCGACGGCGACCGCGAGGCGTGCCGGCTGCGGAAGGTCGCGGCCGAGGTCGGGGTCGCGGACCGGCTGGTGATGCTGGGCGGCATAGCCCCCCTCGAGGTGCCCGCGCTGCTGCGCTCGGCCGACGTCGCCGTCTTCACCCCGTGGTACGAACCGTTCGGCATCGCACCGGTCGAGGCGATGGCGTGCGGAGTACCGGTGGTGGCCACCGCGGTCGGCGGGATCGTCGACACCGTGGTCGGCGGCGTCACGGGGGAACACGTGCCGCCGCGCCGGCCCGACCTGCTGGCCGCCGCGCTACGCGAGCTGCTCGCCGACGCGGCGCGCCGCGAGGAGTACGGCCGGGCGGGCGCGGAGCGGGCCCGCTCCCGCTACGCCTGGGGAGAAGGTGGCCGCGCGGACCGAGGCGGTGTACGCGCGGCTGAACCACCGGCAGCGCCTGGAGGCGAGCCGATGAGTGCGGGAACCGACAGGACCATGAACCCCGTCGTCACCGTCGGGGACGTGATACTCGACGGCCGTGCCGAACGCCTCAGCACCGACGCGCCCGTCCCCGTCATCGACCACGCCGAGGAACACACCCGACCCGGCGCCGGTCCGGCCGCCCTGCCGGCGGCCGAGGACGGCCCGGACGTCGTGCCGGTGACCCCGCTCGGCCCCGGAGGAGATCCTGCGCCGGGCCGTGTGGGTCAACGGCGGCGACTACACCGTCGACCAGCTGCCCGAAACGTCCGTGGTGGCCGGCTGGGTGGGCGTACCGTCGTCGTTCCCTACCTGCCCGGGCGCTCCACGACGAGGATCCTGGCCCACCGCACATGAGACTGCTGATGCTGAGAGCCCTCGGGCTAGGCGACTTCCTCACGGCGGTACCCGCCTACCGGGCGCTGCGCGCCGCCTTCCCCCGGCACGAGACCGTGCTGGCCGCGCCGGCCGCACTGGCGCCGCTGGCCGCGCTGACCGGCGCGATCGATCGCGTGCTGCCGGCGGGTGAGCTGGCGCCGGTCGGCTGGGCCGGCCCGCCGCCGGACGTCGCGGTGGACCTGCACGGCAACGGCCCGGCCAGCCATCGCGTCGTGGAGTCGCAGAACGCCCGGCAGGCGATGCTCTACGCGTCGCCGCA